>DJFQ01000260.1:0-12394 GCA_002432095.1 Marinagarivorans sp. UBA5868 | reverse complement strand
CGGCTTTTTTCCTGCAGCAGCACCGGCTGGATTTCACCATCGACTTCCGGGTTCCAAGTTTTTGGCTGCGCCGGTGCTGTTCTTGGCTGCGCGGGCTCGACGGCGATCAGGTCGCCAGTTTCGGTTTCTTTGGCGGTGTGGGTGTTGTATTCCCAGCGGCAGGAGTTGGTGCAGGCGCCCTGGTTGGAATCCCGGTGGGTCATATAGCCGGACAAGAGGCAGCGGCCTGAGTAGGCGATACAGAGGGCGCCGTGGACGAAGACTTCCAGTTCTGTATCTGGGCATTCGTTGCGAATGTCTTCTATTTCTTCAATGGATAACTCCCTGGACAAAATCACCCGCTCAATCCCTTGTTTGGCCCAAAACTTCACGGTGGCGTAATTGACGGCGTTGGCCTGGACAGAGAGGTGCACCGGCTGATCCGGCCAAGTCTCGCGCACCATCATGATCAGCCCCGGGTCCGCCATAATCAGCGCATCCGGTTTCATGGCGATCACCGGTTCCAGGTCGCGGATATAGGTGCGCACTTTGTCGTTATGGGGCGAAAGGTTGCTGGCGAGATAGAAAAGTTTCCCCTGACTGTGCGCTTCGTCGATGGCCTGCCCTAGATTTTCCAGTTTGTTGAATTCGTTGTTGCGCACCCGCAGGCTGTAGCGCGGCTGACCGGCATAAACCGCATCAGCACCATAGGCGAAGGCGTAACGCATGCTTTTAAGGGTGCCGGCAGGGGAGAGAAGTTCTGTCATAGGAAAAACCGCGATGATTAGGCGCTGGCGCGCAGAGAAGGCGCGGTATTTTACTGCAGTGGCGGGATATTTACAGTTGACCCAGCTCAGGGCTACCGACGGTTTCCTCTCTGCTCGACGTAGGCCACCGCTTCATTTACGGCTTTGGCCACTTTATCGAGGATTTCTTCGTGTTCCATGGGTGACAGGAAGAAGGTCATGTCCACGTCGTGGCGGACGTAGCGGGGAGGAAGATGGTTGAGGGCGACGCAGGCGACGTCGGCGGTGAAGTTGGCGTCTCGGGCGGCGCGGTCGCTGGCGCGGTGCAGTTGTTCGAACACCAGGCGNNTGATCAGCATTTTTTTGGAGCTCCGTAAGATGAGCCGCGCCGGGCCGGATAGGTATCTGAAATCGCGGTGAATACGTCCATGTAGCTGCCTCGCTTCGTCCTTGAAGCGAGGCTTTCAGATACCTATCCGGCCCGGCGCTTGTGCAGTCGGAAGGATTTGGGTTCTTATCGCCTATTTAGTCTAGTCCGCTTAAATCCGGTTGCGTCCGAGATCGCGGATCAGAAAGCGTGCGGGATGAAGCGCCTGGATCAGGTCGCGGGGTAAGGGTAGGGGATGGTTGGCGATCAGACCGGCGAGCAGCTCCGCGCATAAAGGCGTATAGGCNNTCGATATTGGTTTTGGCGTCCCGCCGCAGAGCGGCAAACGTCTCCACCATGGCGTCAGCCTGTGCGACTGGGCCCACAACCGGCAAATAGTCCGGGGTGGTGCAGCGGAAACTCGCTCGCCCATTGTTCAAGTCATTTACTGACAAGTCGGTAAAGGAAGAAGAGAGCGCTGCGGAGTTAGCGAGGTTGTGTTTATGTTCTTCCCAGGACATTTCGGTTTCATCCGACCGCAAAACAAATGACGCCCCTGCGCAGTGCTGTCCATTGATTGCCGGCGCTATATAACCCTCGCCGCATAAAACCGTTCGGAGCGCCGCGGATTTTGCGTTGGCCTCAGCCAAGCTGATTTGCCCACGGATTTTTTTCAGTGGGAGATAGTTGGTCTGGGTAATCTCTTGGGCGCTAAAGGCGCAGGCGATCACCACGGCATTTGCTGTGGTGATTCTATTCTTTTCCGCATCCCATAAATCCCAATCAGATCCTGTCTGCGTGAGTTGTTTAACGCGTACACCGGAAATCAGGTGGATGTTGGGATGGTCGGCGAGGGCNNTTGCGCTGGCTTCTTCATTATTCAGCCATTGGGCAAGTTCCGGTGAGCGGGCGAAGGTGGCGGCGATTTGCTGCAGTTGGGCTTCGTGCTCGGCCTGCTGCTCCGGCATTTGCAAAACACCGCAAGCGCTGCCGATGGATTGGAAAAATCCCTGGGCGTGATAAAAGCGACAGGCGTAGAGATAGGCGAGCAGGTTGAAATCCGCCAGAGTGCCGGCGGTGTGTGAGAGTTTGGCGTAAACGATTCCGAGCGGATTGCCGGAAGCGCCAGCGCCGGGTTCGAATTGGTCGATCAGGGTCACCCGCACACCTTTTTGTGCGAGCGCCCAAGCAGTGTGACAACCCGCCATACCGGCGCCGATCACGGCCACTTCCCGCACCGGTTCAGTCGACGTTTCCACCAGGTGCCAACTGGGGTCGTACTTGCTCGTGGACTGATGGACTGGCGTGTCTTCGCCGGTAAATCCCCCGCGCAACATTTCTCGTTTGCTGCCATAGCCCGGCACTTTTTCCACCGAGAATCCGACGGTGGCAAGGCCACGGCGGACGATTCCGGCGGCGGTGAAGGTCGCAAATGTGGTGTGTGCGTGGCTGAGTCGAGCGATGAGTTGGAACAGTTCGTCTGTCCACAGATCCGGGTTTTTCGCCGGCGCAAAACCATCGAGAAACCAAGCATCGACGCGATTTGCCTTGGCGAATTCGCTGAAACCGCAGGTGTGCTTGCGAACTTCCGGACCGGCGTGAGCAATTGGCAGTAGTTGCGAAAATCCGGCAATCGCGTCGGCGTAAATGAGCGTGAGTTGCACCTGCCCGAAATTCAGTCGATGAAAACCGCGTGCGTCCACCGGTGGATATTGCGCAAGCAGCTGCGCCGCCATTTCGCTCAATTCAGGCCAAAGTTTTAACGCGCGCTCCAGGTCGTCCCGCGCCAGGGGGAATTTTTCCACGCTGATGAAATGCAGTGTGGCGGTTGTCGGGGCGTGTTGACACCAGGCCTGCCAGGTGGCGAGAAAATTCAGGCCGGTGCCAAAGCCGGTTTCGGCGATGGTGAAAACCACGTTGGCGCTGAGATTTTTCCAGCGCTCGGGCAGGTGATTGTGGTGCAGAAAAACAAAACGGGTTTCGTCTATGCCGCTGTTCTTGGAGAAATAGACGTCGCCAAACTGGCTGGAAATAGGCTGGCCATTTTCGTCCCAATCAATCGTAGCGGTGGAAGTGGGAGAGGGAGTGGCAATGGGAGTAGGTTCGTCCATCAGGTGAGGCCAAATTCTGCGAGAACCTGCTCGCACCAGCGCGATATACGCTCGGCGGATTTATCGAATTCATTTTCCTCGTCGAGGGCGAGGCCAACAAATTGTTCACCACCGGGCGTCAGCGCTTTTGAATTTTCGAATTCATATCCGTCGCTGGGCCAATAGCCGAAGATTTGTGCGCCACGTTCGATGAGTTTGTCGTGCAGATAACCCAAAGCATCGAGAAACCATTCCGGATAGCCGACCTGATCACCGAGCCCATAGAGCGCAACTTTTTTGCCTTGCAGATCCAGATCGTCCAGCTCCGACCAGATTTCCTCCCAGTCCTCCTGCAGTTCGCCATAGTCCCAGGTGGGAATGCCAAAAATCAGGTAGTCGTAAAGTTGCGCCTGTATCACGGGCGTGTCGGCGATATTGAACAGATCGACCCGCTCTTCACCCAGGTGCGTGCGGATTTTTTCCCCCGCCATTTCCGTGTAGCAGGTGGAGCTGCCGTAAAACAGACCTATGAGCGCGGGGGAATTCATAATTGCCGGCTCCAGGCTTCTGCCCAGGTGCGCGCTTCTGCACTGGGATCGTCAACGTAAATTGCATCCAGCACCAACGGCTCGCCAACCCGTTGGGCGCCGAGATCGGCCATGGCGTCGTCCAGCGTTTTGCCGGCCTGAGCGAAATTCGGATAGGAGCTGTCGCCCAGATTGATCACGCCATAGCGGCGCCCCGCGATTCGAGGGAAGTCGTTTTTCAGATGTTCATAGAGGGGAACAATATTCACCGGCAGATCGCCCATGCCGGTATTGGACGTGCAGATCAGAATGATCTCCGCGGGGTTTTCGTCCAGTTGCCCTTTGCGAAAGCCCGCGTTCGTGCGCACTTGGTGTCCGGCCTGGTGGAGTACCTGCTGAACTGCCTGGGCAACTTCCAGAGCGGTTCCCATAACGGAACCGACGATAATGTGTATGGCGGCCATAAACTGCGGTGTCGGTAAAAGGATCGCAATGGTAGAGCGGTGAGAGCGCCAGATCAAATCGCGGCTGCCTGCGCAGTTCAGCCGATTTGCCTGCCGCGCGGTTTGAATTCCGGCCTATCGCCGACCATACTCAAATACATTTAGCCGCATGAATTTTTTGCACCAGAAAAAGGCACTTTCGCAGGCTCCAGGCATTCCCTCATGAAAATACGATTGTTCATTGCGCTCGCGGTCGCATGTGTTGGAACCGCCGGTGCAGCGGCTTCCGCAGAGTCGTTGCACTTTGTGGTAATGGACCAGAATCGCCACCCCCTGAAAGATGCTGTTGTGGAAGTAGAAACATCCGTTTCCGGCGTTACGCCTGGGTCATTAGCGCCCGCCGTGATGGATCAGCGCAGCAAACGTTTTGAGCCCGAACTTCTCGTTGTGCAGCAGGGGCAGCAGGTGCGTTTTCCCAATAGCGACAATATCCGTCACCACGTCTATTCCTTTTCCCCCGCCAAATCGTTTGAACTCAAGCTCTATTCGGGCCACCCGGAAAGCCCGGTGTTTTTTGACCGTCCTGGTGTAGTGGTACTCGGCTGTAATATTCACGATGCCATGGTGGGATACATTTATGTGGCGGCTTCTGCGCAGGTGGCGGTGACGGCGGAGGATGGACGCGGCGAAATTATTTTGGCCAAACCAGTGCCCACGCGGCGGGTATTCGTCTGGCACGCGCAGCACTCCGCAGGACCGGAATCCCGTGCTGAATTCAGCACCGATAAAAATGCGGAACGACTGCCGGATGGCAGCTTTGTGCTGTCGCTTGATATTGCCACTCCCGCTCCCCGCGATACCTTTCAGGCAAAATTTCGTGCGGCCGACAAATAACCTGAAGAACCAGATTGCACTGCTGTGCGTGACGTTGGTGGCTGTGTGCTGCCTGGTGCTGTTGTTGGCTTTCTGGCTGTTTACCTGGGAGAACCACCGCCAGCATCTGACCCGCAGCATGGTGCATACGGATAACGTATTCCGGCAGTATCTGGAATCCCGCGAGGCGGTGCTCGCCACCGCTGCACAGGTGCTCACCGCGGATTTTGGTTTCAAGCAGGCGGTTGCCACGCGTGATGCGGATACCATCGCGAGCGCACTTGCCAACCACAGTGCCCGCATAGGCGCAGAGTTGATGTGGTTGCTGGACATTAATGGCAATCTCATTTCCACCAGCGCCGGAACGGATAGAGATGACAGCACGGCGTTCGACTGGCTGACCAGGGATTTGATCCAAGCGCCCGGGCAGGGTTTTTTTGTGGTGTTCGATAACGTCCTTTATCAGGTCATTCTGCTGCCGGTGAATGCCCCCAGATTAATTGCCTATACCCTCGTCGGATTCGAAATCGATGCGGCAGTGACGCTGGAACTGCGCGAGCTGACAGGTATGGAAATCAGCTTTTTTGACGGCCGCCAGCGGTTGCTCAGCAGTTCTCTGCCGCTGGCAAAAAATGCCCCTTTCATCAGCGAATTACATTCGCGTTCGCTACCGGGCCTATTTTTTTCGCGCGCGGAATTCAGCAGCCATCAACTTGAACTGAACGCAGTTTCCGATCGCCCGGTGGGGGTTCTGATCAGCGCCGGGCTGGTAGATTTTTACCGTGATCTGGATCGCCAGTTGCAAACTATGCTGGTGCTGGCCGGGATTATTTTGCTGATCGGTCTTGCTGCCAGTGTATTGCTCGCCCGCAACTTGACCGTGCCTCTGGCAAAACTGGTTGTCGCGGCGCGACGTTTTGCGTTGGGCCAGTACGACGGCGCCTCATTGCATCGCCAGGCGAACGATGAAATAGCATCCTTGTTCAACGCATTCGCCGATATGGGGAAAAAAATTGATCAGCGCGAGCAGCAGGTATTGTTTCAGGCGCGGCACGACGGTTTGACGGGACTCCACAATCGCAACGCACTGCTGGAATTGATTGATCGCATGGTTAAGAGCGGCGACAGCTTTGTGGTTTTTGCTCTGAACATTCGCGGATTTCAATTCATCAACAATAGCCTTGGCCCGGATATGGGAGACCGCTGTCTGCGCGCCATTGCCGACCGGCTGGCGCGGCATCCCGGCGAACATGCGCGTATTGGAGGTGATGAATTTGTATCGCTGTTACCGTTGGCGGAAGGGGAGAGTGCCGCCATCTGCTGTCGTGAATTGCTCGACCTGCTGCGTCAGCCGGTTGCCGTGGCGGATCTGGAAATTCCGCTGTCATTCCGCGCGGGTGTCTGTGAATTTCCTGCTGATGGCGGCGACGGCAAAACACTTCTGCGCCGCGTCACTATAGCTTTGGAAAGCGTGCGCAATGAGGGCGGTGATTTACGTTTTTACCGCACCGGCGAAGATGAAATGCTACTCCAGCGTTTGGCCATTGTGGAGGCTTTACGCTCGGCCATGCAGCGTGATGATGGTCAGTTGTTCATGTATTACCAACCCAAACTGAACCTGCGCACAGGACAGATCGACAAAGTGGAATCTTTGATCCGCTGGCGTCGCCCGGATCACGGTTGGGTATCGCCGGAAATTTTTGTCAGTCTGGCCGAGCAGACAGGACTTATTTTTGATCTATCCCGCTGGGTGCTGCGCACGGTGGTGCGCCAGGTGTGCCAGTGGCAGCGGGAGGGAATTCAAATGCGCGCAGCGATCAATATTTCCGCGCAGGATATCAACCACCCGGATTTCTGCGATTTTCTCAAAAAGATTTTAGCGGAATTCGGAATTGCACCAGCCTTTATCACGTTGGAGCTGACGGAGCGCGATCTGATGAGCAATGAGTTGCAAGCCATCTCGGTCTTAAAACAGCTGCGGGATGAGGGCTTTGGTATTTCCGTCGACGACTATGGCATCGGCCAGTCGTCTCTGGGAAAGTTGAAAAAATTGCCTGTCGATGAACTAAAAATCGACAAGAGCTTTATTCTCAAGCTCGACGCTTCGCCCACCGATCAGATGATCGTGCAGTCTACGATCAACCTCGGTCACAACCTCGGTCTTGTCGTGGTCGCCGAAGGCGTGGAAAACGAAGCGTCACTGCATCTGCTGCGCAAAATGGGCGCCGACTACATTCAGGGGTATTTTCTTGCTAAACCTTTTGCGGCAGCGGAGCTGAAACCCTGGCTGGAAAATTATTATGCGGTTTCCAACCATGCGTGAAGGGCGCGGCATAGTTCTTCGTTTTATGTTTTTTATGCTGATAAGCGGGGCAACCCTATTAAATTCTGCTGCCTATGGCGCGAGCGGCAAAATACTTGCCACGCCTGGTGTGTTTCAGGTGGAGGGGGCAGCGGGAGGAGGGCTGGTACCCTGGGCGCAATTGGCCGGGTATGCCAGCGATGAGGAATTTGCTCTTAATGGTTTTTGCAGCCGTGCTCAGGTGGACGATTACCGCCTGGATGTTTGCGGCGCCCAGGCCAATTTTTATGATCGTGTAGAGATTTCTCTGGCGCGACAGAATTTTTCGGTTGCGGCGTTGGATGCAGAGATTGAACAGGATATTGTCGGGTTCAAGACGCGGCTTTACGGCGACATCATCTACACCTCCTGGCCGCAATTGAGCCTGGGGGTGCAGCACAAAAAACTTGCCGATCCAGCCATAGCCTATTTACTTGGCGCTGAACAGGATTCAGGTACCGATATTTATCTGGCGGTCAGCAAACTTCACCTCGGTGCTGCGGCGGGCTACAACTTTTTCTGGAATGTTGCGGCGCGTTCTACCGACGCCAATCAGCTTGGCATCCTGGGGTTTGGCGGTCCACGGGATAATCGAACGCTCAATATCGAATTATCTTCAGCAATCTTTCTCAATCCTCATTGGGCGCTCGGTTTTGAATACCGGCAAAAACCGGACAATCTTGTCGTCCGGGAAGATGACTGGCGGGATTTATTTGTAGCGTGGTTTCCGAACAAATCCGTCAGCCTCACTGCGGCGTGGCTCGACCTTGGGGACGTGGCTGGCCAGTCAGATCAACGTGGTTGGTATTTCTCACTTGGAGGCTATTGGTGATAATTAACCGATCAAATATCGTGGCGGCTCTGCGTCGTGCTAGGGGATTGATTGGACTGTTCTTGGGGGCGATTTTTCTGGCTGCCTGCGCAGTGCATCCCAAGCCCAGTCTTTATGAACAATTGGGCGGGCGCGAGGGCGTGGCATTGATCGTTGATCACCTGATTGAGCGAATCGGTGCAGACGATAAAATTTTCCATTTTTATGCGGAAACCAAAATCAGCCGCTTCCGCGAACATTTGCAGGGTCAGCTCTGCGCCGTCAGCGATGGCCCATGTCACTATGCCGGTGATTCCATGGAACAGGTTCATGCCGGCATGATGATTCAAGAGGCGGATTTTAATCATCTGGTGGAATTGCTGATCGGCGCGATGGAAGATGCCGGAACACCGGTTCCGGCGCAAAACCGCCTGCTGGCTCGCCTGGCTCCCATGCGTGGTCAAATCCTTCACCGTTAATCTGCCTGTTGTTGCACAAGTGCCTGTTGTTGCACAGGTGCCTGTTGTTGCACAGTCGAGAATCGTGACAATTCACGTGTGATCCGAATGAATTGGTCCTCCGTAGGGCATGGCTCAACCAGGATGGAAGTGTCATGTTCAAAACATCCCTTTATTGGTTTAACAACGACCTGCGCATCAGCGACAACCTGGCGCTACTGCAGGCCGGCATGCGTTCGCATCAATTAATTTGCGTCTATTTTGTAGAGCCACATTGGTTTGCACCGAATCGCTATGTGGGCCAGGGTATGGGGCAGGCGCGCTGGCGCTTTTTACGCGAATCCCTGGATCAATTGCAGCGCAGCCTGGCAGAGTTGGGGCAAAATCTGCTGATTGTTTATGGAGACTCTCTATCCAGTTTGGTACATCTGATCCGCAAATATTCCGTGGAGGCGGTATTCCGCTCCAACCATTCAGGCTTTTACGAAAACCAGTATTGGCTTTTACTGCAGCAGAGATTTCCCAGCGTGGAATTTCAACAATTTCACACCCATACGCTGTTCCGTCCCGATGAGCTGCCTTTCAACCTCTTTGAATTGCCCTCTGTGTTCAGTCAGTTTCGTTTGCAGGTGGAGGATATGTCCGTGCGCCCGCCCCTGGGGCCCATCAGCAGATTGCCTCGATCACCTGATCATCTCGATGACGGTGCCCAGATTGTTCCTTCGGTGGGCCATTTCGGCGGCACACCTTTCGCGGGGGGCGAGTATCACGGACTGCAGCAACTCGAAGATTATTTCGCGGGGGACCTGCCGGCACAATACAAAGCAAACCGGGATCAGTTGGATGGCTGGCAGAATTCGTCAAAATTGTCCCCCTGGTTGGCCAACGGCTGCATCTCCGCGCGGCAGGTCTGCGCCACCATTAAAATGTACGAAAATCGTCGTATCGCCAATCAATCCACCTACTGGCTTTATTACGAATTATTGTGGCGGGAGTACTTCCACTGGTACGCCTATAAAAACCAGCAGAAATTGTTTTATTTTCGCGGCATTAAAATGCACAAACCGCTGACGAGCTTTTATCCCGAACGATTTCAAAAATGGTGTAATGGCGAAACCCCCTACCCACTGGTGAACGCCTGCATGAAGCAGCTTAACCAGACTGGTTATATGAGTAACCGCGGGCGACAGATAGTAGTCAGTTGTCTGGTGAACGAGCTTGATCTCGACTGGCGTTACGGCGCCGCCTATTTCGAACAGCATCTGTTGGATTACGATGTGGCGGTAAATTGGGGCAACTGGCAATACCTTGCAGGTGTGGGCGCTGATCCACGTGGCAAACGCCGTTTCGATATTGCCAGGCAAACCGAAAGTTACGATCCCGAGAAGAAATTCATTCGCAAATGGCAGGGCGATATCAATTCCGGCGAACTGGATTCATGCGATTACAATGGCTGGCCTATCGCCTGAGGAATAATCGTTGTGCGNNGGAAAGCCTTATAACCAAAATATCTGTGAGACGCAGATCCCATATCCGTTTGCCAGCGCTTTTTCAAACGGTATGCCCTGTATAAGATTTCGCCAATTCGTAGTAGTCAATAAGGATAATATTGTGCGAATCCCTGCCCAGTTTGGTCTTTTCATCGCCGCTATCTGCGTGGTGTCACCTGTCTTCGCCGAGCTTACGATAAGCGACCTTCCCTATATTCAGGGCACACCCCTCGCCGAAGAGTCATGGGAAATTCAGGATTATGCGCAAACAGATACTGGTATTCACTGGGTTTGGCTGCAACACGGTGCCAGTACCGCCTATATCGTATACCCCTCTGAAGAGAATACCCTGTTGCCAGACAATTCATTGGTCTCCGCAAGCTCGGACCAGATGACGCTGCGTTTTGCTGGTGACATCAATCAGGAATTGTTATTTACGCGTTTTAGCAGCGCGCTTTTTACACTGGTTGGCGACGACATTCAGGTGCGCTATACCGCGGTGACCGCCAATTTGCCCTCCGGCGAGTACCCTGGCGATTTGAGTGTCCGCGCTGGGGAAATTCACGTAGAAGGGGAGTTGTTTCTGGTCGGTAACCTGGAGCTCAACGCGCCGGATCATATCGGTCTTTACGGCACCATTAATGTTTCCAATCAGCTAAAAATTGACGCAAACACCGGCGTCATCATGGGACTTGTCGAAAGTAACGGTACAGTTTTGGATTCCTGTGGCCAATATTCGGGTGCGACATTAACTAGTATGCATGTGCACATTGATACGACTTTCACTACCAAAGGCTGTCTTGGTGATCTTGTACTTCCATCCGAAAACTCTCTGGAGTTGAATACGGGTGTGCTGGAATCGAATGCGGGGAATGTTGCTAACGTGCAAACCTCCACAAAAACATCGGGCGGATCTAAGGGCGGAAACATTGACTGGTGGTGGTTCGGTTTCTGTGTGTCGATATTGTTTCGTAAGCGGTCCTCGCGTTAATTCCCTGCGGGCTTCAACACAGCCCGCGATTTGCTCCACACCTTCTTAATTCACACCGGGCGGCGCCAGCGTCGCGGGCACGTTCTTAGCCATCGCTATCTTGCCAATTCGACGTTTCCACTTACACTTAATATGTGATTTGAAAACATCGGATCATTTTCTTTTCCATCAATTTTATTCAAAGCTGATAAGCGCTACCTGCCGACAAAAAATTGTCGTTTTTGGACTTGTCGCCTCTCCGAATTTATTGGTCATCCGTTTTATTGACACCGAGGTTCTCCCATCATGGTTGCCATGGGCATACGACAGAAACTGCTGCTTTCTTTCGCCGCAGTACTTTTTATATTTGCAGTGACCACTGGAATTGTTTACTCCCAGGTGCGGTTTCTCTTGGAGAACAGCCGCTGGACGCAGCATACCTATAAAGCCATCGGCCATTTTGATCAAATCCTGTTGTCGCTGGTTAATATGGAGACGGGACTTCGCGGTTATTTGCTGGCCGGGGAAGAGGAATTTCTTGAGCCCTACCATAGCGGCGAAGCGGAATATAAAGAGCAGTTTGATCTTGTTACGGCGCTCACCTCTGACAACGCCACTCAACAATCCCGTTTGCGCGCTTTGGACAATGAATTTCGCGATTGGAAAAGTCAGATAGTCACCCCGGAAATTGAGTTGCGCCGCAAGGTGAACAAAGGCGAACTCTCAGCGGAAGCGATCTCGGAGGTCGTGCGTGAGGGGCGGGCGAAAGTGTATATGGACAGTATGAGAAAGCTGCTGGATCAGATGGAGACCGATGAATATCGTCTGTTGGAAAGTCGCAGTGAGCAAATGCTGTCGTCTGAGCGCGTTACGAAGCTGGCCATTATCGTCGGCTTGATTATTTCGTTGGTTTGCGGCGCATTGATTTCCGTGGGAATCGGCCGCAGCGTATTGCGGGTGCTGGGTGGCGAACCCATGTATGCCAAAGAAGTGACCGAGGCAATTGCACGAGGTGATCTGTCGAGGCAAATCGAAGTAAAAGGCGGCGATGACAATAGCCTTTTGGCGACCTTGAAGCGGATGAACAACGAGTTGCGCAAGTTGATTTCTACTGTGCAGGACAACGCNNTCGGGATCTCTCGCGTTATCGTCGCAGGAAATATCCAAATCCTCCGCTCAGCAAAGTGTCTCGACGGGAAATATGGCGGCTTCCGTAGAACAGCTGACGGTCAGCATCAGCAGCGTGTCGGAAAGTGCGCAAGAGGCGTTGAATCACAGCAAAGAATTGCGGCAAGCATC
>DJFQ01000163.1:1742-7955 GCA_002432095.1 Marinagarivorans sp. UBA5868 | reverse complement strand
TTCACCACCTGGGGCGTATCGCCGCCAACGTCGAACAAATCCGCTTTGATGCCGGTGACGCGTCCGCTTTCGTCGGCACTGTGGCCCAGAGTGAACAGCAGGTTGTCGCCGACTGGGTGCATATAGGTAGCGAAGCCGGGGATCTCCAGTTCACCTAGAACCTTGGGACCTGTGTCCTCACTCAAGTCCAGCGCATAGAGCGGGTCGGTGCGCCGGAAGGTGACGATGTAGCCTCGGTCGGCAGTAAATCGCACCGCGTAAATATCCTCGTTGGGCTTGCCAATGGGGGCGGGGTTGGTCGAATTGGGCAACTCACCGACCACGTAGAGAGAGCCTGCACGCTGACGCAGCATTGTCAGTTTGTGCTGCGGTCCTTGTTCAGCCCAGGCGCTGGTTACGACGCGCAGGACGCCGTCATGTTCATGCAGACGGAAAACGGGGTCGGAGTTCCAGCCCAAAGAGCCAGTCACACTACCGGTTGCTTCATAAGCGGGACCAGTCTCAGCCAAGGAAAATTTGTGGATCACGGTATTTTGTGCGCGCGCTTCCCGGTCGTAGACAGTGCCGGTGAGATACAGCGACTCCAACGACATGCTCATCACTTCAACATTGCTGTTGAGGCAAGTGCTGCCGAGCACGCGCTGGCCCGCAAGGTCAACTGCGGTGATATTCACCAGGGAGCCGAGGCCGTAGGTTTCCTTCAAACCGTCCTGCACCAGACAGTCGGTTGCCAGGGGATATTCCCGGTCGCCAATTCGGTAGTGAGGGAGCAGATCCTCGGTGGTGGCGTCTTCCAGGAGCTCCTCGTTCTGGTTCCGCACTGTGCCATCGCCGTATTCCATGCGCAGATCGTTCAGCCATGGATCGAAGCGGGTAATCAGGTAAAGCGTGTTGCCGATTTTGCGGCTGTCGATCAGGCTGCCGTCGACTTCAAGTTCCCAATCATGAACAGGCGCACTCGGCGCGGAGACGTCCACCAATTGGACGCGCACTTTGCTGTTCTGCGGGCCGGGCCAAGCGATAAGCGCATCGGACGCGAATCCCGGTTCGATGGCGAGATCAATTGGAAAGCCGGGCAGGGCCGGATACACATTGCCCCACTGATTGCGAATGGCTGCGACATGGCTGGTTTTGTCGGGATCGCCGACCAAATAAAGCGAGCCGACATCGCCCCATTCCTCGTCGAACTCATAAGCGCCGACGATTTCCGCATCGGGGGTGGAGGGATCGGTGGCAAGGATCTGGAAGCCCGGCAGATTCGAGCCCGTATGGGCGTCGGTGTAGTAGCGGGGAAAGGAGGCCACGAACCAATGGCGGCCATCGTATTTGGCGTAATCCGCTTCATCCACACCCTGCACATGGACGTTGGTTTCTGAAAATCCACCGCCGGCGCCACCGGCATTCGCATCTTCTGGCATCGCTGGGACGGCAACGGCGCCGCTGCTGCTGTTGCCCCCGGGTCCGTAATAGGGTCCGCCTTCCATCAATTGCAGGCGGATACCATTTTTCAGGTGCTGGCCGAGTTGTTCGTCGCCCACGGCGATGAGATGAGAAGTGTTTTGTGGAGTGTTTTGCAGAAGGTTGTAATCGACAGTGTTTTGCTCTGTCGGGGTTTGATTGTTATCGCCACCGCAGGCGGCCAAAAGGACGCTGCCAATGGCAAGGCTGAGTGCTGCACGCATAATGAATCCCTCACGTTATTCGTATTAGAACGGTTTTACCTCCGGCGGTGACCTCAGAGCAGAAACCGGCAAGATTCGCCTTGCACCCTACCGCATGTGGGGCAACGAAAATGGGTCTTGTCTCACAGCCGCGCAATCGAGCGCGGGGCTATGCTACGGCGCCGCTTTAGGTAGAAACTGTGAGGAAATGTAAAAAGCGGCGCATGTCCCGGGCCTATGTCAGGGCAAATTGCGGGCTTTAAAACAGCGTGCTCCTGAGGTTCCAGCATGCATCGCAACATCAGCGCCCGGCAGCAATAACAGGCTCTCGCCACGTTTTAAGTCCAGTCGATGGCTGCCGCCTGTGGACAGGGTGGCCGATCCCTCATAGCAGAACAAAATTTCCGGCGTTGTCGACCGCCACGTGGTATTCCCACCCGGCGCGGGGCAAAGCTCCGCCAGTTCGAAATCCGTAAAAGGTGTAATAAAACGGATTTCGCCGTTGGCAAGCATTTGCGGATTGATGACAAAGTCTTGGGGATGGCTCGGCGCAATCGTGCAGGTACGTAACAGTTCGTTGACGTCGATATGTTTGGGGGTCAGGCCCGCGCGCAATACGTTATCGGAGTTTGCCATCAGTTCAACGTTTTGTCCTTCCAGATAAGCGTGCAGCAGCCCTGCCGGTTGGTACACCGCCATACCGGGTTCGAGCTTCACTAAATTGAGGAAAAACAAGGTGAGAATTCCGTTTTTCACGTGGGGATTGTTCTGCAACCAGCGCTGAACCCAAAACTCTGGGGTGTCTTTGGCAAACGAGGTTTTGGTCTCGTAAAGATCGCCGGCCAAGGCGTGCTGCATGGTCTGCACCTCTTTGGCGGCGAAATCCAGCGCAAAGGCAAACGCGTCGGCAAGGCCCTGTTCTTGAATGCATTCAACAAGTGGGGCAAGACAATCGTGGCCAGCCAGCAGTTCGGCAATTTCCTCTGCCTGGCGAAATCCGTGAAGTAACCAGAATTCGCTGAGTGCGAGCATCAGTTCCGGCTTGTCGCTGGCGTCTTTGTAGTTGCGGTATTTCGCATCGAGCGCAATACCTAAAGCGTTTTCTCTGGCGAAGCCTTCCTTCGCCTGGCTTTTGTTGGGATGCGCCTGGATTGACAGCATGTCATTAACATCAAGGATTTTGAGCAGGAATTGTAAAGGCGGAGCGCCGCGTGTGGAGAGCAAGTCGTCGATAGGAATGCGATCAGCAAGGGTGAGGGCGCGAGCGCTGGGATGGGCGCCCAACCAGTATTCCGCTTGGGGCTGCAAGTTCTCATTGATTGTACCGAGCAACTCGGGAATAAATTCCTGTCCGCCCCATTGGTAAGCCTGAACCTGTCCCTTGATTCTAACCATCTGAAGATCCGCCATAACGTCCGCTACCTGCCAAAATGGGCGCTCATCATAACCCAGCCGATGCAGGCTCCCAACTGCGGTCAAGTACCGGTTATTTTTGCGTCAAAACAAATTTCTCAGGGTGGCGGGTTGACGTGGGTCAAACCGCTTTGGGCGCTGACATCTATATTGATTGGGACATTAAATGTAATCGGTGCGGAGTGCGGTATGTATATGGATAGTGTGGTGTTGGCGAGTCTGTTGACGATTGCGACTCTCTTGGCAATTTTGGCGTATCTCATGTACTACGGATATCGTCATTTGCGCGATGAGGAGGAAAAGGTCGCAATCAGCGCAGAGGAAAACTCTAAGAAAACACCGCCACCACCCGGTTGACCACCATTATTAAAATCTGCCATGCGCATTTTTGACGGCGTTAATATTCCGTGTATTTGCGCGAGCTGCCGCGCACTTTTTCCACCGGATATTTCGCTTCGTTTTTCAGTGTTTTGGCTGCGACCGCTTTTGGTATGTCGATGTTCAGGCGGTCCGCCAGGCGCACTAAATAAAGCTGAACATCTGCGATTTCGTCCGCCACTGCAGCGAGTCGTTCAGGCTCCAGCGCATTTGATTCGGCTTCCGTCACCCACTGAAAGTGTTCCAGCAATTCCGCCGCCTCCACCGCCAGCGCCATAGCGAGGTTTTTAGGCGAGTGGAACTGGGTCCACTCGCGCTTCTCCGCAAAATCGCGCAGATAATCCCGCATCGCGATAAAGTCGTTCATCGTCTTTTCACTCGCACTCGGGGTCGTCGAGCTTGCCATAGGAGCCGAAGGCAATGGGCGTGTCCGTATAGCGTTGGGCGAGGCTCATGACTTCGGCCGCCTTTTCCGTCGACAGGCATTTATGGCTAGCAATGGTGAGTGCCGGACGTTGGTGTTTGGCCAGTAAGCGTTCCAGGTCGGCAAGATTTTTCACCGCTGAGCCGTTAACGGTGATGGTTTTGGGGTTAATGACGATGTTGAACAGCTGCTTCGTCAATCGCTCATTCGCCGACCCAGGGTTACTGACGCTGGCGTCTCCGCGCAAATGAATGGTCTGAGGTTGCGGCTCCGATTGCGGCTCGGGTTTTTTGCTGGCACAGCCTTGCACCAACGCGCATGCCAGGAGTGCCAGAGTGATGGTGCGGGATCGTTTCAATGTTAGAGGCATCGACTGCTTCCTGTAGACGTCCGTAGGGGTTGGCGCGGGAAGCGGGGCGATGTTCAGCTCCGCTCCCGCTCTATGGCGCGATAGGCGATATCCGTGCGCATATAGACATCCTGCCATTCAATGGTTCGCGCCAGTGCGTAGGCATTTTGTTGTGCGTCCGTCACGCTGTTGCCCAAGGCCGTCGCACACAAGACGCGACCGCCATTGGTGACAACTTTGCCGTCCTGCAGGCGTGTGCCAGCGTGAAAGACTTTTCCGTCCAGCTTGGCGGCGGCGTCGAGCCCGCTGATCGGCAGGTCTTTCGCGTATGCGTTGGGATAACCGCCAGCGGCGAGCACCACGCCAACCGCCGGTCGCGGATCCCATTCGGTTTTGCTGCGATCGAGGGTACCATCGAGCGCCGCCGCGCATAGCGTCACCAGGTCGGTCAGCAGGCGCATCATAATCGGCTGGGTCTCTGGATCGCCGAAGCGGCAGTTGTACTCGATCACTTTCGGCGCGCCATCGGCGTCGATCATCAAGCCCGCGTATAAAAAGCCCACGTAAGGATTACCTTCCGCCGCCATGCCGTTGATGGTAGGCATGATCACCTCATCCATCACGCGCTGATACACAGTGTCCGTCACTACTGGGGCGGGGGAATAGGCGCCCATACCGCCGGTGTTTGGGCCGGTGTCGCCATCGCCCACACGTTTGTGATCCTGGCTGGTGGCCATCGGCAGCACACATTTGCCATCGGCAATTACAATAAAACTCGCTTCTTCGCCGGCCAGAAATTCTTCGATCACCACGCGACAACCAGCGGAGCCGAAAGCGTTACCGGAGAGCATATCGCGCACGGCATCTTCCGCCTGCGCCAAGGTTTCCGCCACAATCACCCCTTTGCCCGCAGCGAGGCCATCGGCCTTCACCACAATGGGCGCGCCCATTTCCCGCAGATACGCGAGGGCGGGTTCGACTTCGGTAAAGCTTTTATAAGCGGCAGTGGGAATATTGTGGCGGGCGAGAAAATCTTTGGTAAATGCTTTCGAGCCTTCCAGCTGCGCTGCGCCTTTGCGTGGGCCGAAGCAGGGGAGACCGCGCTCCTGAAAATAATCCACCACGCCTGCCACTAACGGAGCTTCCGGGCCGACGATGGTCAGTGCGACTTGGTTGGCTGCGGCGAAGTCGGCCAGTTTGGCAAAGTCCAATACGTCGATTTCAAGATTGCGGAGCTTGTTATCGGTTGCAGTGCCGGCGTTACCCGGCGCGACAAAAACTGTTTCGACTTGTGGGTTTTGCGCGGCTTTCCATGCGAGCGCGTGTTCGCGCCCGCCGTTGCCAATGATCAGGATATTCATGGGTAAGCCTCCGGGGATCAATGGCGGAAATGGCGCATGCGGGTGAATACCATCGCCATGCCGTGTTCGTCAGCTGCGGCGATCACTTCTTCATCGCGCACGGAACCGCCGGGCTGAATGACAGCGGCTATNNGCCATCACCGAGCCTTTTACCTTCAGGCCGGCATGTTCTGCTTTGATGGCGGCGATACGTGCGGAATTGACGCGGCTCATCTGCCCGGCGCCCACACCGATGGTTTGTTTGCCACTGGCGTAGACGATGGCATTGGACTTGACCATCTTGGCCACTTTCCAGGCGAACAGCAGGTCTTGGAGTTCTTCTTCGGTGGGTACGCGTTTGCTCACCACTTCCAGATCTTCAATGCCGACCATGCCTAGATCGCGGTCTTGCACCAGCAGGCCGCCGGTTACGCGTTTGAAATCAAACGCTGCAAGGGATTGCTCCGCCCACTGGCCGCATTGCAACAGGCGCACATTTTTCTTTTCGCTCACCACCGCGCTGGCTTCTGCGCTGACGCTGGGGGCGATGATCACTTCGACAAACTGCTTTTCCACAATCGCTTTAGCGGTGCGGGCATCAAGCTCGCGGTTGAAGGCAATGATGCCGCCGAAAGCCGATTCGGGATC
>DJFQ01000163.1:0-1701 GCA_002432095.1 Marinagarivorans sp. UBA5868 | reverse complement strand
TGTTTGACGATCACGCAGGCGGGCTCACGGAACAGTTTGACGGTTTCAAGGGCGGCATCCGTGTCGGCGACATTGTTGAAGGACAACTCTTTACCTTGCAGCTGCTTGGCGGAGGCAATACTGACCTCATTCACGTTCGCTTCACGATAAAACGCGGCCTTTTGATGCGGATTTTCGCCGTAGCGCATGTCCTGCACTTTGGTGAACTGGGTATTGAAAGTGCGCGGAAAAGTTTCCGAGCTACCGGTTACCAGGCGGCCAAAATAGTTGGCGATGGCGCCATCGTAGGTGGCGGTGTGTTCGTAGGCGGCGATGGCCAGATCGAAGCGAGTTTTTAGCTTGAGTGCACCGTCGTTGGCTTGCATCTCGGCCAACACATCGGCGTAGCGGGAAGGGCTGACCACAATCGCCACATGCGCATGGTTTTTGGCGGCTGCACGTACCATGGTCGGCCCGCCAATATCGATATTTTCAACCGCGTCCTCNNCGGGCGAGAATGCCGCCGTGGACTTTCGGATGCAGGGTTTTCACCCGGCCGTCCATCATTTCGGGAAAGCCGGTGTAGTCGGCAATTTCCATGGCGGGAATCTGGTTTTCCACCAGCAGTTTATAGGTGCCTCCGGTGGAGAGCAGTTCGATGCCCTGGGCTTGCAGTGCGCGGGCAAAGTCGACGATTCCGCTTTTGTCGGAAACACTGATAAGGGCACGTTTGATGGTGACGTGATCGGGGCCGGTCATGAGTAATCCTATGGGGTCCGTAACGCGAAACAAGAAAGCTCAGCGCGTGACGGGTCATGCGCTGGTCGCGTTGCGGATAGTCAATCTGAATAAATTCTTGGCGTTACCGCCGGAGCTGCAGGGCAGGGAATCCCGCCAGGTTCGGGCGCCGACTGCGCGGTGGAGCGCTCGGCGCCAAAGGTGTTTACAGCAGGCCGTACTGCTTGAGTTTCTTGCGCAGAGTGCCACGGTTCAAACCCAATACTTGGGCAGCTTTGGTTTGATTGTGGCGGGTGTACTTCATGACCACTTCCAGCAATGGGGTTTCCACCTCAGACATCACCATTTCATACACGTCGGTTACGTCCTGGCCTTCCAAATGTTGGAAATAGTTGTTGACGGCGATTTCGACGCTGTCGCGCAAGGAGGGGCGCTGATTGCCGGTGTAGACTTCGCCAGCCGTTTTGGCCGCCAGTTCGAGAGGGCGTTCGGTGATCAGAGTTTCTGCGGTATTCATGCTGCTTGGTCCTCTAGTTGATTCAGCCGGGCGAACAGACGTCGGACGGCATTTAGTTGTTCTTCTGGAGTGTTAAGAGAGTTGAAAGTCTGGCGCCAGGCGTCAGTGTCAGGCCCGGGTGGCAAAATTGCGCAAAGCGCTTTTTCCAGGTACCAGGCGAGATGTTTGCGGGCAATACGGCAACCCATGAAAGCGCCGTAACAATCGTGCAATCCGGCGAGATGGTCGAGCATCACTGAAGCGATCTCCCCCAGGGCTGGTTTGGGGACGACCGCGCCATGTGCCAGAAATGCATTGATCTCGCGAAAGAGCCAGGGATTGCCCTGGGCGGCGCGGCCTATCATAACGGCCTTGGCACCGGTGTGCAGTAAAACCTTGCGGGCTTTGTGAGGGCTATCTATATCGCCATTGGCGATGATCGGGATGCTCAGATCGGCTGCGACGGCAGCGATGGTGTCGTATTCCGC
>DJFQ01000179.1 GCA_002432095.1 Marinagarivorans sp. UBA5868 | reverse complement strand
GTAAGCGCTCAGCAAAGCACCCGGTTGACAACCCCAAAGCCTTGTTTCATTTGATCGCTGGTCACGTTCCACGGCAGCAGCTTCTCCACATCCTCGAGCGATTGAGCACCGGGCAGATGCTTGAACACATACGCCAGATAATAAAAAGGATCGAGCCCATGGCTTTTCGCGGTCATGATCAAACTGTATAAATTCGCACTCGCCGAAGCGCCCTTAGGCGTGTCGTAGAACAAAAAATTCTTCCGCGCGATCGCGAACGGCCGGATCGCGTTTTCCGCTACCTGATTGCTAATCGGCAGATTCCCTGTGTCGCAGTAAAAACGCAACTTGTCCCTCAGCTTGTAGGCGTAGTGCAGCGCTTTGCCAAACTTGGATTCTGGAGTGGTTTGATGGATGTGCTTTTCCATCCATTCGATAAACTGGTTCCAGACTGGGACAGCTTCCGCCTGTCGAATGCGTTGCCGATCGTCTACGGATTTTTCCTTGATCTTCCGCTCCACCGCGTACAGCTTTTGATAATAATTCAACGCCATGGCCGCTTTGCTCATCTTGCCGCTTTTGCTTTTGGGCTCCGACTTCAGAACTTCATCGAATTTGCGCCGCGCATGGTCATTGCATGCAATATGCGTCAGCTGGCGCTTCTCGCACACGCGAGCGTATACCGACCAGTCATCCGAGATGACAGTGCCACGAAAGCCTTCCAACAACGCATCCGCCACCGCACTGCCGCGGGAGGGATCGTAGTGAAAAAGGTAGATCAACCGGTTCGGCGGACCGCTGGCCGTTACCCAAAAGTATTTATGCCCCTCTGGCGGTTTATCCGGTTCTTTCAGTACCTGCACCGGGGTTTCATCGATGTGCATCACCTCCGATGACCATTGGTGTTCCCGCAGCAAGTTGATCAAAGGCTGAGCAAGCTTGCCCGCTTCGATGCTCCAGCGGGCCAGGGTCGCTCGCGGCAGGTCGATATCCATGCGCTTCCAGATTTGTTCCTGGCGGTAAAACGGCAGTCCGTCCAGAAACTTGGATACGGTCACTTCTGCCATCAGCTCCGGGCTGGCATTGCTTTTGGGGAAGGGTTGAGCAGGCAAAGGCGCAGTGACCGGCCCATGCGCCACACACTGAGCGCAGCGGTACTTTTTACGGCAGTGCTGAATCACATAGAGCTCAGCGGGAATGATACCCAGCTGCTCACTGATCACTTCATCGAAGGCTTCCAATTCGCAGCCGCAGGAGCACTGACGATCGGCCTGGGGCAGTTCGTGAACGACCTTGAAGCGAGGTAGATGCTCGGGCAGCTTGCGGCGGCCGGGACGGGCCTTGGTTTCATGGTTGGCTGCTTTGTCTTCGGTCAGTGACGCGGAGGGGATTTCTACTGCAGGCTCACCTTCGACAGGTTCCTGTTGGTCCAGCTGCTCGGCCTCGTTGAAGAGGGATTCCTGCAGATCGGAAGTAAACCGCTCACTGCTGCTGCCAAACCGCTTGAATTTGAGGAAGCGGACGTATTCTTCCAGGATGGCGATCTTTTTATCGCGCTCCGCCAATGCAGAATTGCGCACTAAAATTAATTCCTTTAGCGCGTCGATATCATCGGGTAATTGTGCAATAGAAGATTCCGCCATGGCGGAATTATAAAAACGGAAGGGATTAAACGGAAGCGAATTTTAGCGTTTGGTGGGGCGGCGATTGCCAAATATTGAAGCCATCCAATAACCATTGCAGCTCCTGCGTGCTAATGATAATTGTTTCGGAATTTTGCTGTCGCGGCCAGGCGAATTTCTCTTTCTCCAGTCGTTTCAACCAAAGGCAAAAGCCATTTTTTTGCCAGTACAAAATCTTGATGCGGTTGCGGCCCTGGTTGATAAAAACAAACAGGGCCTCGGCAAACGGGTCGAGCTGGAGACTATCCTGCACGATGAGGCTCAATCCGTTAATCTGCTTACGGAAGTCCACTGGCCTTCTGTGGAGAAAGACCTTTGGATGAGCAGCCAGCTGCATCATAGGGAGGCTAGCCATCGCAGCGTGTGCTCGTTCAGCGCGGTCAGTTCTAACTCGACCCCGTTAGCCAGCCGCACACGGGCCTCAACCGGCAAGCGCGGAGCGGGATCCGAGGGAACCTGATCCGCTCTCAATTCCACAAAAGCCGAGGTCACCGTTTCGAGTAGCCCTTTGCGCCGCAGCGTCGTCGACCAGGAATACAGCGCCTGAACGCTCAGGTCATGCTCTTTGGCATATTTGGCGTAACTCAGATTGCTGCGCTGTGCAGCGAGCACGTGCTCCCGCCAGAATTGCTGTTTGTTTGTTAGCGGTTGTTCCATTGCAGATACCTTCGTCAGAAAATCTGAAGGTATCTTTAATGAGCGCGCCGTCCATGGCTAGGGTGTGTTTTATCAACCGCTTACAGTGATTCAAAGGGACTTATCCATACACTGCCAAAAAACACATGAACTTATATCTCCCAAAATTCCCCATCATAGAAATAGGTTGAGCCAAACAACGTGCCCACCAGATGGGCGTCTTTTCGAGTATTTTTGTTAAACCAATCAAATATTTGATTTGATAGAAGTCCACCAAGTGCAACGGAAATCCGATATTCTGTTGCAAATCGTCTCATTGCCTCCAAAGGTCTCTGGCGATGAGGAAGATTTTCTCTGGAAAATTCCTCATTTATTGTTTTCAGCCACTCATCAGATTGTTCAGGCTGATGGTGCCACCATTGAACCCGGCCAGGGGTCGGTCAGCCCCTGGGCCATGCACGTATCGCATGTCAGGTGTCGTATCCGAACCGCTCGAGTACTCCGCGATCAGCGCATTGCCATCAAAA
>DJFQ01000013.1:19536-24814 GCA_002432095.1 Marinagarivorans sp. UBA5868 | reverse complement strand
AGATAGGGTTGGGGGAATCCGCCGATTCTGGCAATTGCCCGGCAACGCTGCCGTGGGCAAGGCCGATGCGCAGCAGACCAGCGGGCGTTTCGGCGTCGTCGAACCAATCGGTGAGGTCCTGATAGGTTTGGCGCTGGGTAAGAGGCGCAGGCAGTATGGCGAAACCGGCATCTGGGAAGAGACGGACTTCCGGGGTGAGCAGCGGGATCACATTTGCGGGAATGGCCTTGAGCCTTTGGGCGCGAGTCCACACGCTTTCCGCCAGGGCGGCGTCGTGGTTGCCGGGGATGAGAATCCAGGGGCCTTTATAGGCGGCCATCAGTTGGAAGGTGCGTAGGATCGTCCGGTCGGATACGGTCTGCGCATCGAATACATCGCCAGCCACTAATACGGCGTCAACATTTTCACTGTTGGCCAAAGCGGCGATACGTTCGATGACTTGCAAACGCGCCTCTGCCAGAACAACCGCGTCTTCGGCATTGAATCTGCCGCCACGCGAATGACCGGATGCCCCACTTAAGCGAGATGAAAACTGTCGACCTATTTGCCAGTCCGCTGTGTGTAAAAAGCGTGCCACGCTCCGAGCTCCTCTTTATTCGTCTGCAGGAAAAGAGGGCGAGGTTACCACCCTTCGACGGGCTCAGGGCACCGCACTTCGACTGCGCTCAGGGGGTGGCTTGGCTCGTTCGAGATTGGATAAAAAGCTGATTTTTGCCGGTAAAACCGGGGGTTACGGAGAAATCGCATGTTGTTGCCTGTTTGATTATTGTTCTTTTCAAGATCGCAAAAACCATACAACTGCGACGCCTCCCCGCGCTCGGTGAGCAGCGGGTGGTGGTTTACTTGTTAGCGATTTTTGTGCCAGGGTTGGCTTGGGTGGCAATGGTTTGGCCTCACGTTGGCCTTGAGGGGATGGTTTGCACCACTTGCGCGAGAGGATTGCTGTAGTGGTGAGGATCAACGATCTTCGTAATGTCCGCCTATGGCGAAGATATAAATGTGGTGATCGTCGAATTTATAGATCAGACGATCTTTCTGCGAGATGCGTTTCGACCAAAATCCGCTAAGGCTGTGACGGAGTTGTTCGGGTTTACCCATGCCCTGGGCTGGATCTTCCCGCAGCATTTCCTTGAGGAGTTTGCACAGTGCTTTGTGGAGAATTTTGTCTTTTTCGCGCAGCGCTTCATAGGCGCTCCATGTATTCCCTTCAAAGACCAGTGATCTCATCCATTTCCTCACTTGTTGGGGTGTAGCCGGTACGGGCGTTATGGGTGGCGAGGGAATCGGCGATTTGCTTCATCAGGCTGCTGTTTTGCAGCACATAGAGGGTCTCCTGGTCTCGCTCCCAATCGTCGGCACTAACCACCACAAATGCTTCCCCGGCTCTGCGGGTAACCTTGAGGGGGGTATGGTTGGACGCCACTTGGTCCACGTAGTTTTTTAAATTGTCGCGGAATTGATTGACGCTGACGGTATCCATAGATTCACCACTTGTACTGAGATGCCGTACAGGTTAGTGAGCATGTGCGGTATTGGCAAGCCCTTCGACAGGCTCAGGGAGCGGGAGCGCGATCTGAGGCCCACAACGCAGACAAGCCGTCTGCGTCTCCAGGGACGACACTTCTACTCCTCCTTACGCTCGCACCCCATTTTGCCGAATTTCGATCCTTCGATAGGTACGCTACAGGCGGCGACCACGGCACCTCCTCTTGGCAGAAAGCATTCGAATTCCACCTCCACGGACTCCGCTTCAACCTTGACCGGGCCGATCAACAGCTCATCGCATTTGTCGAACACGTAGGTATCGCTTGCCACGGTAAAGCTTTTGATGTCCTCGAAATCGAGCAATTCGTGGTGAATCGGGCGAACAGACTCCAAGCGCAGCTCAGATTTGTCGATGTTGTATCGAACAACACGTATCAGTACATCTTTGGCGCGACGTGTTTCTACTGAAAATACGGATAGTGGGATCATCACATCTGCGTCCACGCGCATGCATGATGTAAGAGCAAAAACCAATGCAATTGATGTTTTTTTCACATGTCACCCTTTAGTCACCTAAGAACTTAACACGACGGTCAAAGCGATCCTGAGGCACGCCCGGCCACTTCGTTGAATCTTTGAGCTGCTTTTTAAACTCTTTAAGATCATTATCTGCAATGGATTTTTGAATGTTTTTGCGGCTGGCCCTGGTGTAATCGCCGCGGAACCTCAAGTCTACCGTTATATCTTTTATGAGCGAATCGAGATTGTCCCAATCCACCGCTCCATATTCAGTCACGTTGACGGTATCCGCACAAATACGCTTTACGTCTTTTACCAGGCCATCGTAGCTAATTTTGAATAGCGCAAGCTGCTGTTCTGGGGTCAGCTGAAAATCAAGCAGGTCATTTTCCACCACAAAAAAAACTTGCTGTGGTGCCGCTTAATCCCGCCGCTTTTTTGATGGTATCTGCATGAGTTTGCGTTAATCCGCCGGCAACCATGTCTTCCGATATTTTTTTCTGGGTTTTTTCCTTCATGTCATAACCCCGGCCGATCGTTAGACCGGAGGCATTGGATGGCACATGGAAACAGCGGCTGTGGTAGGGTCCGCCCTCCGCCCCTTCGGACTCCCAGGTCACCTCACCATAGGTGGGCGCTGTGATAGCGACGGCTTTGAAAATTCCGCGGTAATACTGCCGGAGCGACAGAAAAGTTCTGCCGCCAGCGTCCACGCGCTTATCTGGGTCTTTTGATTTGAGGTAGTTGGTTTGGAATTCGCCAATGGCGGTTTCGAGATCGGTAGAGCTTTTGGTACTGATGGAGATGGTGGTCTGGTTGAGGCTGCGGCGATATACGTTGATTAATGCCGTGATGGTTTTCACATCTTTTTCCAGGTTCTTCCCTTTCTCGCCCACAGAGGCATGGATGCTAACGCTGATCATCTTCCCTACTCCTTGAATATTGTGATGAAGGTATGAGCGCGCTCTAAGCGTCCTGATGTCGCCTCCTGCGAGAGTCACGCGTCGCCGATCATGCCAAACCCACCAAGGCGATTCAACGTCCCACATCGGTCGGTGCAAGAAAAAGCTGACACTGCTGGTGTAAAAACGAGAAGCGGTCGGATAAATTTTTGTACGTCAAACTATATGATAAATAGACGAATGCTATCCCTCCCGCTTACCGATAATAATGAGATAGATGACATGACTGGACCTAATCACTCATCCCAGAGCTTGAGTTCCAAAGCTCCACCTCGGACAACACTGAAAAAGCTTGCCGCCGCGTGCATGCTGACGGGCATGGCGGCGGGTGCGATGGCCGATAACCCTATTGTTTCCCACGTTTACACCGCCGACCCTTCGGCGCGGGTGTTTAACGATCGGGTGTATGTGATCACCACTCACGACCCGGATGGCTCTACATCCTATAACGAGCTGCAGGATTACTTTTTGTGGTCCACGGACGACATGGTGAACTGGCAGGACCACGGCATTATTTTCGGCACCAAAACCCATACCACGTGGGCCTTTGGCGCTTATGCGCCGGATATGTTCGAGCGCAACGGCAAGTTCTACCTGATTTTCCCCAACGTTACTTCCGGCCTTGGCATTCTGGAAGCAACCAAACCAGAAGGCCCGTATAAAGACATTAAGGGCTCTGCGGTAATCACGGCGCAAAACACCCAGAATGCCAATGTGCAATGGTTGTTCGACCCAGGCGTGTTAGTGGATGACGATAATTCCGTTTATGTGACGTTCGGCGGCGGCGGCCCCGGTCAGGCGCGGATTGTTAAGTTGCGGGACGATTTGATGGGGCCGGACGGCGCGGCGGTAACCGTGAATGCGCCGAATTTCTTTGAAGCGTCTTATATCCATAAACGCAATGGCACTTATTATTTCACTTATTCGAAGGATTACACCGGCGGCGCGCCCACCATCGAATATATGACCAGCAGCAACCCCATGACCGGTTATACCCATCGCGGCACCGTAATTCCGCAGCCCTGGGATAATTACAGCGGGAATAATCACCACTCATTTATTGAATACAAAGGCCAGAATTACGCCTTCTATCACAACCAAACGGTATGGGCGAGCGGCCCTGGCAATGGCACCGGCAGTATTTATCAACGTTCGATGAACGTGGATGTTTTGACTTACAACGGCACGGCCATGAATCGGATTACACCGACTCGCGCTGGTGTTTCACAAATTAAAAATTTCGATCCATTCCGCAAAGCGGAAGCCGAAACGATTGATCGGCAATCCGGCATTGAAACCGAGCGCAATGCTGACGGCACTATGCACGTGCAAATGGATAACAACGATTGGTATCGCATATCCGGAGTGGATTTTAAAACCGGCGCGAGCATGATCGAAGCCAATGTTGCAGCCAGCACAGCAACCACACTGGAAGTTCGCATCGGCAGCGAAACTGGAACGTTGATCGGCACAATTCAAGTGCCTGCCACGGGTGGCCTGACGAATTTCCGCTCTGTCAGCGCGGCATTGACCGGTGCTTCCGGCGTGAAAGATTTGTATTTCCGCGCGCGCGGCCGGTTGAATTTCAACTGGTTTCAAGTGGTGGGCGAACCGGAAGATTGCGGAACGAGTGACGGGTCACCGGTTTGCTGTGATATGAGCGCGGACGTGGATCGTAATGGTTGGGGCACCGAGTGGGGTCAAAGCTGTAAAGTGGTTTCGAATATCACCCGCAATTATCAGCCGACTAACAGCGCAGATGTTGTGGCAGCGATTAATGTCGGCGGCTCAACCGGTGATTATTTCAATAATGTTTATTATCAGCCGGATGTGAACTTCACCGGCGGTACAGTGAACGCCACCACGGACGCGATTATGGGTGCGAATAACACGCAGATTTTCAACAGCGAACGCTACGGGGATTTCACCTATCAAATTCCGGTTAGTGCAGGCACTTACAACGTGAACTTGCATTTTGCCGAGCTGTATCAGACAGCAGAGGATGCACGGCTTTTTTCCGTGAACGTTGAAGGCAAGGCCGTGTTAACCAATTTCGATTTGTTTGCTGAAGTTGGTCACGACGTGGCGTACACACCCGCTCCGGTCAGCGCAACAGTATCGGACGGAAACCTCACCATCACGGTAACCAAGCAAGCGGACAACGGTACGCTGAGCGGCATTTTGGTGAAAACCGGCGTTAGCTCGTCTTCGTCGTCATCATCAAGCAGCTCATCGTCGAGCAGTTCGTCCAGCTCCAACAGTTCTTCGAGCTCATCAAGCAGCTCGTCCAGCAGCTCTTCATCTTCCAGCAG
>DJFQ01000013.1:0-19418 GCA_002432095.1 Marinagarivorans sp. UBA5868 | reverse complement strand
ACGGATGTTTAAGCCAGCGGCTCTTTATTCTGTTCCGGTAGCACCACGACTTGATCCTCCTTGAATGCCTCTTTCAGCGGTTGGGTGTATTCGCCGCGCCAGCAGCGGGTTACGCGAAAGAAGAACATGTGACAAGGCACTTGGGTGACTGGGGGTTTGTCGCTGATGGTGAGGTCGGGTTTGAGTTCTTGCAGGGTGACAAAAAACAGGTTGATGTCGACGATTTTGCCGCGCATGCCGATTTCGTCTTGTTTGGTATCGCGCAGCTCTACGATGTCGCCGATGCGGGCGCGGGAGAACGTGAGCAGCAGTACGGCGCTGAGGATATTGGCGAGAACGCTCCAGGACGCAACAAAGGCGACGGCGACGAGCAACGCCACAGACAGGAGCCCCGCCCACAGCGCGCGGATCGGTAGGCCGAAGAGTTCGAGCAGAAACAGGAAGCCGCAAATCCAGATGGTCCAGCGCAAAAAGTTACCGAGCAACACGGTGGCAGATGGAGGCAGCCATCCGCGGCGACGGACGATCTTCATACCCCGCGCGGTGAGACGCTGAACACCAAACGCGACCAGGATAATGAGCAGGGCGTAAAGCAGTTGCATGCCGACATTCGAAATCATGTTGTGCCTCACCGAATCTGAAGGGGCGCTAGTTTAGCTGAACGGTACTGGCGATCAATGTTCAGCGATGAATGTTCAGTTGGGGCAGGACCTTAAAGGATAGACATACCCGGCACCTTTCGCGTGATGAGCGATTGACCGGGCGGCTCGGTTGGCACCTGGCCTTTATCCAAGCCACAAATAAGCGCTAACGCTGGGGTAAAAATCACCTTGCCGAAAATGTTCTCCAGGGGTTGAATGGCACACGCCCTGTTGGGCCTATTTCCTTTAAGCGGCATTTCACTTAAACGGTGTTTCACTTCAACGCTATTTGGCTTCAAAGAAATTTGACCTGGAGTATTTTAATAATGTTAAAAAAACTCGCTGTCCTCGGCACGCTGTTGTGCATGCTCTGCAGTTGCGCGCACTTAGACAAATCCAACGACCCTGCCGCACGTTTCGCCTGGTTTAACTACGAAGGTAAGGATGCACTTTTTGCCGAGCCACCACCGGCAGGACACTTCCAAAATCCCATTCTCGCCGGTTTTTATCCCGACCCCAGCATCACCCGTGCGGGCGATGCGTTTTATATGGTCACGTCCTCTTTTGCGTATTTCCCCGGTGTGCCGATTTTTAAAAGCACGGATTTGGTGAATTGGCAGTCGCTTGGCTATGTGCTGGATCGACCCGAGCAGGTGAATCTGGTTAACGCTGGGGTTTCCCGCGGAATATTCGCGCCGGCTATTCGTTTTCATAACGGCGTTTTTTATGTGATTACCACTCTCGTGGACGCTGGAGGGAATTTTATTGTCACGGCGACCGATCCCGCTGGCCCTTGGTCAGATCCCATTTTTTTGCCCGAAATTGACGGCATAGATCCCTCGATGTTTTTTGACAAGGACGGCAAGGTGTACATCACCCACAATGGTCCACCGCCGGGTGAACCTCTGTACGAGGGCCACCGTGCAATTTGGATGTGGGAATACGATCCGAAAGCGCAAAAGGTCGTGAAAGATTCACAAAGGTTATTGGTCAACGGCGGTGTCGATTTATCGAAGCAACCTATTTGGATCGAGGCGCCGCACTTATACAAAATCAATGATTGGTATTACCTGCTATGTGCAGAAGGCGGCACAGCGGAGGATCATTCTGAGGTGGTATTCCGGGCAAAAAAATTGACGGACGAGTTTGTCCCCTTCAAGCAAAACCCGATTTTGACGCAGCGCGATCTCGATCCTAACCGTAAAAACCCCGTCGCCACGGCCGGGCATGCGGATATTGTGCAAACACCCGCTGGTGAATGGTGGGCGGTATTTTTAGCGACGCGCAATTACGATACAGAATTTTTTAATACCGGCCGCGAAACCTTTTTATTACCTGTGACCTGGAAAGACGGTTGGCCAACAATTTTGCCGGCGGAAACAGAAATTCCGTCACAACCGAAAAAACCGCAGGGACTTAAGGCCACTGCCAACGCCGCCAAACTGACTGGTAATTTCACCTGGCGAGATGATTTTTCCGGGAGTGAATTGGGTTTTGAATGGAATCTGCTGCGTACTTCCGATGAAAAGCCCTATGAATTGTCCCCCGGTGGCGGGGTGACATTGAACGCACGCCCAACGAGTATGGCGGACTCCACGCAACCAGCATTTATTGGTCGGCGTCAGCAGCATCAAACCTATTCCAGCTCAACTCGCCTGGAATTACCGCTGCAGCAAAATTTAAAAGCGGGAATCATCGCGTTTCAAAGTGAACAAGCGCATTATTTTCTCGGTGCGGTGAAAACCAACAATGGTTATCGGGTGTTTTTGGAAAGCGCCGTACAAAGTTTGCCTGCGGAGACAAAATCCCTTGAGCTGGCCGAAGGTGATTTTGTGGATTTAAAAATTGTGGGTGATCGAGCCTCCATTAGTTTTTATTTCCGCCCGGCGGGCAAAGACGATTGGCAGGCAGTGGCGGAAAATCTGGATGCGACCGTATTGAGCACACAAAAGGCAGGCGGATTTGTGGGCAGTTATCTCGGCTTACATGCCCGCTTAGATCAGTCCGCCAACAATCCCTGATTCCGTCAAAAAACTCAGCAAATGCCCATAAAAAAAGCCAACCCGATGGTTGGCTTTTTTTTACTGACTCTTGCGGAACAGCTAATCAGACTTCGCTGGTTTCCGCCGTTGTTTCGGCCACTGCAGCGATGCCCGTGGCTTTTACTACGATTTTTACGCTTTGTGCATCGCTGGTTTTAACCGCGTTTTTCACCGCCACATCAGTCACTATATTAGCGCCACGCTCCTGGGCTTTTTGACGCAATTGTGTGAGCACATGTTTTTTCCCCTGCTCTAATGCCGCCCGTACTTTTTCACTCTTGGTGCCGACGAATTTGCCGTTGCTGATCAGGTCCGGCGTGACTTTGAGATTGAGTACGCACTCGGCAGTCACCTCATCCAGAGATTCCAGAATGGTTTGTTCGCTGGCGGATTTGGTGGTTAACACTACCGGAGCAATTTGCCGAGGCGGCGGTTCCGGGGCGACGACTTCTTCTGCGTACACTTCTTCGACCTCCATAGTGCCCATGCCAGGCTGTGCTCTATCGCCAAGTTGTAGCCTATCGCCAGGCTCTGCCCTATCAACCCTAGCGTCCGCCTTCAGGGCCTCATTGCGCAAAGTGTCGTCTTGCATGGAACTCACCGCAGAGGTGAGTTTCCTGCGGCCCTTCTTCTTACCGCCTTCGTGCTCAAAAAAACAATGCGGGCAAAACTGCGCCGCACGATAAACACCGCCATTCATGGGGTTGTGGCACTTCAGACAAGGTCTTGTTAAGAATTCCATAGCGGTCTCGCTGTCTGCTCGGTCGAAAAGTGTGCAGATGTTAAGCCGATTACGGCGGATGCTCAAGGTTTGCCTGCCGGGAAGGAGAACTTGATCGAAAACCGAGCGGACGAAGTTCGCAGAATCGACGAGAACAAACGTTCGTTGTTAATTTTATAGACGTTCTAGTCGGTGGTCGTGTGACCATCGTCTTCGAATAANNCCTGTTTGACCAAGCCACTGGCTCTCACCCCCAGCAGACGGAATTTCTGGCTCAGATCCGCGCGCCGCAAACATTCTCCTGCTGCCCTGCGGATAACGGCCGGGTCATCCGTAGGCTCCGGGAGGGTGAGATCGCGGCTGATGCGCTGGAAGTCGGGATAACGCAGTTTGATACCGATGGTGCGCGCCAGGTAGCCTTTGCGTTTTAAATCGCCGGAAAGGCGTGTGCAGAGCTGGGTAAATATGGGCGTTAACTGCTCGCGATCCTGGCGCGCGTGGAGATCCCGCTCGAAAGTGGTTTCGCGGCTGATGGATTTAGAACCCGTGCCAGTGGAGAACGGCCGATCATCCTCTCCGTGGGCCGCGGAATACAACCAGTCCGCAGAGTTCTGGCCAAAATGTTCGCGCAAAAAGCTCTTGTCAGTCGCGGCGAGATTACCGATGGTCAAAATATTTAAGTCGTGCAGTTTGGCGGCGGTTTTCGGGCCGATGCCATTTATTTTTCCCACCGCCAACGGCCAAACGCGTGTGGGAATATCCGCGCGGGTCAAAATGGTCAGACCGTCGGGCTTGTCTAATTCCGACCCTATTTTTGCGAGCAATTTATTTTCGGCAACACAAATGGAACAGGTCAAATGAGTCGCATCGCGTACCGCATTTTTTAACCGCTCGGCAAGTACTCGAGTCTCTTCCAGGTGATCGGTTAAGTCGATGTAAATTTCATCGATTCCCCGATCCTCAATACGAGGCGCAATATCGGCGACCGCCTTTTTGAATAACGACGAATAATGACGGTAGGCTTCAAAATCCGCCGGCAATAAAATCGCATCCGGTGCCAACTTGGCCGCTTTCATGGTACCCATGGCGGAAAATACGCCGAGCGCCCGGGCCTCGTAGGTGGAAGTGGTGACCACCCCTCGGCCCACGTAATCGCGTAACCGCGAATAGCGCCAGGTTCCATCCTCTTGTTCAACGGGGCGATGCGCTGACCGTCCGCCCACCACCACCGGCAGACCGCGCAATTCCGGGTAGCGCAGCAACTCCACAGACGCAAAAAATGCGTCCATATCCAGGTGGGCTATGCGTCGAGGTGGGGGAGATTGGGGCATGGCTCAAACTGTAAACGTGTAAGAGCCGCATTTTACATGACAGCGCCAGGCCCGGAGGCCTGGCGAGTGGGATGGTTATCCGATCAGTACGTCTAGTCGATCAGTTCAAGCGATCCAAACGAGTCCGCATTCAAATAACCCTGATTGCTCTGGTGACCAGAGGTGTTGACGGAACTCATAAAATGCTCGCGAGTGCCGTTGCCATCGTTGTCGATGTAGCTGGGGGTAAAGCCCATGACTTTGCCCGCTTCCAAGGTCACACGAGCGGCTTCTTGCTCGCTGAGGACATAGCCGTTGTGCTGGCCGTAAATCTCTATCTGAATCTCCCAGATATGGCGTGTGCCCTGAGTGCTAATTTTGGCGTTGATGTGAGAGGCAATCATCGCCGGGTCACCGCCGTTGTCGATCACATTCAGCATATGACTAATGTGGTATGCGAACGCGTTATGGCTTTGGTTATGCTGGCCACCGCTCTGATCTTCATCAATAAAAATTTCCACCGTATCCTGCTCCCAATACTGCCCGGAGGTGTTGATGACATCATCGGTGATATCCAACAGCAAATAGAGATGATCCGCCGTCCACATCGCCTTGTATTTGCCGGTGAAATCCGCCGCGCTGCTCGGCTGTCGCAGATTTTCAAAACCGGTCCAAGCGACGGTCATTTGCATCCAAGGTGTGTTGTTCCAAACGGCATCAATACTGCCATCAATTACCGGCGCGGTGGTGGCCTTTTTTGCATAGTAATGATTGTCCGCAGGCAGCACGGCATTCGGATCGCCAGAGCTGGAAGATGAACTGGAACTCGACGAACTGGAGCTGGATGAAGAACTGGAACTTGAAGAAGAACTTGAAGAAGCACTCGAGCTGGATGATGAGCTGGACGAACTGCTGGATGACGATGAAGAACTGCTGCTTGAGCCCCCACCCTGACCACCACAAGCCGAAAGTATTAGGCTGAGACTGGCGAAACCCAGAATTTTTAAGTAATTCTGCGAAGACTTATTCAGAGAAAAGTTTAGAAACATGGCTTAATCCCATTAGCGATCCACAACAAACAGAGGCAGACCACACCATCAGCCCACTCTCCCAGACCTGCGGGATTGTACGGGATTACATCAGATAATTAGCCAAACCAAGTCGCAAGCTTAAAAAGCAGCAGCGACAATTACCTCCTACCCGAACAATTCATGGCGTGAATAATTCACACGTTGTCGGGTAATAAGTCATCTTCAATACGAATGAACCTCCCTAAGATGCGTAGCCTTGGATGGTGTTACTTCCATCCAAATGGTCCGTTTCACTTCTATAAGGAAATTATCATGCTGTTTATCACCCAGTCGCATTTTGTCCGTCCCTTTTCATTCAAACTTTGCGCGCCAATGCTCGCATTTGCACTCATGTTTACCGCCACATCGGGCTTTAGCAAAGGCGTCGATCTGCACCTTCAGGTACAACCCATCCGCGGTCTGCAATCAAGCTTCGCCGTTCCAGATCTCAATTTCCGGGTGCTTTCCGGGACTGTTTATCAAATTTCTGCGATCAGCGAATTGAGCCAGGGTGAAGCTGTATTGGAAACCAATCCGCTGGTAGAGGATTACAAAATCGATGCGGAGCTGCTCCGCAAAAACAACGGCATCGTGGAGCTGCGCGCGCCTCATCAGCAATATCTAAAAGAAGGCGTGTACGCGCAACAAATTGACGTAACCATCTGGGATTCAGAGTTAGATATTCCCGTGGTCCAGCGTGTCATTCGTTATTTCCGCGCAACCACCGACGGAGTGATGCCCATCAGCCCAGAAGAATATTCCCGCGTCGTCGAACCCACCTATACCTACGTCGACAGCAGTGGTCGCAAGATTTTGGAAAACAGAGGCAGTCGTCTTGGACGCAAATTAAATCTTGACGGCAAAGTGGGTTTTGACCGNNCCGAGACCGTCATCACCAACAGTGATTTCAGCGAAAAAAACGAACGCTAAAAAATACACAAAAGGACTTAGATCATGAACACTTCAATATATTTTCGTACTCTGTTGGGCCTTAGCATAGGCGCAGGTCTTACAATCGTAGCAACTGCTGCACAGGCCGCAACCCGAACCGTCTGCTATAAAGTGGAAATTCGTGATGAACGTACAGGCTGCCCCACCGTTGGTACCGTGGGCGCAAAACGCGCGTGTGATCCGAGCGGAAATTATTCCGAATTTGTCGGTGGAATTATTGAGCTCTGGGATAAAGACAGTGACGGCAATGATGAACAAATCGGTTCCTGGACCATCGCAGGTACGGGCACCCGTTGCGCAACGTTTGAATGGGAAAACGCCAGCTACGCAAAAGGTGAACAACACCCCGACGTTTATTTAAAAGTGCGGCGGGAAGTAAAAAGCACGACGGGAACTGGGCCGAAAGTGCGTGCGGTGGATGCCAGCGGCAATCCTTACAGCAAAATCACCTGGCGTAATGAAGGATCGAATTTCCTTGCAAACAATTGTGGGACGAGTGGAAATTGTTATATCAGCTCCACGCATGTTCCCAGCACCAGCACCACCAGCGCAATGTCGCAATCCTTCGCGATGATTGATTCCGCCCAGCGTGTTTTGGAGATCTATCACGCTGATATGGATAGCTCCACCATCAATGCCTGGTATCCGGTGGTGAATAATCCCAATGGAAATAGCTGTGCGACCGGACTTGCATGGTCGCGCACGGATTTTTGTCTGCCCAATGGACTCGGCACAGATGCGGATCGCGTCACCCACGAAATGGGCCACGTGCTGCAAATGCAGATGTTCAATCAGGATGGATTACGCGATGTAATTTTAGGCGGCGGCTGGAGTATGGGGACCTCCAGTTTTGAAACAGAATCCGGTGCAACCACCGAAGGCTGGGCCGCTTATGTCGGCGCGGTAGCGTGGTACGAGCCGAACAACGCGGCTACGGTGCCATTCTACAGTGGTGTAAATATCGATGATGCGACGCTGTCCCAAGCTACCTGCAACAACAACATTACGCTGCCGCGACAGGCTGCCAAAGCGTTCTGGGATTTGGACGACGCAAATAACGAAGTGGGCACTCGAGCGGGCGTTGCCGACAACGATACCAGCAGCCAAACCACAACCTGGATGGCGCGTCAGTGGGATGAATTTACCAACGGCACGGGCAACCGGGATGATTTTGAGAACGACAACAATGGCGTAAATGTACGGGATTATTTATTCCGCGCCGGAAGTACCCATAGCGAAACCTTACTGGAACACAATTGTTTGACCGGACAGGATGACACTTGATGTTTATATTCCCCCGCTGGTTAATACCAGTGGGGGAATTATCGCAGCGCTTTTCCATTTCTCCGCAACCTAAATTCTGAGACGTTGATATCTGCAAATCATCCAATAACGTCCATTCGGCAGCAGTTAGTGTAATGCGGATTAATAACTCATTTCTGCCTGCGGTAAAACGCTTCCTTCACCGGCCTGCCATCCATACCACGAGGCACGTGCACATCCAGTAGCCAAAGCGCCGTCGCGGCGGTGTCGTGAATGTCCACCCTGCCCTTCAACACACCTGGTTTTACGCCCTTGCCCCAGGCAACCCAAGGAATGTGCATATCTTCCAACTCTGTAGTGCCGTGACCAAAGCCATGACCGCCGTGGTCGGCGGTAAGAATAAAAACGCTGTCTTTTTCGATGCCCGCTTCAGCCACCGCACTTCGCAAAACCTGTAAAGCCGCGTCCTGGTCGGCGAATGCGCGCTTTTGTTCTTCGCTGCCCCAGCCATAACTGTGGCCGGCATTATCGGAATCGGCAAAGTGAATAAAAGTAAGGTTAGGTTTTTGCGTCACAATAAATTCCGCGGCGGCTTTGGCAACATCCAGAGCAGCGGTTTCTCCGGCGGAAAATAAATCGAGGGAATACGGAGTCTCAAAATGTTTGAACTTGGTTTTACCGGCGATTAATCCTGTGGTCAGTCCCTTTTTCTTCGCCAACGCAAATATCGTCGGCACCTGAACCGGCCCTTTTGCGGGCCGCCAGTCATTCCAATCAATCAAATGTTTGTTAGGTTGAACACCGGTCAGCATAGAAGCGTGCGCCACCAATGTATAACTGGGCACCACAGTAAACGCAGCGGACGTGCACGCGCCGTGCTGCTGCATATGCTTGAACACCGGCATGTTACTGTCCCGCATAACCGAAGGCTTGCCACCGTCAAAGCTCACAATAAATACATGGCCAACACCGCCGGCAAGTACCTCGTTAGCCCAACACAGCAGGAGGAAAATCGCGGTGATTTTCTTGTAGATATGATTCAGTGGCACGACATTTTCCTTGATAAAGAAAAGTACGTGGCATCTTAGGGATATTTCATAGCGGTGCAAACTGGGCACTGTGCCCAGATGATGAGATTGAGACACCGGACAAACTAAGCACCCTTAAAGTCAGCCTGCATTTTTGGCCGATGTCGCAACAGCAACCGTTCAAGTGAGATTGACAGAGGCGACAACCATAAATGGAGACGCGACCCCTCCGCCTCACTTGTCCCTAAGCCTCGGATAGTTGGAAAAATTTTCTGGAAAGTATTTCGCGCCGGTGAGCGGGGAGTAAATCATCCGCCGATAATGAGCGGATGATCTTTTTTGGGCTAGTGAACAATAGGCAGTTTTTCCAGCCGAGTGAGGGTCTCGAAACCTACCATTTCCAAACGTTCATCCGACAAAATCAGAGTGAGCGTCTCGCCAGCGGGGCCGTCGCCGCTTCCGGGTCCAAAAACCACAATGTCGATTATGTATCTGCCGTCGGCCAACTTCTCGATATTCCGCACCGCGTAAAAAAAATCGGTCGATGAGAGATTGATATCACAGGTAAAATTGTCATTACATTTTTCGTATAGCCTGTGTCGTCCAAGCACATCAGACTGAAACTCCAATATCTCGCACACGCCACTGGGCTTTGCGGGGTCACAGCCGACACCCCACCTCCCACGCAATAAAGGAAACCAATCAGTCGGCACAGCCGTCAAGTTGAAATCCTTATTGAACAATGGGTTCAGCATCCCCGTCGCATCATCCTCCGAAGACACAACAACAGCACGCAGCCCGCTTGGCGCCTCCGTCAGTCGTAATGTTCCTTTCAGCCATAAGTCATGTACGAACATTTGCACCTCCGTTGCTAATACACCATCGCCATCGAAATAATCTTTTTTAGCGGTTATATCGATCATCACAGCATCGCCCTCAATGCCATAACGCTCAGCTTGACAGGCGCCCGCAACCAAGCTGTAAAAACTGAGCACCATCATTTGGTTGTCATAAAAGGAGGCTGTCACTCTGCAGTCGTCATCAAAACCGTGCCCAACAACCCAATGGCCGTCCAGCTCCAACGTCGGTTGAACTTTGCCGCCACAGGCACTGAATAAAAGCGTCATGCCAACTAAAAGCCATCTGCAAATGTGCATAGCTCCTCCATTAGAATTATTTATTAATTATTAACACAGATGTACGTCTTTATAGACGGCGAGCTTAAGGGAGGCAATACGTAATTAATCGTATTTAATAACCACGAGGTGAATGGATGGAAACTAAGATCTGCACCGTTAGAAATAAGGTTAAGAAGCATATGCGCCGGCTCAGATCTCATGGATTATATTGAGCTAGTCGGCCGCTCTTACGCTCCTGCGTTCGCGGTATTCGCGAAACGCCGCCCGGTGATTCCCTTCACGCCAGTGGACGGGCGGGATAATTCGAGAAGATAAACGGGCGCCATTGCCTCTAACATGCCACCAATACTTCATCGATTATCGATTGAACCCCGGCATTGGCTTTTTTCTCAACACTCGATTTAAAAGCAAGCTCCTGACAAGCTAAGCAACCTAAAATAAACGTGTATTTCTGGTCAATTGACCACGGCGGTAAATAATCGAGCCTCATCTTTGGCTCGTCGGTTGCCGCCTATTGCTACGCCCACGCACCACCGATAGAATTGCCGAGATTTCCCCAACACCGCCACGGAGAACGGAATATGGCCATCAAATCATCAGTAGGAAAAAAAGGCAAAAATGTAAAAGCGGACGTTTTTGAAGTACAAAATTTGCTCAACCGTGCGATCCGCATTCCTTATCGACTACTCGACACCGACCGTTTCGTCGGCGCCAAAACCATTGAGCGGATTGAATTGTTTCAAAGCGAAGTGATGGGTTTTCAATTTCCGGATGGCCTAATCGAAGCTGGCGGCAAGACCTGGTCAGTATTGAGCCGATACAGCAAAGGAACACCCACTTACCTTTCCACTCACTTCTGCTGTTTTGACCAACCCAAAAAGCCAAAATACAGTGTGGAGCTGGACAATCATCCCACCTCCCCTACTGGTGAGATTGCCTGGGGCGCCAAAGTAACACCGGCATTCAAACAAAAGGTAATCAAAATTGCCGCAGGATTAGGGGTCTCTCCAGATTATCTGATGGCCTGCATGGCATTTGAGACCGGCGGCACCTTCAGCCCCTCTATCAAAAACGCCGCCGGCAGTGGCGCCACCGGTTTGATCCAATTCATGCCATCCACCGCCATACATCTAGGCACCACGGTCGAGGCTCTTGCAAAAATGGACGCGGTGCAACAGTTGGATTATGTGGAAAGTTACTTCAAGCTGGTGAGAAAATCCATCCGTACCTTGGAAGATGTTTACATGTCCATCCTCTACCCCGCTGCCGTCGGACGGGCAGCCGATTCCTCTCTGTTTACGAAAGGTAAGAAAACCTACGAACAAAACGCCGGCTTCGATTCCAACAAAGACGGCATTATTACGCCTGCGGAAATCTCCGTTAAAGTGCGGGCGATGTACACCAAGGGTTTAACGAAAGGTTACAAAGGTTAAATATGAAACGATCTTTTTTATTCTGGTGCATCTTTCCCACCGCATTACTCGGCTGTAAAACGCAAGCCGAAACCGACTGGCGCGGCGCCTACCTCTACGAACACGAGCTCGGCGAAGGCGCCGGCGGTATCAGCAGTTTTATTGAATACAACCTCACCATTGCCGACAACAAATGCACCATCGATATCGTCGGCCTACAAACCGACGATCATATCCTATGCACCACCAAACCTTCAGAAGACGCAGTCGCTGTTACGTTTAAAAGCTACACCGATGGCACGACCAAAAATCCTTTAGGTATCGCGGTGTACGACATTGGCAGCACATTGTTTTCGTTGAAAAAGAAAAACGATTCACTTATCACACAATGGCAGTCCTTGGTGCCCGATGGTTTAAAAAAATTATCTGGGGAGTATTTTGCGAAATCTACTGCGAACCGCTAACGCGACCGTCAAAGCGGCTTGGCGCTATCGCGACGCCACTACGCCACCATTGATTTCATGGGCATCTGTGCGGAGAAAAACAAACATTATTTTGCGTAACCTTTCCAGACACAGTGAAAGCCGCGGCCGCCGAGGCGGAGAATTAGCCACACGTAGCTGCGGTCACCCCATCAAAACATACTTAATCGTTAAATATTCATCCATCCCATACCTCGATCCTTCCCTACCATAACCCGACCATTTAACCCCACCAAAAGGTGCCGCAGCGTTGGAGATGGCGGTTTCGTTGACGCCGATCATGCCGCTTTCGATGGCGTCGCTGACGCGCATAATGCGCTGTACATTGTTGGAATAAAAATAGGCGGCGAGGCCATAGGGTGTGTCGTTGGCAAGTTGAATGGCTTCTTCTTCGGTATCAAAAGGAATCGCGGCTAAGAGTGGCGCAAAGGTTTCTTCGCGGCAGAACAGCATATTGGGTTTGGCGTCGGCGAGCAGCACAGGTTTTATAAAAAGATTATCTGATTTTCCGTCACCGCAAATTAATTTGGCGCCTTTTTCCATGGCATCATCGAAATGGCGGATGAATTTTTCTACAGCAGATTGATTAATCAGTGGACCTATTTTTACGCCTTCCTGATGTCCATCTCCGACTTTTAATTCTGCAACTGCCCCATCTAATTTTTGCATTACTTGTTCGTAAACCGTGCGCTGCACCAACAGGCGATTTACACAGACGCAGGTTTGTCCAGCATTGCGGAATTTCGCAGCGATGGCGCCTTTCACAGCGAGATCCAGATCGGCATCGTCAAAAATAATTAAAGGCGCATTACCACCCAACTCCAATGATAATTTCGTGAGATTGGTGGCGCTTTTTTGTTGCAATAACTTGCCGACGCGAGTGGAGCCGGTAAAGCTGATTTTTCTGACGATGGGATTCTCGGTAAATTCATCGCCTATGGCAGCGGAGTCACCGGTTATCACATTAAACACACCGGCGGGAACGCCGGCGCGCTCACCGAGCAGTGCCAAAGCGAGTGCCGAGAATGGGGTTAATTCCGCGGGCTTCGCCACCACCGTGCAGCCAGCCGCTAGGGCGGCGGCGACTTTGCGTGCGAGCATTGCAATGGGAAAATTCCAGGGGGTAATACAGGCGCAAACGCCGATCGGTTGCTTTTGCACCAGGATTTTTTGCCCCGGTTTTTGTGCGGGAATAATATCGCCATAATTGCGCACCGCCTCCTCGCTAAACCACTGCAGATATGACGCCGCGTAACGAACTTCGCCTTTGGCCTCCGCCAAAGGTTTGCCTTGCTCAGACGTCATGATTTCCGCCAGATCTTCCTGATGTTGCAACAATAATTCGCTCCACCCGCGCAATATCTGCCCGCGTTTTTGCGCGGTCTGTTGTCGCCAGGAGATGAATGCCTGCTCAGCAGCGGTGATGGCCGATGCTACTTCGGCGCGACTTACCCGCGGCACCTTGCCGATCACCATCCGAGTGGAAGGGTTGGCCACTTCAATAAACTCACCGGTAGCGGACTGGCGCCACAAGCCGTCCCAATAATTTGCCTGCTGCAGAAGCTCTGGATTTTTAAGTTTCATACGGCTGTCCTCAACGGCGGTTGCAGGGATTATTCAGTATTGGATGCTGAAGCCGGCATAGGATTCAGCCAGGCGGGACATTAGAGTGCTCGACTAACAAATCTGCGACAACTGCTGCGCCTGCTTCGCTGTCGGGTTAAGCTTCGTCATCTTCATCAACAGCTAAACTATCGACCACGGATTCACCTATGGATAATTCTCAAGCCAGCTCCGATTTTGGCATTCTCAATCTCGACGCCTGCGACCCTGGGTTACGCTTGCGGGTGATTGACACTATTCACATGGACCGCGCGCCGAAAATCGCGCTGAACGCAAACCAGCTCAATGACATTGCCGCCTACATCAATCAACTGGAGGATGCGTTATTGCGCTATCACTGGGGCGCGAGCGAGCCTCATCAAATCAGTGAGTTGCTTAAATGCACGACGGGTTTGGATATCGAGGCCCGCAGCGGCGAGCTGGCGGCGATGACGGCTGCGGATGCTTGATGCCCCGCGAGCACAACCATCGCTTAACGACAGCCATCGCTTAACTACAACCATCACTTAACTACAGCCAGCGCCGCACCAGACGGCGATAGGCGTCGTACTCCTGGCCGAAAAGCCGTTCCAGCGCCCGCTCTTCCGGGCGAATCTGGAAATAATTCATGTAGAGCACAAAAATGACTGGGCCGGCTAAGGCATATCGGTTAGCGAGATAGCAGGCCCAGCCACAGAGGCCCAGCAAGAATCCCGCATACATGGGGTTGCGGCTGATGCGGTAGACGCCGCTGGTCACCAGGGCGGAAGCAGTTTCTGGGTGCAGGGGGTTAAGAGTGGTACCGCGGCGGCGGAAGTGCCATGCACCAGCAAGAATCAGGATAAGTCCGGGTATCACGAGCATCAGCATGCCCCACCAGCGAATCGCGAGGGGCAGCAAAAATTCTCGGCTGACGGACGCCAGCAAGCCCATCAAACCACCGATTATCAACACCAGAACCAGCGGTGGAATTTTCAATTCCAATGCTTTCATACTTTCCCCCCGTGAATTAGCAGAATCCGTTAGAGCTTACGACCTTAAGAGCTTACGACCTTACCGGCGAACAAACGCTCAGCCACCCAAAGCCTGCCGCAAATCCGCAAGACGCTGATGCGCGGTCAGCTGCGCAACCGGTCGGCCGGTGCGGGTGGAAAGGTAATGCTGGTTGAACACCACGAAATAATCCTCCAACACTTGGCCATTTTCCTCTTCGCCGCACAAGCGCAGCAGCTCTGCCGCAGCCTCCGCAGTGGCGAGTTGGCCGTCGCGAATTTTTTGCCGAACGGCGTAGCGCCCGAGTTGCGGCTCGCTGAATGTTAACGCGGGTAGGCCCGAAAGCCAGGTGCTGGAGCGGAACATGCGGCTGGCCTGGCGCCAGGTGCCGTCCAATAAAATCAGGGTCAATCGCTTGCCTTTTAAATCCGGCACGTTCGTGTGAACTTCGCGCTCGCCGCCCTCTTCCGCCGGAAATACGATCACCGGATAACGAGCCGGATCCTGCAGAAGCGCGAGCAGATCTGCCGGCGGTTCGGTGCGGGACCATTCGAAGGCGGTGGTATTGGCCGGAAGAATATCGGCGATTAGACGCCCTGTATTGGTGGGTTTGAACACTTCGTCCCGATGCAACAGCAAAACAAAATCCACATCACTCTGGCGGGGAACCGCCCAAGGGCAAATGCAAACGGTCTCGGCCAATAGGCAGGTTCTGCAACGGCGCACGGACTTGCCGCGAGCGAGAAAGGGCCGGGTGGAGGTCGCCAAACAGCTTTGGCGAAGATGATGAAAAGCGGTAAGCAGAATCCTCTCCTTGTACGGGTGATGGCGGTTCTTTTAAACTCGGCGCCGCCAGCGGCCCGGCGGCGCCGGCATTTTACACATTCACACCGCCCTGGTTGCGGCGGGTTGCCGCATTGGACTCAACCAGCATCAGCCGTCCCGCTGACCTATCGATGTAATCTCTCATGACGATTTTGCAGACGCTCATCCTGGGCATTCTCCAGGGCATTACCGAATTTCTCCCCATATCCAGCTCCGCGCACCTGATTCTGGTGCCGGTCGTCACCGGCTGGCAGGACCAGGGGGTGGCATTTGATCTGGCGGTTCATGTGGGCACCTTGTTGGCCGTGGTGCTGTATTTCCGCAAGGATCTTCTCGCCATTACTCGCGACGGCATCATGTCAGTGGTCAAACGCCAGCAAGTGGGCCAGAGTCGGCTTGCTTGGGCGGTGGTGCTGGGCACCATTCCCACCGGGCTTGCCGGTTTGGCGTTAATGGATCTGATTGAAACTAGCCTGCGCTCCGTGTCCGTCATTGTGATCACTACCTTGGTGTTCGGTCTGCTGCTGGGCATTGCCGACGCCAGCAATCGCGCCGAGCGCGATCTCAACCGGTTGACTTGGGGGGACGTGGCGTTTATCGGCCTGGCGCAAGCGATTTCTCTGATTCCTGGCACGTCCCGGTCGGGGATCACCATTACCGCTGGCTTGCTGCTCGGACTGACCAGGGAAGCAGCAGCGCGATTTTCTTTTTTGCTGGCCATTCCCATCACTGCCCTGGCTGCGTCCCTCAAAATTATCGAACTGGCCCAGAGTGAGCTGGTGGTGGAGTGGACCCATTTTCTACTTGGCGGAGTGACGGCGTTTATCACGGCGATCATCGCCATTCACTTCTTTCTCCAATGGCTCAACCGTTTCGGCATGATGCCCTACGTGATTTATCGGCTGATTTTGGGCGCCGTGATCTACTTCGTCTTGCTGCACTGACCGGCGAAATCGGCGCAGGCGCGGCGGCATTTTTTGTTAAACTCGCCGCGCCCGCGACGGTGGCGATGGGAGGCCGGCAAGCGGGATGACANNTGCTAAACCTGTGCCTGCTGCTAACCCTGTGTCTGACGCTCGCAAGCTGCGCCTCGCGGATCAGCCGCTCCACCCTGGTTTTTGACTACGCGGATTTTGGCCCCCAGGCCATGGCCTATAGAGTCATCGGCCCGAAAAACCACCAATGGGACCCTCAAGCCCCCATTCCTTTCGGTGCTGAAGGCGTGCGCGTGGTGGTTTATCGAAATATAGGGCTGGAAGAAGTTCAGCAGCAGTTCCCGGTGGACCCGGAGCGCCATCAGGATTATCGCTATCTCGCATATGCAGACGCGATGGATTACCTGGAAGCGCGGATCCGTCAGAACCTGTTAAAGCGCATCACTCTACGCCTGGAGCGAACCCGCGACTCGATCCGCAATCATTTGGATTGACAACGCATCTCAGCGCCGGTCGTCGTCATCCATATCCAGATCGAAGTCATCCAGATCGTCACTGGCCGCCGGGCGGGGCTCGCCATCCAGTTCATCAATCAAGGTCGTAATCGCCTCATCCAGCTCGCTCTCATCCATATCAAGTCCCTGAGCGCGGCGTATCTCTGCAGCAAAGTCTTCTTTGGAATCGTCGGTGGCATCCGCCATCACCTGCTCCACCAAATCCCGCTGCATGTTGGCGATTTCATCCTCGGCAACCACCTCATCCAAATCCGGGATCACATCGTCTGCGTCATCCGGCGCTTCGTCCGCTAAATCCTCCATCGGTGGTTCCGGCTCATCGTCGGACCCGGCGTCCATGGTCATAAGGTCGCTTTCAAAAGATTTTGGCGCGGGCGCGGCAGGCGACTCGAGTTCTTCAACCACCTCCGCCACTTCATCGTTGTCGTCCGTCATCAACTTGCGAAACAACCAGTATCCGCCGCCCAGAATGGCCAGATTGCCAATACCCAATATCAGATAGAACAACCAGGCTGGCAAAGCGCTGTCGTCGTCGACAGGCACTTCCTCGACAGCCTCCTCCAGGGGCGCGGGTTGCTCGGGTTCTGCAGGCGCAGGTTCCGCTTCTGCCGGCGGCGCGGGCGGTTCCGGTTCGGGGGGCGGCGGTTCTGCTGGCGCAAACGTCGTGTCTTCCGCTTGTTCATGCTCCAGGGGCGTCAACGCGTAGTCGAAGGGTTCTTTGCGCTTATCGGTGCCCGTGACTTGGACTGTCAGTTGATAGCGTCCCGGCAGATCAAAGGGAATCGGCGTTTGCCATTGATCCTGCAGAGTAGGCACCAAAGGTTTGACCAACCGCCGTCGCACCGGGTTGACCACCGTAACGGCAATTTGCGTCTGCTGAGGATCGATCAATTCGCTGTGGGAGCGCACGGTGAGCATATGACGCATCACACCGTCATCGTCTGCCACCTGCTCCAAACTGGCGCTGAAGGGTTCGCGCACGGTGATCCGGTGAGAGTATTGGCGGGAAAAGGTTTTGCCGTCGACGGTGAGCCGCAGGTCATAGATGCCCATTTTTTCGAACATAGGCAACGTCACCTCATAAACCCCGGTGGCGGATGCTGCACTGCCGGGCACAGTTGCCGACCAATGATCGGGCGCGATGGTTTCGAGGGTTTGCCCAAAGGAGAGGCTTACCCGGCTTTCCAGCAGATTAAGAAAGGTGCGGTCGGCAATGGGCTTGCCGTCACCCTGCAACACAAAACTGAGCTGCTCGGCATTGCCGCGAAACAGGTTGCTGGGCAGTTCCTTCACCCGCAGCGCGAGGTTGCTGACCACGGTTACACGGCTTTCCGGCTCAATAGCGGCAACGATCTGCCACTCTCCTTCATAGGGCTGCTGCACAGTAATCAAGTCGTATTCTTCGGTGCGTAGCCAGCGCACGTCTTCCGGCAATTTGTCCGCCTGAATCACCACTTCGTCCGGGCCGATCAAACGGGTTTGCTCGCTGTGATCCTGACGAAAAATTAGCGCGGTGAATTCGTCGACACTGGAATCCACGAGAAAGCGGTTGTTGACCAGTGCAACTTTTTGGCTGGGCACGGCGAGGTCGAAGGCCTGAAGGAAAATTTTCATCAGGTCGTCGGCGGTTTTTGCCACGGCGAAAGTGCCGCCGGTGGTGATCGCCAGTTTCTCCATGAGATTGCGGTCCGCCTCTTCCGACAGCGCGACGGCGTGAACTTTGTAACCGGCCTGCTTCAATGCCGGAAATACCTGATCCACCACGCGGCGCCACTCGGCCTCGTTTTCCGCAGAGGATTTGGAAATATCCACCATGCCGTCGGTGAGCAAAATAACACTTGTGGCATAGCCCGGATCACCCGCCGCCATGTCGTGGGCCGCCGTCTCCAGCGCACCGCCGATATTGGTAAATAAGCCGACCGAATTAATTTCCGCGGATTTGCGGCTGGCGGCCTCTCGCCAGGGGGCATCTACCACCTGATGGGGCACCAGCATGTTGACGTATTTGCCGAACGTCCAAACTCCCGCCTTACCGCCGTCGGGCACCAGTCGCACCAGCAGATCCACCGCTGGTTGGCGCAGGTTGTTGGGATCGTTGCGCTTCATGCTGCCGGACACATCGATCACCAGTCGCACATCCGGCCGCTGCGCCGTCCCGTCTTGCGCGGCCCCTTCTTGCGAGGCCAACCACAAAGGCATAAAGCCGCACAAAAAGCATACGGCAACGCAAACTTGGCGAAGGCGAAACTGAGCCTGCAAAAATCGGCCGGTGGTTAGAAACATAATCATCCGCTTGGAACATTCAGAGATGTTCAGACCTGCTACAGCATAAAGCCAGGGGTTATTGCCTTTGTTTAGTTATAGCAGTGGAACGGCAATTTGTCGGAGAAAGCCGGGTTATGGTTGAGGTGGTTGCGCCAATGTGCCGAGTTGCACTAATGGCAGTGAGTCGTACTAATGGCAGGGAGTTGCACTAATGCAGTGAGTCG
>DJFQ01000228.1 GCA_002432095.1 Marinagarivorans sp. UBA5868 | reverse complement strand
TTTTGTTGGGTTATATGAATCCCGGCGCAGACTATATCGGGGAAATGTGAGAAACCTGTGAGATCGGCGAAGGTGCACCTATGTCGACGGCGAAATGAGACACCGAACACAATCGCTCGGTGTCTCCGTCTGGTCGCGCCCATGGGAATTTGCGGAAGTGTAAAATCCCCGCATCGCCAAGCACCTGGGATACCCGAATGCGCTTAAAACTGGCTCACAAACTTGTCTTGATTAACACCGGCATTATTGTCATCTTGACTTCAGCATTTATTTGCTTGAGTTATTTTTCCAGCAAAAGCATGTACAGCGATGCGCTAAACGGAATTGATCGAGAAGTGATAAAAAACCTCGCTTCGAACCTCGGCGAGCACTATGAAAAACATCAATCATGGAACGCTTTTATCGACGACCCCGCATATTGGAACGCCACCGTTGACCGCAATTTTTTTGCGGTATTTTTTCGCCTTATGGCAGAGGTCGCCGAAGACCGGGGCGAAGCTCTTCCTCCACCACCATCGGGATTTGAGGAGATGCCCAAGTGGGAATTTCCGTTCGGTACTTTTTTTCAAAGGCTGTCACTATTGGATGTACAGAAACAACCGCTGATCCAGCCAGAGATATTCAATCGGGAGGCGACTTATCAGCGTATTAAGGTCGAAGGCGAGACGGTGGCTTGGCTTAGGATAGGCAGCATCGATGTGGATATGCTGCCCCTGGCGCAATATTTTTTTGATCAGCAACTGAAAATCGTCTACTGGTCCGCAGTGATTGGTGGATTATTTGCCATTTGCCTCACCTTCTTTTTGTCCCGCCATATCACCGCCCCGATCAAACGTCTGACGCAAAAGGCAAAACAAATTGCCAAACGGGATTTTACCGGAGTTGTTGATGTCCGCACCGGCGACGAACTTCAGCAATTGGCGGAAGGTTTTAATTCCATTTCCCAGGAGTTGGATATTTATCAGCATCGGCAGAAGCAGTGGCTGATGGACGTTTCCCACGAATTAAAAGCCCCTTTGACGGTGCTGGTGGGCGAGGTATTCGCAATCTGCGACGATCTCTCGAAGTGCGATGAAAACACCGCAGAATTATTGCAGAAAGAAGCATTGCGAATTAAGCGTATTGCCGATGATCTGTATCAGCTGTGCCAGATTGAGGAAATGGGCATCCAACTCCGCTGCACCACAATACCGCTGGATGATTTGGTCAAACAACAAGTCAACGGCTACCTGCCGCGCTTTGCCGCCAAACAAATTCTGATAAATCAGAATTATCCGCCGTCACCTATTTACGTATTTGCCGATGCCGACCGACTTGCTCAGGTATTTGTTAATTTGCTGGAAAATTGTTTGAGGTACAGCAGCACTCCTGGAAATCTCTGGATTACCGAGGAACTCCTAGACGGGCAGATATTAGTGGCCCTGGAAGACTCTGGCCCTGGCGTTCCCGGCGATTCATTACCGCGACTTTTTGACCGCCTTTATCGGGTTAAAACCGTCGATGGTGATCACTTGGGGGGTGCAGGGCTGGGACTGGCCATCTGCAAAGAAATCATTATTGCCCACAAGGGTACCATCACAGCCAAACATGGCAGTCGCGGTGGACTGCGGATTGAAATCTCGTTACCGCAAAATAAGGATACGCATCATGAATAGAACGGTCATGGTGGTGGAGGATGACAAACGAATCGCCGATATGGTGTGCAAATATTTGACACACGAATCCTTTGCCTACAAGGTGGCCACCACCGGGCCGGAAGCTCTGTTGTTATTCGAAAGCTGCCGCCCGGACTTGGTGATTCTAGACATGATGCTGCCAAAAATGGACGGCGCTGCCGTGTGTGAAAAAATACGCGCGATTTCCGACGTGCCTATCATTATGGTGACAGCGCTCGCCGAGGACATGCATCGCCTGGAAGGGTTCGCCAAAGGCGCAGACGACTATATTTGCAAACCTTTTAACCCGCGAGAGCTCATGGCGCGAATAAAAGCGGTACTGCGGCGCACCGCTTCTACACAACGCACATTGAACTACGGCAAAATTCAAATGAATCTCGATGAGCGTGTAGTAAAGCTGGATAACGAGGTAATGACGCTAACGCAAATTGAATTTGGCTTATTGGAAATGTTTTTAACAAATCCCTCGCGGGCCTTTTCCCGCGAGGAATTACTGGAGGGCAGTCACATGGAATACTCGGAGTCCTGCATACGTTCCATTGATTTCCATATCAAAAATCTCCGCCGTAAAATCAACATTCATCCCGAAAACCAATATATTAAAGCCGTGTATGGCTTTGGTTATCGCTTTAGTTAACGGATAACTGCCACACATCCCTACCGATTGCCGCGCTGCACGCTTAGAGATTTACCAACATACCTAACCGCTGCATCCGGCTTTACAGTGAAATCCGCCGCGTCTTTGCGCGGTCCGCTGATCCAGCGAACATGAATTTGCCGCTCTTTCAACATTCCCGTAAAGCTTCCCTTTCGGTCACCGATGGTAAGGGTTCCGCTCGATTCGTCGTAAGCTAACGGAATACGTGCAAAAGCCCCATTTTCATATTCATAGGTTTTGCCATCGTCCTCATATAGCTCATAAACCCCGTCCGCCCCCGTATAAACATTTAACGTAAGAGGATCCGCTGGTTTTTCGTGGACATGTTGAATATCTGGCCCCGTCGGCACAATGGAACCGGCTTTCACATAAATGGGCATTTTCTCATAAGGTGCATCCGCCACAATACGCTGGCCACCATGCAATTTCTCGCCGGAATAAAAGTTGTACCAATCAGCTCCCTTCGGTAGATACACCTCGCGATTGCGCGCCTTGAATTCATAAATCGGATTGATCAAAAATGCGGGGCCAAACATATATTGATCATTAATGTCAGACACCGCTGGATCGCTGCCAAAATCCATCACCAAACCACGCATCAACGTATCGTCGTTGTGGTACATATCGCCGGCTTCGGAATAAATATAAGGCATTAACCGATAGCGTAAGCGGGTATACCAAACCATGCTTTCATAGGCTTTGCTATTCGCGTCGGCGATATTGTAGATTTCCCGATAGGGATTTTGGCCGTGGGCGCGGTAGAGCGGAACAAAGGCGCCAAACTGATACCAGCGCGTATTCAGCTCCTGCCACTCCTCCACTTGTTCAGAATCCATATCGCTTACCGGTCCCACAAATCCTTTTTTGCTCTTACGAAACCGGTCTTCCGGTGTAAACCCACCAATGTCAAAGGTCCAGTTGGGTACACCCGCCAAACCAACGCCAATACCTGCGGCAATTTGATCTTTTAAATCGGCCCAGCGCGAGACGATATCCCCACTCCAAATAGCGGAAGCGGTACGCTGAATTCCGCCAAAGCCAGAACGCGTCAGAATAAAAACGCGCTTGTCCGGCTCGGATTGGCGATCGCGCAAATAAACAGTTTCTGCGTGGAGCAAGGCATAAGCATTAAAATATTCCGCCCCGGTACCAAGCGCATTGGGCGTAATTAAATCTTTGCGATGGGTGAAGCTGAGATTGGAATGAATATCCGGCTCAACTGCATCCAACCACCAGGCATCAAAACCGTAGGCGTTGATTTTTTTGTCGAGCTGCCGCCAAAAGATCTCCCGTGCCTCAGGTGCGAAAGCGTCGTAGAAAGAGTTGAGATAACCAGGACCTATCCAGTCCAGGTTGTTCTGCTCAATATTTTTATTGAACATATAACCTTTTGCATTGAGTTCCTGATAATGCGCAGTAGTGGGGTAAAATTTTGGCCACACGGAGATCATAATGTTGGCATTCATGTTGTGTACTTGATCCACCAGCGCTTGAGGATCGGGGAAATGCTTTGAATCGAAATCGTGACTGCCCCAGGCGTCTTCCGGCCAGTAGGACCAGTC
>DJFQ01000016.1 GCA_002432095.1 Marinagarivorans sp. UBA5868 | reverse complement strand
CCCTTAGGCTATGTCACCACCTACAACAGCTACGATGCGGCTGGTCGGGCGCTATCGGTTACCGATGCCAGCGGCCTGACCACTGCTTTTGAATACCATCCTCGCGGCTGGCTGACCAAAGTGACGGTGCAAGACCGCGATGGTGACGTTACCAAAGACCGAGTCACACTGTATGACTACTATGCCGACGGTGAAGTGAAACAAATTACCCTGCCCAATGGCTCAGAGCTGCACTTCGAATACAACGGTGCCAATCATTTAACCGCCATTGAGAACCAAGCCGGCGAGCGCATTGAATACGATCTCGATGCGGCCGGTAATCGCACCCATGAGCGTATGCTCAGTAGCGACGGTACCATCGCCTATTCCGTGGAAAAAGCCTACGACGAACTCAGTCGCCTGATGAATGTGTTAGGCAACAACGGCCAGAACACCCACATCGACTACGATGCCAATGACAATCCGGTGCAGACCACCAATGCGTTATCCGATACACACGTCCAGCAGTACGATGCTCTCAATCGCCTCAAAACCCACATAGATCCCTTGCAAGCCCAAACGCATTTTGAATACGACGCATCGGGCAATATCCGCTCCGTCACCGATGCCAACGGCAATACCACCACCTACACCTACGACGGCCTCGGTAACCTCTTGTCTTTAGATAGCCCCGATACGGGCATCACCACTTACGAATACGACAGCGCCGGTAACCGCACTCGGCAAACCGATGCCCGCGGCGTGGTCACGGACTATCAATACGACGCCCTCAACCGTCTGACGCACATTCTCTACCCCGGCAGTCCCGACGAGAATGTTACCTATACCTATTGCACCACTAACTGCCTACCGCATCAGCTGCAAAACATTCAACGGGCAGATGGCTTTACCCAAGTCTTCGCCTATACCGAATTTAATGAATTGAAATTCACCTTTGGGATAAATGATGGCGCCTACTTTGGGACATTTTATGAGTACGACAACCATGGCGATCTCATTGAGCAAAGCCAGTGGAATGGCTCGGAAGTGCAGTACCAGCGGGACAACAACGGACGTATTGCCAGCATAAAATTCCGCCCCAACAACACCGCCACCTGGCAGACGGTAGTGGAGCAAGTCACTTACTTGCCCTTCGGCCCGGAAAAATCCTACACCTACGGCAACGGCCTGACGCACACGCTGGAATACAGCCAGGATTATCAGATCGACCGCATCCAAGTGGGCGGCATCAATCCTGTGCTGGACTACGCCTATAACATCAATCCGGCGGACAATATTGTCGCCATCCAAAATAGCCTGGACCTCAACCGCAGCCAAAGCTTCACCTACGACAAAGCCTCCCGCCTGACCAACGCCCAGGGTATTTACGGTGAAATAGGCTACGAATACGACCCAGTTGGCAATCGCTTGAAACGCACGTTGAACACACCCAACCTGCAGGCCACAGAGCATTATGGTTACTACAGTGGCACGAATCAGCTCTCTTATCTGATTCGAACGTTGGCTGCCGGTGATTACGACGAAATCCGCACCTATGAATACGATGAAGTGGGCAATCCGGCTCTAGAGCAAGAAACCCACCCCGTGACCGGCAGCTGGACCTGGGTGATCACCGATTCCACCTACAACCACGCCAACCGCCGGGCCAGTGCAGCCAAACAAGGGCAGTCCACTGCAGAATACCACTACAGCCCGCTGGGCCAACGTATGGCAAAAGCCATCGGCGGAATTGTCACCGAACGCTACGGCTATGGCACCGGCGGAGAACTGCTGCAAGTGACCGATGGCCAAAACAACCCGCTGCGACAATACCTCTATCTCAACGGCAAATTGGTGGGCATGTACAACGCACAAGAGAGCACCCTGTACTACGTCCACCATGATCATCTTGGTACCCCTCAAAAGCTAACAAATCAGAACCAGCAAGTGGTATGGAGTGCGGACTACAAGCCCTTTGGTGAGGCAGCCGTTACCGGAAATCAGGAGGTGTACAGTCGCTTTCCGGGGCAATATTACGATGAGGAATCGGGGCTGCATTACAACTACTTTAGAGACTACGATCCGGAGATTGGGCGGTATATCCAGTCCGATCCGATTGGGCTTGAGGGTGGAGTTAATACTTATGCCTACGTTTTAAATAATCCTTTTTCATACACCGATCCGACCGGTCTGGTCATTTGGAAAGGATCTTATACGCTAGGAGAAGTGGGAATTGGGGGTAAGAGGATGCCCTTGTCAAACTTTGGGTTGATGATGGGCGAGTTTAGGCTGGTTAGCGACTGTCTCCGTGGAGTGAAGTGGGAAGTTACCGTGCGCGCCTCTGGCGGTCAGGTGTCGTTTGGTTTTAGCTGGCATAGGAATGCAAATTTTGCGGCTGCAGAGATAGAGTTTGATGACGGTTTGTCATCGATAGATCCGTACGTATTCAACGGTGCTTTCCAGGTGTTAGGGTTGGTTGGTGGGAGTGGATTAGGTTATTCGCCGTTCACTAAGATGGCCCTGGGTGGCGCGATTGCAGACGGAAGAGGGTGGGGTGGAACAACCGACAAGTTATCTGGCACCGTGATATCTGGAACATCTGCAGTGTTCGATGCGAAGCCTATCGAGTGCGCATGCGAAAGCTAAATATCACTGGAAAAGTCCTAGCTGTTATTTACGCAATAGTGATGGGTGCAAACTTTTATCGCTGGGACGCTTGTTTTTGGAGTGAAAGAACCGAATACAGCCCGGATGTAAATATATTTTTGACGTCCGTAGGGATAATCGCGCAAATCCTGCATGTTGCCCTAGTCTTGTATTTCGGCTTTTTCCCAGAAAAATTCCCGAGAGAAGGGCGGCGCATTGCCAAGATCGTACTGGTCATATTATCTACTTATTTATTTACCGGCGCCGTTCAACATGGCGTCCTTGAAGGCGATGAGGCGCGGGCCTATTTTCACCGCAGCGGATGCTGGTCGGGATTCTGATTTAGGTGCACTATTCTTAAGTCAGAATAGTGCATTCCTAACAAGAATTAATTACTTGGTCGTAGCAATATCTAGTTAGAATTTTTGCAGCCAGGTTGCACCACAGTTTGGAACTCTCGGTTTGCTAGGTTCACGTTATATGAAGGTTTTTTATTAAGTGGATGATACTTTTTGATGTCTATAGCTTTTTGCGCAGCTCAAAAATGAGCCTCAGGATGAGGGTGCAGATGCGAACGACGAGCATGAAAAAGCAAGACGTTTGCTGATCGCATGCAGTATTGATGAGGACTCCCACATTATGGTTGTGCTATTGCATCGAGTAATTCTGCTTTTATCCTTCATGGTCGCTGGATTAGCTTGAGTGAGTCTTGTGAAGAGGCGCTGAGAGCCGAGCTTATCTTGAAAGACATTGCCGGAGAAAAGAGTTACGAAATGGCAAAGGCGGTGCCGGAATGAAACGAAGAAGTTGTTGAGTCTGGGCTCCTACAGTTATCAGGATGTCACGGTCGCTTGATTTGCTATCCGAACGGCGATTCTAATGCTTGCAGCTGGTGAACTATGATCGCCGGTCCTAAATATATTGGATATATAGCGAGTCGATTAATTATGATTGATATCTCTAAAGCTTGTTTAAAGCTATGGGCAATCTTCGCAGATCTCAATTGCATCTCTGTTTTCCGAGCGTACTTCAAGAACGTCTCATTATTAAGACAGATTTTTCTTGCGCCTTTGTTTATATATGCCCCGTCTGGGCATTCTTATATCGAGCAAGTTTCCGGTTCGTCCAGTCATTATCAGCGTTTCGAATTTTACGCCACTTTTGATGAAGCGCTAGCGGCTTGCTACGCGGTGATGAACAGCCCCACTACATTTCCACCGTACCCGACACCGAATCCGGGGGAGCATTGGTGCATAGAAAGTGCTTCTTCAAGCGGAAACCCTGGCATTCCGGATGGCATTTTTGTTCAATCTGGATGGATTAAGGAGGACTATAACGGGGTAAGACCTTTTTTCTTATCGCGTTATTACTACAATTACCACAGGGTATTCTGCAGCGCGCCATTTCAACTAGGCGCCGATGCTGCACAATGCGAAGCCTACTGCACCACCGGCGAAACCTGGGACCCGATTGCCGAACGCTGCATCCCCCCACCACAAGAACAAAACTGCAAAACCCAAGGCAAATCCCCCATCGACTTTATCGAGGGCCGAAAATACCGCGCTGAGGCACTATTAAGCACCGGCATACGCTATCCATTTTCTCTGACCTACTACTTCAACAATCACCGCAATCAAGAAAAATCTCCGGTAGCTTCCAAAGTTGCTGTTGTCACTGGTGATCGCTATCTGGCAGCCACCAAGCCGCCAATGACTGCTGCGGAATACCAATCATCATTTACCAATCGCGGAGTTCCCACAGGCAGCACTGTCTACCGGTCATCCCAGCATTACGGCAGTGTCGACCAGTATTGGCGCCATAACTTTGACGAAGCGTTGCTGGCTCAGGGAAACCAATACCTATATCAACCGGCGAAGGGTGAAGAAGTTATTTTCAATGGGCTGGGCAGCGCGACTTATCCTGCTCTTGTGCTGGAGGCATTGGCCTCAGGCGAGGAAGCGTTTGCTGGCTACAAGCTCACCAACCGCCAGAGTCGCGAAGTCAGAAAATTTGATGAAAATGGCCGCCTGATAAAACTGGAGCGCTCTCTTCAAGATGTTCTGATGCTGACCTACGATAGCCAGAACCGCTTGGACAGAATCACCAACAACGAAGGTGCCTATATCCAACTGACGTATCAGGACTTGGTAACCAACTCTGTATACAGTATCTCCTCTACCGTTCACTCCTATCCCGTCTCGGCGACTAATGATCGAGGTGAATCTGCCCAAATAACCTGGGGCAAAAGCTACCAAGGCAAAACCGCCAAATTCCATTTGATCACCCAGATCACCGAAGCCAGC
>DJFQ01000214.1:12407-12531 GCA_002432095.1 Marinagarivorans sp. UBA5868 | reverse complement strand
GCAATATTGCCGAGCGTTATTTGATTCCACGGCAATTGGAGGAGAATGGTGTGACCGCTGCGCAATGTATCTGGGCGCCGGAGGCATTGCAGTTGGTAATTGATGGCTACACACGAGAAGCGGG
>DJFQ01000214.1:6805-12355 GCA_002432095.1 Marinagarivorans sp. UBA5868 | reverse complement strand
GTGCGTTTTCAAAGCGAGAAAAAAATTCACCAGAGCGCGCCCGGCGTCGTCAACGGTTTGGCTTACACGCCGGTTGGTGGCGAAGTGCTGCACATCGAGGCGATCCGCTATCCAGGCAAAGGCAGTTTTACGCTCACCGGACAATTGGGTGATGTGATGAAGGAATCCGTAAAAGCGGCGGAGAGTCTGGTGCGCAGTCGTGCGGACAAATTGGGTATCAGTCCTGAAGACTTCGGCAGATATGATTTGCACGTGCACGTGCCGGCGGGGGCGATCCCCAAAGACGGTCCATCGGCGGGTGTGGCCATGTTTACGGCGCTTGCCTCTTTATTCGCTGACCGCCCGGTTAATCACGAGGTGGGTATGACGGGCGAAATCACCTTGCGTGGATTGGTGTTGCCGATTGGCGGATTAAAGGAAAAAACCCTGGCCGCCTTAAACGCCGGTATTAAAACCGTGCTGATTCCGCGACAGAACGAAAAGGATATTCCAGAGCTTGCCGAGCAGGTGAAAAGCGGGTTGACGATCATTCCCGTGGACACGGTGGACGATGTGTTAGAACACGCGCTGTTGCATCGTGAAGCGGGCGATCGGCCGCAGCACCCCCATTAAATAAATCCCCCATGAACGAATAGACGAACAGTGAGTTGGCAAAAAAAGCTGGCAAAAAAAGCCCCCGCAGTGCAGGGGCAAATGTTCACAGGCCTTCGCCTGTCTTGGGGAAGTTACTGACGGGTTAGCTTCGCCGTGCCCTGATCAAAAGTCAGGATGGGATCGAGTAAAGGCTTGTCGGGTTGCGCAATGGGCGGCTGTTGGATAATTCCCCAATCCTGCAGGATTTTGTCTCTGCCCACTTCCAGAATTTTTCTGGAAACAATTGCACCCGCATTGGTTTGCAACGACAAATCACGTGCACCGTACTTGGCATCCTTGGCGACCACATAATTGATGGTAACGAGGCTGCGCACAGCTTGTGTGTCGCGTTCAACATTTAACTCGACGATTTTTACACCGCTTCCCAAACTTGCCCGCAATGACCCTTTATCCAAATAAAGATTATTGACCATGACTTTTATCGTGCCGCGGCTACCTGGTGGCACTTTGATTACCGTGCGTGGTTCCACCGGAATTATTTGCGGATCGTATTTGCTGCGGTCGCGGAAGGAGATAATATCCGAGGCGTAAGCGGTGAACGGAATTTTCGCCATTTTTAAATAGTGTTCGGCGATTTCTTTGTAATCGCTGCCGGCTTCGTAATGCACCGCCGCTGCTGGTACGGAATGTGAAGAAGTGGTGAATTCCACATCGACGCGCAACTTGGGTAGCTTTTCCGATATTTGTAATTTCCGCGGATCCAGTAGCGCCGAATAGGTGCCGTCATTGGCAACACGGTCGATATGGGGCTTACCGTCGTCCTGCAAAGTCAGGCTCGCGATTTTATTGCCGCCGCGATAAATGTGCGCGATTGCGTTGATATTCATCAGTGGATAACGATGAAACAATTGACCCTGGATTAGAAATTGCCCTGCATATTTAGCGTCGGCTTTGGTAATGCTGACACTGGGTTGCAGCTCCAGGCTCTGGGTATACGCGATCAGCTCAAACGCGTCGTTTTCCGGCAGGTTTCCCTTCAAACGTTTGGAACCATGGATGCGATAGCGCCATTTACCCGCTTTGGGTTTTGGCACCGTCAATCCATTTAAACGCGCTTTTACCGCCACATTTTGTGGATTGGCTTGATACACGTTGCCGGCACTGTCTATTAACTCCAAACCGAAATCCGCAGCATTGCCTTTTTCTAGAAAAGAATAAAATTGCAGCGCGCGGCTGAAATCCGGTACAGCAAACGTGCCTTCAAAATAGCTTCCGTTGACATCCTGGCCGTTGGGTTTGAGCACCTGCTTGCTGATGTGCAGCGGCGTGAGGCCGCGGATTTCCGACAACTCACGGTTCATGCCCAACTTTAATTCCGAGCCGTCGGAGGTTTCCGACATGGTGATGACTTCGCCGCCCGTCGTTGTCGCGATGGCTTCCATGGTGGGCAGGTCGGCATCGCCAAAACTCAAGGTGTGAATGCTGATCCCCAGGTCCGTAGCACGAGTGACCTCCGTCCATAAATCGGGTCCGGTGGTTTGTTTACCGTCGGACATCAACACCAACTGCGCACTATTGACGCCGGCCTCGCCGTGCTCGGCGATTAATGCATCAATACCGCTTTCCAGTGCCGCGGCGATATTGGTGAGGCCGGAAGCATTACGGAAGCTGGCAAACGGCAATTGGTTGGCAGCATCGTATTCGTCGTAATCGAATAACACTTCCACCGCGCCGTTGTACAGGTGAGTGCCGACAAAATCGCCAGGCAGGGCACTGTGATAGAGGTACATGCCGGCTTCCTGCACATATTGTGCGGCGGTAATACCGTTGGTGGTTACACCCATGCTGCCAGAGCGATCGAGCAGCAGCACAGTGCCCGGGTAGGGTTCCTCTTCGCCGAGGAAACGGTAATCCACTGCAGGCATGGCGCCAAAATCGGGCAGCTCAAAAACACCCTCGGTATGTACGCCGGCCAGGTCGATGTGAGACTCATGAATGCGGCTCCACTCATCCTGGGCAAATGGATGGGAAAAACCATGATGGGCTCGATTGGGGCCGTCATTGCTGGCAACACCATCGGTGAGCAGTGCAGGCGTCAGCACTTCATTGCTCACTAACCCGCTGCCCGGATTGTAGGAAACCGTTAACTGGGCGTTGGTTGTGTCCACATAAAAATGCGGAAAATTGCCTGACATCACCGAATTAGGATCACCCGTATTTACGGTCACAGTGAAATTTCCCGATCCAAAAGTACCCTGGTAATAATTTGGGTTGCTGGAGTTGGTGGCATAGAGATCCGGCAGGTTATACATGTAGTGGCCGAATTCGTGATGAGCCACATCGTGAATGCAACGGCGGTTGGAGCTGTTGAGGGAGAGGCCTTGAAACGGTACGTTCCAGGCGTAGGGTGCGGAAGAACTACCGCCGCCGACGTTCCAGCGGATGTCAGCTTGGTTCCAGGCCCGACCGTTGTCTGATAAATACACCCGGCGAAGATAATGATTGCCTTCAGTGGCTTGGTAGATGTACTCGGCAAAAAGATCCAGATCGCCGATCAACTTTTCTCTGCCTAAGCAAGTATCGCCAGATGGACAAGAGCCGGGGCTATTAGGCGCACCCGATGCGGCCCTGGCGTTGTTAGTGGGTATGCAGGTTATGCCCGAGACTGGGTTCGTTTGAGTGATGTTGTCATTCCAGCTTACCCCGCCGGCCACGTCCAGATTGCTGTAAGCGATATACAAAGTAATTCCGCCATCGGCGCCTACAGTGGCAGCCTCGGCGAGGGTTGTGGCCGAGCCTGCGACCGCCATTACGGCAACGCTCACTGCTCGTTTGGTAAAAATATTCATGTCGTAGTCCCTCATCATTGGTTGTCAGGTCGCATCATTAGTTGTCAGGCGATTGGCGGTCAGGTCGATTGGCTGTCAGATNNGTCAGATCGATGGGCTGTCAGATCGATGGATTGTCGGGGCAATGCCTGACCGCCAGTCTGCGGGTCATCCAAGAGTGAGGCTGTTAAGTAATGGCGGTGGTTTTGTTAAATATTCACGGCGGTCGCGCTGGCGCAATCTCTATATAATGCGCAGCTCATGAAAAGCAGGGGTTTCACTGAGTGATCAATCTTCGGGCCACGCTCTATTTGCTCGCATTTCCCGTCGGTTTTATGGGACTGGTGCAAGCGGTGTTTGCCGGGCTGTCCTGGACGCTGTTTGATGATCACGAGGAGGTGGAGTTTTTTATGCCTGCCTTGGTGATGCTGATCTGCGCGACCTTCTTCTTCCTTATTTCCCGCTCCTCCACCATTTTCAAAATTGGCTTTAAAGATGCGCTTTTATTCGCCACCTTTACTTGGGTGATCATGGGAGCCCTCGGCGCCGTGCCAATAATGCTGGTGACGGGAGTCTCTATGACCGATGCGGTCTTTGAATCGGTGAGTGGTCTCACCACTACCGGCGCGACAATATTGACCGGCCTCGACCACATGCCGCGCAGTTTTTTGATGTACCGCCAGTTTCTCCAGTGGATGGGCGGTTTGGGGGTGGTGATTTTCGTCGTCGCGGTTTTGCCCATGCTCAATGTTGGCGGCATGAAATTATTAAAAGCAGAGACCCCCGGCCCGGTGAAGGACGAAAAACTGTCCCCGCGTATTGCCAGTACTGCGCACTACCTTTGGTTTGTATATCTGGCCATTACCGCCGCTTGTGCATTGGGTTATTTTGTCGCCGGTATGAGTGCTTACGATGCCATTGCCCACGCATTCACCACGGTCTCTACGGGCGGCATGTCCACCTACGACGCCAGTCTCGGCTATTTCGACAGCCCGTTGATTATGATGGTGGCGGAGGTATTCATGCTGCTTGGTGCGATCAGCTTCGCCCTGCACTTTAAAGTGATAAAGACGCGAAGCGTAATGCTCTTCTGGCGGGATGAAGAAACCCGCACCTTTCTGAAGGTGGTACTGGTGCTGTCGCTGTTGATTGCCTGGGAGCTTTGGCGCAACCAGTTGTACGACAATCCGCTGGTCGCGCTCAATCAAGCGGCATTTCATTTGATCTCATTTATCACCAGCACCGGTTACGGTGCCGGCAATTACACCGAATGGCCGTTGACGATTGCTTTGGCGCTGGTGGTGGCTGGTTATTTGGGTGGTTGCGCAGGCTCCACCGCTGGAGGCAATAAAATCATCCGCAATATTCTGTCGGTCAAGTTGATTGGTTTGGAGTTGAAACGCCTGATCCACCCACGGGGTATTTTCAATGTGAAATACCAGGGGCGGTCGGTGAGCGCTTCTATTCTCAGCGCAACTATCGCCTTTATGACCATCGTCGCGTTCAGCAGCGTTGTAGTGACTCTATTGTTGATGACCACCGGCCTGGATTTCTGGACGGCGCTGACCGCCGCCGCAGCATGTTTAAATGTGTTGGGCCCCGGTTTTGGCGGTGTCGGCAGCAATTTTATTTCGGTCAGCGATGCAGGGACCTGGGTCCTCAGTGGCGCGATGATTCTCGGACGTCTGGAATACTTCACGGTCATTGCATTGTTTCTGCCAAGGTTTTGGCAACGCTGAATACCGTCNNTACCCTCATCCACAGGAGCACACATGCCAATTCTTCGTATCGAAATGCTGGAAGGTCGCACCGAATCCCAGAAGCAGGAGCTGGCGGAGGTGCTCAGCCGCGAAACGGCGCGCATCACCGGTTGCAGCCTGGAGGTGATTACCGTAGTAATTGAAGATGTTAAGCGCGAGAATTGGGCCGTTGCCGGACGGCTGATGTCCCAGCGCGCCCCCGGATAACCAATTTTTACTCAAGAGGGAAATATCATGTCATTGTCACTCACGGATTTATCACTGCTCATTCCCCTGGTTAAACAGGAACTTGGTGTCCTACACGGCCTGGCCAATGGCGAGGACGCCCAACTGGCGGATGACGCGACCGAGCTGTCGCTGCTTTATCG
>DJFQ01000214.1:4826-6706 GCA_002432095.1 Marinagarivorans sp. UBA5868 | reverse complement strand
GAATTTCCTTGTCCGTTTCATGCGCATGCGGCTGGTTGGCACTTGCCGTGGTAGCTCATCACATATTTCAGATTTATGACAAAAAAATGACACCGCGAAGTTACTTTTCACATAACCAAGGCTGTATTTGGGGTATAGAATCCCAAATAGGGTGGATGTATTAAATAATATTAATGAAGTTTTGTATTCGGGCCTGTCTTTGGCCGGGTAAGGAGGGGGTTTTTCGTGAATCGATTTTTAGGTGTGATACTGACCATTTCTCTGACGACGCTCGCGGCATGCGGCGGCGGTAATCAGAGCAGTGGTTCCAATAGTTCTTCCAGTTCGTCTAGCTCGAGCAGTTCTTCCAACTCAAGCAGCTCTTCCACATCAAGCAGCTCTTCAAGTTCGAGCAGTTCTTCCTCAAGCAGTTCCAGCAGTTCCTCATCCGGCGTCAGTGTCGGGGTGGACGTTAATGTCGATCTGCCCGAAGAGATGCGTATTACCGCCGATGCCGAGATTTTGGAGCGCGGTGGCTTTTATACCTCAAAACTGTTCGATGAGACTGTGATCGAGACCGTTTATTTGGATTTCCCTCAGCAGGATTATTGGAATCAGCTGACGGCGAACTATCAAAGCAAAACTCCTATCGCTGCGACGCTGCGTTACAAAGACAAAACCCTTGAGCAAGTTGGGGTGCGTTTCCGCGGCATGACGAGCTACTCGATGGCCAACGACAAAAAGTCATTCGATATCGATCTGGAGTGGCAGATCGACGGTCAGGACATCAACGGCTATAACTCGCTGAAACTCAATAATGGCTACGAGGATCACTCCGCCATGCGCGAGGTGCTCTACTCAAACTTGGCGCGTAAAAATATCGCGTCGGCGAAAGCCAATTTTGTCAATCTGGTGATCAACGGACGCAATTTTGGTGTTTACGCCAATGTGCAAAAACTCAATAAAGATCACGCTAAAGAATGGTTCCTCGATAAGGACGCGACACGCTGGCGTGCCGAAGCACCGGCCGGTACCGGCGGTGGCGGCGGATTTGGTGGTGGCGGCTTCGGTGGCTTCGGCGGTGGTTTTGGCGGCATTTTTGGCGCCGGCACTTCCACGCTGAACGACCTGGGAGCCAACGGCAGCGCTTACGAAAATGCCTACACGCTAAAGCATTCCGCCGTGGACAATCCCTGGCAGGATCTGGCAAATGCAGCGCACACCATGGGTGTAGCCTCGCCGGAATATCTGGTTGAAGAATTAAGTCAGTACATGGATATCGATGCGGCACTCTGGTTTATCGCCACTGAAAATATTTTTACGGATGACGACAGTTATGTGAACAAAGGCGGCATGGATTACTACGTGTATTTCGATATCGCCACTGGTCGTATCGTGCCGCTGGAATACGATGGCAACTCTGCCATGTCGGCGCAGCTGGCTAGCAACTGGGGTCCGCTGCATAAAATCAACGACACTAACTTTCCTTTGATTAACGTGTTGTTGAATATTCCGGAGTTGCGCCAGCGCTATCTTGCGCATTACCGCACGATTCTTGAAGAGTCACTTAATCCGACTGTCGCGCACGCCAAAATTGATCAATACACCCAGTTGATCGACACCTATATTGCGGCACCGGACGCCGTGCGCCAGTACACCTATGCGCAACAACAGGCGGGTGTGCAGACATTGCGAAGCTTCTTCACCACTCGTCATCAGTTCCTGCAAAACCATGCAGACTTGCGGGCACCGGCGATCACCATTGGCGAGGTGGTTGACTCCGTTGATGGTCGACCCGCTGTGCGACCTACGGATACTCAATCGGTTGATATCAGTGCGCAGGTTGGCGGCGAGACGGGTATCCGCACCGTTAATCTGTATTACGGCAGCGGTTTGATGGG
>DJFQ01000214.1:0-4747 GCA_002432095.1 Marinagarivorans sp. UBA5868 | reverse complement strand
ATTTATCAAGTGCTCGCCGCTGAGCAGGCCGCAAGCCCAGTGGTCATTAATGAATTTATGCCATCCAACAAAACCACTGCTGCCGATGAAAATGGTGAATATGCGGATTGGTTGGAGCTGTACAACAATTCAGATCAACCGGTTGATTTGAGCGGGTGGTTTCTCACCGACGAAGACACCAATTTGGAGCGTTGGGCATTTCCTGCGGGCACGGTCATCGCCGCTGGCGATACGTTGATCGTCTGGGCGGATGATGCCGCTTCACCCGGTTTGCATGCGGATTTTAAATTGAGTGCATCTGGCGAGACTTTGTACCTCGTGACGCCACAAAAAGCCTTCGCCGACCAAGTAACCTTTGCTGATGCGGAAGAGGATTTTAGCTACTCACGCTCACCGAATGGCACAGGTGGCTGGAGTTGGACGGACAGTCCGAGTTTCGACGCCGCCAATTAATCGTTCCATCTCGCTGGCCGCCATTCCGGCGGCCTTTTTTGCCGGCACTGTAACCTTGCCGGCATTTTCATAAGTGAATATTAAAAAGGTGACGCAATGCCATTTTCGTCAATTCATAATATTTTGTGGGACTACGACTCTCACGGCCTCGCCGATTTGGACAAAGCATCTCTGATGAACCGAGTGGACACCAAATTTGTCGTGCCGGTGCAATGTCTGCCGGAAATGCTAAAGCGCCTGCAGGATCATTTTTCGATATTAGAGATCGACGACAAACGCTGTTTTCACTATCACAGTATCTATTACGACACGCCGGATTATCTGTTTTACAACATGCATCACACTGGGCGGAAAAACCGCTTTAAAGTACGGGTGCGAAATTATATCGACAGCCAAATCAGTTTTTTGGAAGTCAAATTCAAAAACAATAAGGGGCGAACAGAGAAAAATCGCATAAAACTGCGCGAAGAAATCGGCAGTGGTCTTGACGTACATACAGAATTTTTACAGAAACACCGAGTGCCAAACATCGCAAGTCTGGTTCCGGCGCTGGAAAACCAGTACCATCGCATCGCCTTGGCCAGCGAGCACAGGGCCGAGCGATTGACCATTGATCTGAATTTAATGAACCAGCCGCTGCCTGCGTGGCGCGAGCCGCTGCAACAAAAGGATTTTGCCGTCCTGGAGTTGAAACAGGCGCGAGTGGATCGCAGTTCGCCTTTTTTTGCCGTGGCAAAAGATTTGCGTCTGCGCCCTGGAGGCTTCAGCAAATATTGCATGGGCCTTGCGCTGTCAGGTTATCTGGATAGCGTTAAATTCAATCGCTTTAAACCGATTATTCACCGCCTCAAACGCACTTGTACGATCAACACTTTTGAGAACGCTTCATGCTGACATACGATTTTTTACTGCGTTACGCCATTCTGCTGGTTGGCGCTACCATTTTATTGCGCGGAGTTTATTTTCGCGTTACGCCAAACCGCGACGCAGTATTCAGCTTTTTTCTTTTTACTAACGGCGTCTTTTTCGTCACCTATTTGTTATCTGGTATCGAACTATCGATGGGTTTTGCCTTCGGTCTGTTCGCAGTATTTGCAATGCTGCGCTACCGCACCGAGCCCATCACTATCCGCGAGATGACCTATCTGTTTATCACCATCGGTGTGTCGTTGATGTGCGCGGTGGCTAAATTGCCATATGTCGAAATGGCGCTGCTCCTGACGTTAGTGATTGTCCTGGCCGCCGTGGGCGAGACACGATTTTTGGCTCCGCGCATCGTCGAGAAAAAAATCACCTACGATAAAGTGGAATTGATCAAGCCAGACCGGTATGAGGAGCTGGTGCAGGATCTGCAAAACCGCACCGGGCTGGACATTATCAAAGTCGATGTGGGCGCGATTGACTATCTGGACGACAGCGCGCTGTTATCGGTTTTTTGCCGCGAAGTGCGCCGCTAAAACCTTCAACACATCATTCGTTCGCGCGGATGATGTGTTTCTCTCTTCACTTTATCTCCAATCGATATCCGCTTTGATTTTCAAATAGTCCCGACTATCGACGATAGATTGAATTTCTATTGCGGGACTTTTTCCTAGAATTTGTGCACCGCCGTGAACATCGGCAAAGTCGATGATTTTAAACGGCCCACGTTTGGCCAATTGCCGATTGATCCATCTGCTCACGCCAAATTTGCATTTCAATTGCCATTTCCAAACCGATAATTTCATCACCACATCCGTGTCCTCAAGCTCTGGCAATACCAGCAGGCGGGATTGTTGGGCTTCCAATAGGAGTTTGGCTTTGCGCCCTTTCACATCCAGATTCGTGCAGGTGTTTTTCCATCGCCACTTACCTAATAGACGGATGCCGACCTTCAGATCCGCCTGGACCTGCAGCGCCACATCGCGCAACTCCACCGGATTGCCCAATACCATTTGTGGTGGTTTGGGCAGCGTAACCGTCAGTGAGCGAACGAGAACCTGATAACGCTTTTCGGCGGGTTTAACGGTTTTGGTGGCATCTGCATGGGTTTTGTCCAAATGGTCGATCAAAGGCTGAACCAATACATCCTCCACAATGGCTTCAATGCCATCTTCGTGAATCTCGTGTGGGGCTTCCGGTGTGTGGGCCTCGCTGACTTCGAGCGGCTCCTGTTCCAATTCATCTTCGGGAAATTCAATTTGCAGAGGAAATTCCAACGCGCTCAGGAGTTTGGTCGCCAAGCGGGCGTCCAAGCGAATTTCCAGGTCGCGGTGTTCCAGAAGCGCATGTTCCTGTGGGGCTTTTTGGTCCGCTGGAGGCTGGTGATCTAACGTGTGTTCTGCTGAATGCTCGGCCATGTTTCGGTTATCTCGTGTGGCTTTAATTGTGAGGGCTTATATGGAGCTTATATAGCGCCTATATGGGGATGGATTCGGCTTTTATGAGGGTTATTTGATGGCAAAAATCCATTGATAGCAAAAATCCGCTGATGGTCAGGGCGGGTAGGGATGGCTACAATCGGCGCGATTTTAACGCCCGCGGATAAACTGTGTGCGCACCGGGTCCTATCGCTCTCTGCCTGAGACCACAGGGTTTCAGGCCCGTTGTATTGTTGCATTCAAATTCAGGCATACCTATCTATGGCATCCCGCAAAGCGGCCAAACGCAAGCCCATCATCACCATCAAGCGCGTCCTCCTCATCTTCCTGGTCTTCGCCCTGGCCCTGGCGGCCTATTGTGTCTACCTCGATAACATCGTGCGCAGCCAGTTCGAGGGCAAACGTTTTGCCCTGCCAGCGCGGGTGTATGCACGGCCATTGGAAATTTTTCCCGGCAAGACGCTCACCCTGGCAGAGCTGCGCCGCGAGTTGGATCTGCTCGGCTTTGCGCGTGTCGCCCAGGTGCGCGGCCCTGGTGAATACTTGTCAGCGTCGGCCCACGTGGTTTTGCAGTCCCGGCCGTTTGAGTTTTGGGACGGCCCGCAGAACGGTCAGCAGGTGCGTGTGAGTTTTCGCGGCGATGTGGTGGATGAGGTGCGCGAGGAGGGCAGTGGGCGTCCGGTGGATCTGTTCCGCCTGGAGCCGATTTCCATCGGCGGTATTTACACCAACAACAACGAAGACCGTCAGCTGGTGCGTTACAACCAAGTGCCGCGCCATTTCATCGACGCGCTGATTGCCGTAGAAGACAAACGTTTCTACCACCACCATGGCATCGACCCTAAAGGCTTATTGCGTGCGGTATTTTCCACAGCGACCGGTCGCGGAGTGCAGGGCGGCAGTACCATCACCCAGCAATTGGTGAAAAACTTTTTCCTTACACCGGAGCGCACCCTCAAGCGCAAAGCCAACGAAATGCTGATGGCGATGCTGTTGGAGCTGCATTACGAGAAAAACGACATTCTCGAAACCTACCTCAACGAGGTGTATTTCGGTCAGGACGGTACCCGCGCGATTCACGGCGTCGGCCTTGCCAGCCAGTTTTACTTTGGCCGCTCCGTAGAGCAGTTGAAGCCGCATCACTCAGCGCTGTTGGTGGCCATGTTAAAAGGGCCGACCTATTACAACCCGCGCCGCAATCCCAAGCGCGCACTGGAGCGACGCAATCTTGTGCTGGCGGAAACCGGTACTCAGGGTTATCTCACGCCCCAAGAATTCGAAACCGCCATCGCTCAACCGCTGGATGTCACCCGCAATGCAGGCATGGGCCTATCTAACTATCCGGCGTTTCTCGACTTGGTATTCCGTCAGTTGCGCCGCGATTATCAAGAGGACGATCTGCGCAACGAAGGGCTGCGCATCTTTTCCACCCTCGACCCCTTAGTGCAGAAAATCGCAGAGAAGACCCTGGCCGAACAGTTGGCGCAGCTGGAACAGCGTTTCAAGCTAGCCGAAGGTTGGTTAGATGGCGCCGTGGTGGTGAGTGTGCCGCAGACCGGTGAAGTGGTGGCGGTGATCGGCAGCCGCAAATCGGGCTTCGAGGGATTCAATCGCGCCCTCGATGCCCGCCGTCCCATCGGCTCACTGTTTAAGCCCGCCATATTTCTCACCGCGCTGGAGCAGCCGGAAATCTACAGCCTGACCACCCTGTTGGATGACGGCCCGCTGGAGTTTCAGGAAGCGGGCATGGACAGCGTTTGGGAGCCGCAGAATTACGACAAACAATTCCATGGGGAGGTGCCGCTTTGGCAGGCGCTGGCCAATTCCTACAACGTCAGCTCTGCCCGGCTTGGTTTGGAGCTGGGCGTCAAACCCGTGCTTGAAACCGCTCGACGGTTGGGGGTGGAGGAGCCATTGCAGCCCTACGCCTCTAC
>DJFQ01000063.1:6823-9668 GCA_002432095.1 Marinagarivorans sp. UBA5868 | reverse complement strand
TGATCGGTCAGACGATTGACGGTATCCCGTGAGGAATTCACCACTTGCGAACCCTGTTCGGCAAACCGCGCGGTTTCTTTGGTGCGTTCAGCCGTGGCTCCGGCGTGGCGGGCGACTTCGTCGGCGGAATGGGAAAGCTCCTGCAGTGCCGCGGCGATTTGTTCAATTTCTTTAAGCTGTTGGCCAGTAGAAGAAACGGTGCTTTCGGTGGCTCCAGACATCACATGAACGTTATCGCGAACTTTTTCGGTAACCACAATGACGTTTTTGATAATCGAACCGATCTGTTCCATCACCCGATTAAAGTTGTGTGCAAGGGCCGCGACTTCGTCACCGCTGTCGGTTGGCAAGCGACGGGTGAGGTCGCCGCCGCCCGCTGCGATGGCGCTGAGCGATGCGCTTATGTCATTTACCGGGTGGATCACCAACCGACGGGAGAGGAAATAAACGGTAATCAGGCTGGCGATTAACAGCATGATGACCACTACCGCGCTCACCTTGATCTGTTGAGCGAGAATAGCTTGTTCCTGCCGGGTGGAAAACACGATGTCGTAGCGGCCGATCACTTCATTATTGCGCACGATCTCAACGCCGGATCGGCCCTCTTTCGGCGCTAAATCCGTGGTTCCGGTTTCCAATGCGGTTGCCAGATTTTTGCCGCGGTGATCAAAAACTTTGATTTCCGTAACCAGATCGGTATTAACAAATGACTTTGCGATGGCTTCGATCTGCTGAAAATCGTAAGCAAATACCGCTTCCATAAACGCGGAATTCGCCAATTCAATTTGCGCGCGCGCACTGGCTTCGAATGTTTTATGTTGCTGTGTCTGAATAATTTTATAAGTGGCCAAAAGCACCACTATCGCCACCACCACCATCGACACCGAAAGAGCGAACATCAATTTCGTGGACAGGGAACGCTTAATCATAGGATGAATCCAGAATATATTTTATTTATGCGCGCCGTTGTTGGCGGTCACCCGGGATGGTGATGGCCATCGGAGGTGTGCTGGGCTATCGCAGTCGTTTTTTGCGTGCCGTGGAACAAATACTCATTGATGCGCATATAACGTTTAGCATGCCCCTGGAGGGCAAGGCTTTCCCCGTTTTTGTCGGCAGGCGCAATTGACGCACCTGCGGTGACAATCACTGCATAGAGCAACACTGCTGACCATTTTTTCCATTGCCGTCCTTGAGTTTGCTGTGTTGTCCGTGCTGCGCTGAGGGTGTGGCTATTAACGGTATAACTAGCGGTGCGACGGTGGGCGGTCAGCCGGGAAAATCTCTGCATAATCATTCGGTATCTCAGTACATCTATTGTTGCACCGCGGCGGAACCATGCAGGAGCAACTTTCTCTACTTAAACTTAGCACAGGGTGGTGGCTTGTAAACTTTCAGATAGGGTGTCGGCTGCTCTCCAGGGATCAACGTATAGGTTGTCGGTGTGAGCGGTATGCCGCCCGCCACTCCACCGCCACTCTGTGGTCGCGAAAGGCTGTGGTTGCGAAAGGCTGTGGGTTGCGGAAGGCTGTGGGTCGTGGAAGACAGAGGTGGCGAAAGACAGTGAAAGACCGGGGGGCGAAAGAAAGCGATCCCGAAAAGCATGAGTGAAAGGCGTTGGCACGAAACCTGATTTACGCAACTTGATTAATGGCTTTGTAGCTCAGGCTGCAACCGCAGGCCAGGCACATGTCTCCGCAGATAGGTCGTGTTATCAGGGGAGCACACGATCGTTTCCTTACAATACAGTCAGTCCATAAATTGGAATTCAGTGTATGACGATCAATTGGAGCGACTATTCGCCCGCCGACTACTACGACGAACTGTTTAGCAGTACCGGCAACCCACGCAAGCCGGCACGCCGGCTTGTTACCTACTTGAAATCGCTGCGCGAGGAGGAAATTGAACAGCGCCGCCAAGCCGCGGAGGCCACTATTCGCGAGATGGGTGTGACCTTTACGGTGTATACGGAGGAGGGCAATATCGATCGCGCCTGGCCGTTTGACATAGTGCCGCGCACCATTGCCAAAAAGCAGTGGGATAAAACCGCCGCCGGCTTAAAGCAGCGTTTGCAGGCGCTCAATCTGTTTATCGACGATCTTTATCACGATCAAAAAATTCTTAAAGACGGCGTAGTGCCGGACTACCTCATTAAACAATCAAAAAATTTCCGCCCCGAGTGTGTGGGGGTGTCGCCTCCTTTTGGGGTGTGGGCGCACATTTGTGGCACCGATTTGGTGCGTGATAAGGACGGCGAATTTTATGTGCTGGAAGATAACCTGCGGGTGCCGTCCGGGGTTGCCTATATGCTGGAGAACCGCGCCACTACCAAACGTGTGTTGCCGGATTTGTTTGAGAAAATCCACATAGAACCGGTAAACGATTATTGTGAGCGCCTGTTCGATATGCTCGCGTCGCTGTCACCGCGCAAGATTAAACAGCCGGTTTTAGTGGTCCTTACCCCGGGAATCTATAACTCCGCTTACTTTGAGCACGCGTTCCTGGCGCAGCAAATGGGGGCTGAGTTGGTGGAGGGCAGCGATCTAGTGGTGCAGGACGATTGTGTCTTTATGAAAACTGTTGCCGGTCTTGAGCGGGTGGATGTGATTTACCGGCGGATCGACGATTTGTTTCTCGATCCAGAAGCGTTTAATCCCGATTCAACTCTGGGTGTGCCTGGTCTGATGCGCGCTTGGCGCGCCGGCAATGTGGGGCTGGCGAATGCGCCGGGTGCCGGTGTGGCGGACGATAAGGTGATCTACGCCTATGTGCCGCAGATCATCCGTTATTACCTCGATCAGGACCCGCTGGTGCCCAATGTGGAAACGTATCTCTGCTTCGACGA
>DJFQ01000063.1:0-6813 GCA_002432095.1 Marinagarivorans sp. UBA5868 | reverse complement strand
GCCGAATTCGCTGAGCTGATCAAAGCCAATCCGCGCAATTACATTGCCCAGCCGACTCTGGCGCTGTCCACCGCGCCGACCCTGATCGGCAACACCTTGGAGCCGCGTCATTTGGATTTGCGTCCTTTCATCCTGCAATCGTCCGACATCTACGTCACCACCGGAGGGCTGACCCGAGTGGCCATGCGCAAAGGTTCCCTGGTGGTGAATTCCTCTCAAGGTGGTGGCAGCAAAGACACTTGGGTGGTGGATACGGAGGTCAATTACTGATGCTCTCCAAAGTTGCTGAACGAGTTTATTGGACTGCCCGTTATATCGAACGGGTGGAGAACACGGCGCGCTTGGTGGCGGTGTACACCAATTTATTGCTGGATCTTCCCAAGGGCGTCAATCTTGGTTGGTACAACCTGGTGCGTTTGAGCAGTCTGGAGGACGCTTTTATGGAGCGCTACAAGGTGCAGGATGAGCGCAACGTCGTGAAGTTTCTCCTCGCCGATGAAAACAATCCGGTGTCGGTGGTGACATCACTCAATATGGTGAGGGAAAACGTCCGTACCACCCGCGATGTGGTGCCGGGCGACGCCTGGGAGCTGATCAACGAACTGTCGATCTTCATGAACGAGAACAGCGCGAAAGCGCTCAATCGAGGTCAGCGGCACGATTGTTTGGAAGGGATTATTCGCGGCTGTCAGCGGATTAATGGCCTGCTCTACGGCACCATGACCCACGATGAGGCCTGGGACTTTTTGCGCTTAGGCCGCAATCTGGAGCGTGCGGACATGACGACTCGCATGCTTGATGCGGGTTGCGTGACGATTTTGCAGACAGAGAATAACGAAGCCGCGGTGAATGCCCGGCAAATCATCTGGGGCAATGTGCTGCGCTCTGTGGGCGGCGAACAATCCTATCGGCGCAAGCTGCGCGCGGCGGTGCAGGGGCGCGAGGTGGCGCATTACCTGCTGGAAGATCCGCAATTTCCTCGCACCATTGCCCACTGCCTAAATGCCATTGCGGATTCGGCAGCCAAACTGCCGCGCTGCGAGCCGGTGAGTAAGGCCATCAAGTCCCTCCAGGGAAGAGTTTTCAAAGATGTGAACTATGACGACCTCGGCGAACCTATGCGGGAATATTTGAATGAACTGCAGGTGGAGCTGGGGCAGCTTCATGCGGTTTTCGCGAAGCAGTGGTTTAACTAGAAGAAAGATCAGACCCCCTCCCAACCTCCCCCTTGCCAGGGGGAGGGGCTGTAGTGCCCTCGACTTATTTGTGGAGTGCGTTTTGGCCCCTTCCCCTGGTAAGGGGAGTGTTGGGGTGGGGTCAACCCATTAGGAAACAAGCATCATGACCATACGTGTGGCCATACGGCATAACACTTATTACGACTTCGACCGGCCCGTTTCCCTGTCGCCTCATACGGTGCGGCTGCGGCCGGCGCCGCATTCGCGCACGCCGATTCGCAGCTACAGCTTGAAGGTTCAGCCGGAGCAGCACTTTATCAATTGGCAGCAGGATGCCTTCGGCAACTACCTCGCACGCTTGGTGTTTGCTGAAAAAACGCGGCGCCTGGCGGTTGAGGTAGAGGTGATTGCCGATCTGACCGTAATCAATCCGTTCGATTTTTTTCTTGAGGATTACGCCGAAACCTACCCGTTCAACTACGACAAGCAGACCCTCAAGGAGCTGGCACCCTATCTGGAAAAGCTTGAAGGCGGGCCATTGTTCACCCGCTGGTTGGCGTCGGTGGAGCTGAAGAAAATGCGTACCATCGATTTCCTGGTGAGCTTCAATGAGAGGCTGCAAGAGGAGATCGAGTACGCCATTCGCATGGAGCCGGGAGTGCAGTCACCGGAGGAAACGCTAGCGCATGGAAAAGGTTCCTGCCGGGATTCAGCGTGGTTATTGGTCCAGCTCCTGCGGCACTTCGGTTTGGCGGCGCGCTTTGCGTCCGGCTATTTGGTGCAGCTCAAGCCGGATATGAAATCCCTCGATGGTCCATCTGGTGCGGCGGAAGATTTCACCGACTTGCATGCTTGGTGCGAGGTGTATTTGCCCGGTGCGGGCTGGGTGGGTATGGACCCGACTTCGGGCCTGTTCACCAGCGAAGGACACATTCCCTTGGCGTGCACGCCAGATCCGGTCTCGGCGGCGCCGATCAACGGCTTTACCGATGAATGCGAAGTGACCTTTTCTTTCAGCAACACTGTGGAGCGGGTCCATGAAGACCCGCGCGTCACCAAGCCCTACACGGAGGATCAGTGGGAATCGGCGCTGGCCTTGGGGGACAAGGTGGATCGCTTGCTGCTCAAACACGACACCCGTCTGACCATGGGAGGCGAACCCACGTTTGTATCCATTGATGATATGGAATCGCCGCAATGGAACACCGAGGCGCTGGGTGCGGACAAACTGCGGCTGGCAAAAACCCTGTTGTTGCGTCTGCGCGACCGTTTTGCTCCCAATGGATTGCTGCATTACGGTCAGGGCAAATGGTATCCGGGGGAGGAGATACCCCGCTGGGCGTTAGGCCTGTTTTGGCGCAAGGACGGTGAACCCATGTGGTTCAACCCCAAATACCTCGCCCGTGTGGATCGCGACTATCAACACAGTGTTAGTGACGCTGAGAGGTTCATTAAACATCTGTGTGGCCGCCTGGGATTGCGCGATAGCTTTAGTCAGCCCGCTTACGAGGACGGTTTGCATTATCTGCTTCAAGAGCAGCGCCTGCCGGTCAACCTGGATGCGCAGATTGCCGAAGCGAAAGATTCGCTGGCGCGCCGTCGGCTGGCCAAGGTATTGAATCAAGGTCTGGATACGCCGACCGGCTATGTTCTGCCGCTGGCGTGGAACCCAAATACCGCACACTGGTGCAGCAGTAACTGGCAGTTTCGGCGAGGGCGCACCGTGTTGATTCCCGGCGACTCACCCCTGGGGCTGCGCCTGCCATTGGGTGATCTGCCCCATGTGGAAGAAACCTTGCGGGAGATCGAGGTGGAGCGCGATCCGCTGGAACCCTTTGGTGCGCTGCCCAAGCGCAACGAATTGATTACCCAGTTCGAGCTGGCTGAGCAGCAGACACTCGCTCCACCGCCTTATCTCATACAAAAGTCCAGCGACGGACCGGAGCGCCTACGCCAGCCGCCGCCCCGGGATGAGGATGGCAAACCCAAGTCTAATGCCCGTATTAACAAGTCTAACGCCCGCATTAAAGAGACCTTGCGTGAATACTGGGAAGTGGTGCGCACCTGCCTTTGCATCGAGCCGCGCAACGGCCGCTTGCACGTCTTTATGCCGCCGCTGACTCACTTGGAGCACTACGTAAATTTGATGGCTTGCATCGAGGCAACCGCCAGCGATCTGAATTTACCAGTGGTGATCGAAGGTTACGAGCCGCCCCGCGACCCGCGCTTGCTCAAGCTGCTGGTAACTCCGGATCCGGGGGTTATCGAAGTCAATATCCATCCCGCCAACAATTGGCGCGACTTGGTGGAGACCACTACCGCTCTCTACGAAGAAGCACGCCAGGCTCGACTGGCCACGGAAAAATTCATGCTCGATGGCCGCCATACCGGCACGGGAGGCGGCAATCACGTCACCATGGGTGGCGCCACGCCAGCAGACAGCCCCTTTTTGCGCCGACCCGACGTGCTGCGCAGTTTCATTACNNGTGGATGAAGGGCGGGACGAGACGTTGTACGAGCTGGAAGTTGCCTTCCAGCAAATGCCCAACGGCATCGTCAATCAACCCTGGCTGGTCGACCGCCTGCTGCGCAACCTGCTGATTGACGTTACTGGCAATACGCACCGGGCAGAGTTCTGCATCGACAAGCTCTACGCTCCCAACTCTGCCACTGGGCGTTTGGGCATTCTGGAGTTTCGCGGTTTCGAAATGCCACCCCATGAGCGTATGGCGCTGGTACAGACTCTGTTGCTGCGCTGTTTGCTGGCGCGCTTCTGGCAGACGCCGTATCACAAGCCCCTGGTTCGCTGGGGCACTTTGCTGCATGACCGGTTTATGTTGCCCCACTATGTTTGGGCGGATGTGAAGGATGTGGTCGCGGACCTAAATTCCCATGGCCTGGAGTTCGATCTGGACTGGCTGTTGCCTTTCGAGGAGTTTCGTTTTCCCCATTACGGCCGGGTGCAGTTGGGTGATATCACTCTGGAAATACGCTGGGCGATAGAGCCCTGGCATGTGCTGGGTGAGGAAGTGGGCAGTTTTGGCACCGCCCGATACGTGGACTCATCGGTGGAACGGGTGCAGATCAAAGCGTTTGGTTTAGTCGATACTCGGTACATCGTGGTATGTAATGGTCGCCGCGTACCCCTTAACGCCACCGGACGCCAGGGTGAATATGTTGCCGGGGTGCGTTACCGAGCCTGGCAGCCACCGTCGGCGTTGCATCCGACCATCGGCGTTCACGCACCCTTAGTGTTCGATCTCGTGGATACCTGGAATGGCCGCTCTATTGGCGGCTGTACCTACCACGTATCGCATCCTGGCGGGCGCAGTTACGACACCTTTCCGGTAAATGCTTTTGAAGCGGAGTCGCGGCGCATCAACCGTTTTACCGATATTGGCCACACCCAGGGTCCGTATACCCCACGTCCTTGGGTGGATGCTAAGCGGGTCTTTGAGCCGCACCGCGGGACTCGCCCCATGACCGCGCCGCCGGCGGAATCCAGCGACGAATATCCGCATACCTTGGACATGCGAAGGCTATTTGAATAATAACGCTGGCGAAATTTTGCTCAAGCGGGAAAAATGAGCACGCCAACTTTCTCTGCGCCGCCCTGCGGCCGAACGCATTTAACCCGGCGGATCTATTTTGCAAGACTTGAATCCCAGCCCCTCCAGCCGCGCCCTGCAGTCTCAATCCCAAAGCCAAGCGGTTGAGGCCCAAANNGCCCAAACCCAAGCGGGCGAGGCGAGGGTGCGTGACGAATCCCGCGACCCGGATGGCGGTGTCCGCGATTCGTGGCGCTATTTGCTGGACGGCATGAATGCGCTGGGCACTACGGGTTTGGCCGAACGTCATGAAAAGGCCCGGCGGATTCTGCGCGATGATGGCGCCACCTATAACGTTTATAGCCAGGACCAGGGCGCCATGCGCCCTTGGGAATTGGATTTGGTGCCGTTTCTCATCGGTAGTGACGAATGGGCGCGCATCGAATCCGGCCTGCTGGAGCGGGCGGAATTGTTCAATTTGTTGCTGCGGGATCTGTACGGGCCGCGCGATTTGATCCGCACAGGTGTTATTCCGCCTGAGGCGGTATTTGCCCACGGCGGTTTTCTGCGTGCCTGTGCCGACATCCATCTGCCGGGGGACCACGATCTCGTGATTCATTCGGTGGACATGGTGCGCACCGCCGATGGCGATATGTGTGTTTTTGCCGACCGCAGTCAGTCCCCCAGCGGTGCGGGTTATGCCCTGGAGAATCGCACCGTCATGTCGCGCGTGCTGCCGAGCTTATTCCGCGATAGCCATGTGCATCGCCTTGCCCATTTTTTCCAACGATTGCGTACCAAGCTTGGCCAGCTCGCCCCCAACGTGGACGAACCTCGGGTGGTGGTGCTCACCCCTGGAGCCCTCAACGAAACTCATTTCGAACACGCTTATCTCGCCAATTATCTCGGCTACCCGCTGGTACAAAGTGGCGATTTGATGGTNNGACGACTGGTTCTGCGATCCGCTGGAATTAAAAAGCGATTCGCAACTGGGGGTGCCTGGTTTGCTGGAAGTGGCGCGGCAAAACCGGGTGGCCATTGCCAATCCGTTGGGATCGGGTGTCTTGGAGAACCCCGTGTTACTGCGCTATTTGCCACAAATAGGCAAGCGGCTGCTAGGGCGCGAGCCGCGCCTGAAGTCCGTGGCCACCTATTGGTGTGGGGATAAAAAAGACTTGGCGTATGTGCTGGCGAATCTCGAACAGCTGATCCTAAAGCCGATCTTTCGCGGCATGGGCCGCAGTCAGACCTTCGCGGATATCAGCGCCGCGGAGCGCCAGGCGCTAGTGCAACTGATTCAAACCCATCCGCAGCTCTACGTCGCTCAGGAGCGCATCGTGCCGTCCCACGTGCCCACGGTAATTGGCGGCCAGTTGCAGCCTCGACCCGCGATTTTGCGCACTTTTGCCGTGGCGAGTGAGTCGTCTTATCTCATCATGCCCGGCGGTTTGACGCGGGTTGGGCTGACCCTCGGCTCACCACTCATCTCCAATCAACTCGGCTCGATCAACAAAGATACCTGGGTGGTCGCGTCGGAACCGGAGCGACCAGTGGAAAACGTACCGCTGGGCGAGCGCCGACCTCCGCAACAGCAGTCCGTCGGCCTGCCCAGCCGAGTGGTGGAAAATCTGTTTTGGCTCGGTCGCTACGCCGAGCGGGCAGAGGCATCCCTGCGAGTATTGCGCACCACCTTTGTGATGATGAACGGCGCGGACATATTGCCTCGCAACTGTCGCCACCTGCTGCTGCGCGCAGTAACCGAAGTCACGACAACGTTTCCCGGGTTCACCACTCAGGCAGAGTTATTAGACGATCCGGAAGAGGAATTATTGGCGGTGGTGCTCGACGGCAATCGATTGGGCAGCGTGAAGGCCTGCCTGGGAGCCATGTTGAACTGCGCGGAAGAATCCAAGGAGTTGCTGTCTTCAGATACGTTGCGGGTGATCAACGATGTGCGTGATGTGATGATGGGCCTGGACGATGCCCTGCGGGGCGGTCTGATGTCGGCGCCGGAGGAGGCTCTGGATCCGCTGGTCACCGCGTTGATGGCGCTTTCCGGTCTTAGTCAGGAGAGCATGATTCGCGGG
>DJFQ01000064.1:19446-20719 GCA_002432095.1 Marinagarivorans sp. UBA5868 | reverse complement strand
GGTGTTAAAAATACCCAGCCGGTGAAAATCGGAATTATTGAACGCAACATCGATTTTGATTCGCCGGATTTCCGTGATTATTTGGGTGGTTGCCACGGAGACCCGCCGCGCACCTGTATCTATGCCCGTGACGGTGACTCGCCGGATAGCCACGGCTCAACTGTAGTGGGTGTGTTTGCCGCCGCTTGGAATAATGGTGGCAACGACGGCTTTTTGCGTGGTCTGGAAACCGCAGCATCGCGTTTTGACATTATTGTGGATCGCAATTCCGACGCGGGGGTAACCGCCAATATCGCCGCTTCAGTTAACCTGGTGGAAGATGGTGTAAAACTGCTGAACTGGAGTTGGGGCTTTCATCGAATCGGCACAAAAAATCTCGCTAATGAAATGCTCGATTCGGCCGTCCGTTCTGGAGTCGCCATGAGTGGCTATGAAGAGCTGTTGGAAGAATTTTTCCTCTGGCTTCGTCACAAACACCCGGATGTCATAGTGGTCAATTCTGCTGGAAATGGTTCGGCTTTTTCGGGCCAGGACGAATACCGCTTACCCTCATCTCTAGTGACCGAACAATTACTGGTAATCGCTGGTCATGAACTCAATAAGTCTGGTGATGAGCTCAGCAAGAGCACCAAAGCGGCAGTGACCGATCCCTCGTTTGCCGTTAGACGCAACTCATCCAATCTGGATGCGCGCGTAGATATAAGTGCAGCCGCATGTTCCCAAGGTTCAGTCGCAAAAATTGAGGATAAAGCGAAAATGCACTGTGGCACATCCTACGCCGCACCACTGGTAGCCGCGACGATTGCCGCGATGCAGTCAATTAATCCAGCGCTGACACCGGAGCAAATTCGCTTGCTCCTACGTCGCAGTGCCATGGCCATTGGTCCGGAATCGGACTTTGAAGCACCGGAAGCTGATGATTTGACCGCGCCGATATTGCCGTCCGAGCGCGATCAACAACTCAATCATCGGGAGATCGGGCGCTCCGCGCGACTGGATATGTACAAGGCGTTGGACCTGGCCGCGCAAAGTGTGGAAAGCGCGCGGTAAGAATTAAGATAGCGCTTGTGTCATAAACATTTTGTGTGAATGTCGAGTGAGCAAACCTCCGATAGCGCGGAAGAATGCAGTTGAATGGTTAAGCTGGACGCCTCCGGCGCTAGAGCAGACAATACTCGCAAATTAAGTTGTCAGGTTTCGAGATTATGATCCAACCCCTGCATGGTAGCGCCGGATTTTTAGCCGGCGGCGGTGAAATGGGTGCGCGTATCCG
>DJFQ01000064.1:5183-19407 GCA_002432095.1 Marinagarivorans sp. UBA5868 | reverse complement strand
TATAACGATGCATATTGCCGTTCGATTGGGCCGGAAAGACATCCCTCCGCGTTGGGCCAGGAAGGTAAAGAGTGTTGGCAGGAAATCTGGCCCATTATTGGGCCACAAATCGAGCAGGTCATGGCTGGTGAAGGTTATACCTGGCATGAGAACCAGTTGGTGCCGATCACGCGTCACGGTAGTCGCGAGGACGTTTACTGGACCTATAGTTACAGCCCCATAGATGATCCAGATGCGCCCAATGGAATTGGTGGTGTGCTGGTTGTCTGCACCGAAACCACAGAGCAGGTTCTCAGCCAGCAGCGCGCAAAAATAGCCGAAGCCAAATGGCGTGCATTATTCGATTTAGCCCCTGTATTTATGTGCACACTGAGAGGTGAGCAGCATGAGTTTGAATATGCCAATCCCGAATATTTGAAACTGGTAAATAAGCGCGAAGTGTTAGGCAAAAGCGTGCGGGAGGCTCTGCCAGAGGTGGTCGATCAAGGTTTTGTCAGTTTGCTTGATGAGGTTTTTATTTCGCGAAAACCCTATCAGGGGCACGCTATTCCGGTGGATCTGGCATCGGAACACAGCTCTACCGAGCGCCGGTTTGTCGATTTTATTTATCAACCGCTTACCAATGAAGACAATATGGTGACCGGTATTTTTGTGGTTGGTTATGACGTGACGGAAAGTGTGCGATCTGGCACACGTTTGCAAGAGCAGGATCGACGCAAAGATGAATTTTTGGCTATGTTGGCCCACGAATTACGCAATCCTCTGGCGCCCATCGCCAATGTGGCAGAGTTGTTGATGCGCAAAAACAGCGCCCCGATAGAGACGCAAAAGGCGGGCGAGGTGCTGAAGCGTCAATGCGGTCAACTTACTCATCTTGTTAATGACTTGCTGGACGTTTCGCGGATCACCAGGGGAATTATCGAACTGAAAAATGCACCGGTGAGTATCGATCAGGCCGTTGTCATTGCATTGGAATCTGCACAACCGCAAATTGCGGAAAAAGGGCACAATCTTGTGTATGCCGCCGCAGATGAAGAGCTGTTTGTCTGGGGCGATTTACAGCGCTTGGTGCAGTGTTTGAGCAATATATTAGTCAACGCCGTTAAATATACTCCGCCACAAGGAATGATCAAGGTTACCGTAGCGCGAGAGGGAGGGGAGGTAACGATAGAAATCGCCGATAGCGGCATCGGCATCGATCCCGAAATGCTGCCCACCATTTTCGATTTGTTTACTCAGGTAAATTCAACGATTGACCGCGCGCAAGGTGGGCTTGGCATAGGGCTTTCTATCGTCCACCGGCTTGTGCAAATGCACTCGGGTGCGATTACCGCAGCGAGCGAAGGCTCAGGCCGAGGCACGCAGTTTACAATCCGCCTACCGCTGATAGCGTCTCCTCAGGCAGTCGTGCAAGAGCCTTTAGCTGATAAGGCAGAGAGCTGCCGCATTTTGATTGTTGATGACAATATCGATGCTGCAGATTCCCTTGCGCTCTTGCTCGGATATCTCGGCCACGAAACATTGGCCGTGTACTCAGCGCTCGACGGCCTGCGACGTTTAGCCACGTTTGTGCCGGATGTGGCCTTGCTGGATATTGGTTTGCCTGATTTAGATGGATACGAACTCGCACGAAGGTTTCGTGCAATATCCAGCTCCACCAGCCTGATCGCCCTGACGGGTTACGGTACCGCCGAAGACCGCCGACAATCGGCAGAAGCGGGTTTTGATCACCACCTGACAAAGCCCGTTGCCATGGTGGAGTTGGAGCAGGTGATTACTGCCCTGCGAAAATAACAAGTAAGGCATTTAACGTTCTGTCGCTTTATGACCGACTTCACCCGCAGAGCATCAAAGGCGAGCTGACGTTTCCAGTGTTGCATCAGTTGCCGCGCAATGCGGCGTATGCCAGGGTGCTTGTAGGTCCCAGCAATACCCGAACAACATGCGGCGAATGTCATGGCGGCGAAATAATCGTTGATACTCTGGACGGAGCGCCGGTGTTCAGATCCAAGATGCTGAGAAGTACCCGCGCGAGCGAAATTACTCATGCTGAATTAATCAACGAGTATTTAGAGTGTGATCCCGAAATCAATACCGGTAGCGGCGCAGAAAATAATGAGTGGTATCGCTGTCAAATGTTGGAGGCGTTTTTGGGCAAAGGCTCGATGATATGGGCCGGCTTTCGCGAAGATATAGATACGTTTATCCGCGACTAGCGCGGCGAGTTTCACCACATAAAAAAGTTTTTGCGCATGAAAGCCAATAGGACCAAAGAAAAACTGCTTCAGGTTGGTGTTAGCCAGGCCAGCGTCAACGGCATTTCTGGAATAACAATCGGTTCACTCGCAAGTGAATCCGGCATATCAAAAAGTGGGCTTTTTGCGCACTTCGGATCTAAAGAGCAACTACAAATTGATTTGCTTAACGAATCCGCTTTGATCGGCCAGCGACATGTGGTGGAGCCGGCCACGCAGGCAGCTAAAGGTTTGCCAAGGCTAAAAAAGTTGGTCAATTTATGGTTTGGTTGGTGGCAGCGAGCTGAGCTAGGTGGTGGTTGCCGGGTCGCCGCAGCACTATTTGAATTGGATGATATCGATAATGAGGTCGCCGTCCATGCTCGTGCGATGGAGAAGCAATGGCAAGCTCTATTATCTCAACTGGTTTACGAGGCGATAGAGGTGAAGCACCTTGCAGCTGATACGGATATTGATCAATTCGTTTGGGAGCTGTGCGGAATTTACCTCGCTCATCACGTATCAAGCAGGTTTAGTCGTGACAAGAAAGCTGATGCACGAGCGAAACGGGCATTTGATGCATTAGTTGAGAGAAACCGACCCGCTTGATCTAGATGACGATTTCCTCGCAGCTCACCGATCAATAGGTGGCTACGAGAAATATTGGTCTGATTGAACCTTCAATACTTATAGGTAAGTGCTAGAGAAATGTTCCGTATATTACCCACCATCACCTGGTCCGCCCTAGCCGCATTATTGTATTGCATGCCGGTGTAGTAGGTTTCATCGGTAAGATTGGTCGCGGTGATATTGATGTTCCAATTTTCCGCCGGTTCGAGATTGGCTCCGAGATTAACCAGATTATAAGCCGGCAATTTTACGGTGTTGCCGGCGTCGCCCCAACGATAGCCGATCCTCGTTACGCCAAAATCTGTGCTCAGTTCGCCTATGCCTATGTCGCCCCAGGAATAGGTGGTCAATAGGGCAATTTGATGGTCTGGCGTATTGCCGAATCGATTGCCTTCAAATTCCGCAACCTCGTTCTCAACAATTTCGGAATCCATCAATGCAAAACCGAGGCGAATGGACCAATTGCTGGTAATTTCGCCGGTTAATTCGGATTCAAATCCGCGAATTTCGGCTTTGCCGGCATTAATTAAGAAGGATTCGGTTTCATCGTTGGTTGGGTCCTCAACTGTCAAATTGTCGCGCTTTGTTTGATACACGCTGTTGGTCCATTGAATCTGGCCGTTTAGGAACTGGCTTTTTACTCCTATTTCCGTCGCTTTGTCGTGAAGCGGTTCAACCGACGAGGTTCGCTGTTCGCCGGGCTGAGGTACATGACCGTCGCTTAAGCCAACAAATAGCGTATGGGTAGAGTTCAGATCATAACTTGCGGACACACGCAGAGATGTTTTGGCAGATTCATATTCATCATAACCTTGGTACTCAAAGTCAAACTTGCGCGCGCCAATAACAGTGCGAAATCTCGGCGTCCACTCTCCCAGCCAGCGGATAGAAAATCCCGATTCTTCGGTTCTTATAATATCGGCGGACACTCCGTCATAACTGATGAAGTTAGGCTGCTGATTATTAACGGGCGCGAGTATGTCGAAGGTATTATCGATTGTGTAGGAAACGTAAGTGTTTTTCGCCTTGCTGAAATAATTGTCGTAGCCGAATTTGAGGGTATGGTCGCCGAGAGTGTAGTCCAGAAAAATCTTCGCGGAACTTGCAGGAATGTCGCCTTCCCAATCGCTCCACAGAAGGTCCGTGATCCTCTCGCCGCTCCAGGACAGGCCGTCCTCCTGGTACAAATCTCCCCAGCCGGGTTCTGTCATTGCGTTGCGAAATTCCTGCAGATTGTACTGGTATTTTTGATGCTCAAGAACGGCGGTCAGCTCGAGTGCAGGAGTGATTTCCACGTTCGTCGTGATGGATAAGCGATCGGTTTCGTTTTCCTGATTCGATGAGGTCTGATGAACACTCCAGTCGCGGGGCGCAAAACCACCGGGCCAAGCGTTCTCCAGATAAATGATGCCGCGATCCTGAGGGCTTTTTTGGAACAGCTTTTCGTATGCAAAAAGAACACTGGCTTTATTGCTGATGTCCCAATTCACAGACGGCGCTATTAAATAGCGGTAGGTATTGTCCGGCCGCCCCATCCGCCACTCGGGCGGTTCTTCGTAGGCGAGTACCAGTAATCCCTGCAGTTCTTCCGATGCAACCATTGCACCTGTGGTGTCAACAGAGAAGCGGCGATAACCGTCTTCGCCGATTTTCACTGTGCCAGAACCCGAATGTTCCTGCTGTGGCTTTTTGGTGATGAAGTTAATTACGCCGCCGGGCTCGGCCACGCCGAAATCGGTTGCCGACGGCCCTTTGATGATTTCGACACGCTCAATATTGTCCTGCATCGCCCGCAGACTTTGGCCGTATGAATTCACCGAACGCATACCATCGCGAAAAGGCAAAGTCGCTGCGAATCCGCGGATCATCAACGCGTCGCCGGTCCAGCCGCCGTTATCATTGAGATTCACTCCGGGTACAAATTGCATTATATCGTCCAGCGTCCGCGCGCCGGAAACCTGCCATAAGTCTGAAGGTAAAACATTAATAGTTGCAGGCACCGCTTGCGGCGGAAGGTCAAAACCCAATGCCTCGGAGGCGGTGGATGAATACGCGCCTATCACTGTGACTTCTTCGATTTTTTGCTTCGGGGTATCCGCATAAGCATGGTTGCACATGGCTAATGTCAAAGCAGATAAAGTCAGGGACGTTAATGTCTGCGAACAAATGTTTTTTTGTTGTGCAAAATAAAATGAAGTCATCATATGAGTTCCAGAAAAAAAATTCGGTCAGTGACGAGGGGCAAACATCTAGCAGCTCGCCACGCAGTTTAATTACCAGAGATACGTCAAAGTTGAGGTGATGGTTCTTCGCTGGCCAAACCAGCAGTCACCACGGGCAAGACATGTCGCTATATAGTCTTTATCAGTGAGGTTGTTGGCGTTAACCGCAATGCGCCACTGGCCGGTTTCATAGGCGGCCATAGCGTCATAAAGGGTGACGGTGGGGAGAAAATGATTGCCCGTGCCATCGCCAATTTTCCCCACATATCGTGCGCCGCCACCGAAAGAAAAGCCGTATAAGCCAAGATCGGCGAAGTCGCGGATTGCCCATAATGATGTCGAGCGCTCAGGTACACCTTCAAGCTGTTCGTCGGGGTTTAACTCACCTCCCCAGGAAGTCGCATCCGCACGCGCTTTGGTATATGTGAAGCTGCCGAGAAATCGCCATGCATCAAAATTTGCGCTGGCTTCCAATTCGGCGCCTTTGATTTTTGCTTTGCCGATCTGTGTGCTTGGATCGCTCGCCGTAGCGCCTGGAGCTAGACGATTTTTCTCCCGCAGTGAATAAAACGCCAGGGTAGTCTGTAACGGCATGTCTTCGGGCTGCCATTTAAGCCCACCTTCAAATTGTTCTCCCCTTTTTGGTTTATACGGGTTTCGCGCACCGTCGAGTCCGGCCACGGGATTAAATGATTCGGAGTAGCTGAAATAAGGTGCGAGTCCCGGTGATACTTGATAAACCAGTCCGAAATTGAGGCTGGTTGCACCGATCGATTTTTCGTTATGGATTTGATCCCGGCGGACACCAAGCCGCAAGCTCAATTCTTCGGTCATCTTTATTTGGTCTTGAAATAGCAAGCCGGCTCGGTCAATTTTGCTTCGCTCAGTCGATATCTCCGCTGATACGGGATCGGGAAAAGTGCCGTAGACCGGCGCATAGACGTTTAATGCCGTGCCCTCGCCCTCAGATGAAAATTGCCTGCTGTTGTGATTCATTCCGTCCACGCCGACAAGCAATGTGTGTTGCACGGGTCCGACGTTGAATTTACCTTCGAATAATAATTCGCTGGTCGTTATTTGCGCCGCATCGTCGTACACATACCACGTGCGATTGAGATATTGAGCATTTGCATCAGCACTGCCGTTTTCATTGACGAATCCTTCCCACCAATTGGCATACATGGAGCGCATTAGGCCGTCCACGTCATCGTGACGCAACTGATGGCGCAACTCCCAAGTTTGGTTGAGTTGATATTCCAATGAATAACCAAAGCGATTGCGTGTGCCGCCGTAGCGATCCCAACTCGGTTCGCCGATAAAAAGGTCGCGAGGAATCGGCCCATTGGCCGCGGGTTCCAAAGTGCCTTCTCTACCTAAAAATGCATTGGTATTTTTACTGCGATCGTATTGATATTCGCCGTATGCAGTGAACGAAAAATCGTCGCTTGCATTCCAGGTTATGGATGGTGAAAAGAGCAGGCGCTTTTCATCCGCGTAATCGATTTGCGTATCACTTTCTTTGCCGACGGCAACCAGGCGATAAAGAAGGTCGCCATCCGATGTCAGCGGGCCGGTAAGGTCGGTATGTATTTCGCGCAGCTGATTACTTCCGGCACGTACTCCGATTTCCCGCCGTGTTTCTTCCAGCGGCCGCTTGGTTACCAGGTTGATCACGCCGCCGGGATCATTCGCCCCGGCGATGATGGAGGAGGGGCCGCGCAATACTTCAATCCGTTCGTAATTGAATGGCTCAATTCTCACCACGCCATACCAACCAGTCAGAGGCAAACGCATGCCGTCGAGCAGTTGGGTGGATTCGTCACTGCCGCGCAGAGCCATCCAATCGCCACGGTTATCAATGCCATAAAGTTCATGCCGCACACCTGCGGTGTATCGCAATGCCTCCTGTAAATTCGGCGCACCCTGATCGCGGATCTGCTCAGCACTCACAATTGTGATGGCTTGTGCTACTTCAATCAGAGGTGTGTCGGTTTTGGTAGCGGTAGCACTTTGTTTCGCAAGATAACCCTCCACCGGTCCGGTTGCGGTTTCCTCTATACCATCTGCACTGACTTTGACGGATGGCAGGGACTGTAGCTGGTCGTCTGCAAAGACCAGCACTGGATTTAAAAAGGCAACTAGGCCGGTGATCGCAACGGCGGACCACACGGAAAGAGCATTCTTCCGTAAGTGCGGAAAAAAAGGGCTGAGCAACATGAAGTCCTCGACGGATAAGGATCTAAGTGAAAAGTATTCTCATTATCTTCTGTTTGTTGGGTGTTTTCAACGCCATTTTTTGTTTGGTTGATGGTTGGCCGCACGATCGGAGTGAATTGTGGAAGAGCTCAAAAGGTGCGTCATGCCTTTATAAATGAGACGTGTCGCATAAACCTATTGAGTATTTGATGGATTGTTGCAACATTTAATGCCAATCATTACTATTCAGCGCACCCGCGCTTTCCACATTGCTCGCTTGAGTCCGCTCAATTAAGCATGTTGTCTCAATCGTCAGTATCTATCTGCCTGGTTCTTGGGTGGTGTGATCGCCCCTGGTTACGTATATATGTTCAAGAAGAAAACCTGGTTTCGAATTCACAGTTTTACTGGGGTAATTACCGGGCTGCTTCTTTTTATTATTTGCTGGAGCGGGACTTTTGCGGTGATCTCCAATGAGTTGGATTGGCTGGTTACGCCAGAAGTCCGAAGTCAAAACCAGCCGAAGGTTAATCAGCCATTGGATTGGCAACAGGTTTACGAGGCCGCTGTGGAGGCGTATCCGCAGGGCAAGGTCGATTGGATAGAAAAACCGCTTTATCGTTATTCAACGGCGCAAGCGGTGATTAATCTGCCCAATCAAAAATATGTGCGAGTTTATGTCGATCCAGTGACCTTTGAGGTGGTGGGTCGCTATAGCTATCTCAACGTTCAGCGTTTTTTTCGCAATTTCCATATGAACCTGTTTCTTCCCTACACGATCGGTTCATACATCGTGATGTTTTTCGGCATTACGCTGCTGATATCCACCATTGCGGCTTTGTACTTTTATAGCCGGTGGTGGAGGCGATTCTTCCGCTTCAATGTCACTGCGAACAATATATGGAGCGAGCTTCACAAGCTGGCGGGGCTGTGGTCGCTCTGGTTTATCTTGGTTATTGCCATCACGGGATGTTGGTATTTATTTGAACTGATGCGCAGCCATATTGGCGATGGCAAGCTCGTGTTTACCGGAAACGGCGAATATGCAGTGCATCAATTGCCGCAACCAACCTCTAATTCATCATTGCCAATGCTACCTATTAACGATTTGATTGCCACTGCTAAATCGCTTCGGCCCGATGTTGATATCAGCACCATATGGTTCGACTGGGGTGACGATGAACATGGACCAATGTTTTACATTAACGGCCAGAGCCATCACTGGCTTGTAAGGGATCGCGCTAATCAAGTCACATTGGATGCTCGCACGGGCGATATGATTTACAACCAAAACGCATCGGATTACCCGCTGTATTGGCGTTGGTCCGATACCGCAGATCCTCTGCATTTCGGCAATTTCGGCGGGCTCATTTCCAAAATTGTTTGGTTTATTTTCGGGCTTTTTCTATCGGGAATTATTTTGACGGGGACGTGGTTACATGCGCAAAAATTGGTGAGGGAAAAAGACGGTCGGCGACGCAACCACTGGCTTGGCACAGGTCCAGCGATTGTTGCTTCACTGTTGATCGTTGCAGCCTCATTTCCGTTCGGGGTGCAGTACACGCAAGAATATTACGGTGTGCAAGTGAGCGGGGAAAAGGTATTTCCGTCACTCGCATCTGGAGTGTCCATCGTGATTGTTGCCTGGATTATCTGCACGCTGGCGATTATTGCGTTGTGGTGTTTTTGGTTGTTCCGCTTTGATGAAAAAAAAGCCGCGGCCATTTCAGGCCGCGGCGGAGATGTCATTAGAACTGGTAGAACTTGTAATTAAAACTGATAGTGGACGCCCAATGCAAAACGCCCAAGAGTTACGTCCACTCGCTCGTTTGGCGCATCCCAGTCGTACCAGTTCTCGTCGAGATTTCCCGATACGTAGTCGTACGACAAGCGCAATTTAACGCCATCCTGAATACTGATCTCGGTTCCAACACCCGCGCCAAGAATCACTTCGCTCCAATCGAATTCGTCGTCCCAATAGTCACCTTCGTAATCGTTATATTCTTCCGTGTACATAACGAACGTCGGACCCGCTTTAAAGTAGATGCCGACACTGTCATTAAAGTTAACCGTTAATTTCGGCATAAAAGACAGGGTGAAAAATTCTGCGCTGTCCAGACCTGCGCGGTCACCTGCCATGTTATCCGATTGGAAGGATGAACCTTCGAGGCCAAACCAATCGCTGAAGTTGTAACCGCCGTAAACGCCGAAGCCGATACCGTCTTCATCCAAAAAGGTCGTGTTACCAGCTTCTGCTTCGCCATTGGCGTAGGACAGTGCGCCGCCAACAAACCAACCGCGATTGTCGCGATCGCCGGTAATTTCTTCTGCTACAACGTACGACGCTTGCAATCCCGCAGTGGTGACCATTAAGGCCAGTGCCGCTTTGGTGTAGATCTTCTTCATGGTTTCATCCTTATGGGAAGGGAAAATGGAACTTGATCTGCCGGTGTTTCTCTCCGTGTTGAAGGTCGCCGGCGACCGCATCTTGACCACATCCGACCGTGCCTCGTGGTCCGTGGACGCACCTTAATTGCTGAATCCTGAATCATGGCTTAATCAAATGTTAAATAAAGTGCGCTACACCCTGGTCCGGCAGCGGAGCAATTAGTCTTTTTGTTGCTTGCTTCTTACAAATGATACTTTGTATCATGCCGGGCAAATGATCCACCTTAGTGGACCTAATGTTTTTGGGGGTTGAATGAAACACAGGATATCGGCGGCCGTATTGGCCGTGACCGCCACGAGTGCGCAAGCTCTAAGCGGAATTGTCGTCGATGAAAATGGCAACGCGATTGCCAATGCCCGAATTGAGGTGGTCGGTGGCAGGTCATCGGTGGCGACGGATGGGCAAGGTCGATTCACGGTAGACGAAAAGTCTGCAGAGGAACTCCATGTAGTCGCTCCGGGTTTTGGCCACAAAGTTGTCCATTTGGGTGGGGGCCAAAAAGGCGCGCTGCAAATCGTGATGGTGCCTTCCGTGATTGAACAAGTGGATGTGATCGGGCTGCCGCTCCACGCTTCAATAATCGAATCATCACTTCCCATTGCTGTGCTCAGCGGCGAAGAACTGCGCAAACGTCAAGCAGCGACGCTGGGGGATTCGTTGGAAAAGGAGGTCGGCGTACACACCAGTTTTCACGGCGGCGTTGCCAGTACACCGGTGATCCGCGGTCTTAGTGGACCGCGGGTGTTGATTGCGCAGAATGGGTTGGACGTAAGCGATGTGTCGAGAGTGGGGCCGGATCATGCGGTGTCCTCCGAAGTATCCACCGTCCAGCAAGTAGAGATTTTGCGCGGCCCGGCGACTTTATTTTTTGGCAGCGGCGCGATTGGCGGTGTAGTGAATGTGGTGGATCAACGAGTACCGACCGATGCGGAAACCCGCGGTGAATGGCTGGCGCAGCATGATTCTGTCAACAATCAAAAATTAGCGTCCTTCAATGTTAATTCGGGATCGGCTCAGATCGGCCTCCACGCCGATGGTTTCGTGCGTGAGTCCGACGATTATGAAGTGCCGGTCACCCCCGATCTGGATTCACCAGGGGTCGGTGACAATCAAGTTTCCACGAGCCGTGACAAGAAAGTTTCCAACAGCGCGGAAGACTCCAGCGGTTTTACTTTGGGCACAAGCTATCTGGCTGACGATGGATACATAGGATTCTCCGTGGGCCGCCTGGATCGCGAATACGGAATTCCCGGCCATAGTCACGGCGGCGAGGAACAGGTTTATGCGGATCTGGAACAGGACCGGTATCAATTACTTAGTGAGTGGAACGTTGATCATTCATTCTTGCGCGCCATTAACACCCGCGCCGCTTACACGGATTACACCCATGCGGAAATAGAAAACGGTGTTGTCGGCACGACTTTCAGTAATAAAACGAGTGAACTGCGTGTCGATTTTCTGCATCAGGATTTTGCCGGTTGGCGGGGCGGCATTAATTTGCATTACAAACAAAGTGAAATTGCCGCTGAAGGCGTGGAGGCGTTTACGCCACCCTCAACCGCACAAACGTTTGCTGCGGCATTGATACAGGAGAGCCACTTCGGTGATGTTCTGCTGCAATTAGGTGCGCGTATGGAGCGAGTTGAAATTAACGCCGATGATTTGTTGTTACCGCATTTGGAAATTCACGGTCACGGAGAAGAGGAAGGTGAGCACGACGAAACCCCGGCGCCTACTCGCGTGTTTTCGATGGAGCAGGAATTTACACCAATCAGCGTCTCTGTTGGTGCTGTCTGGGATTTTCAGCCGGGCTATAACCTCGGTTTGGCGTTGTCGCGTTCGCAACGTGCACCTTCAGCGGCGGAGGTGATGTCATTTGGACCTCACATAGGTGCCGGTACTTATGAAGTGGGTGCGCTCTTCACTTTGCAAGACAACGGCGATCCGGAATTCGATCTCAATCGTGCGGCGCTTGATCTGGAATCAGCAAACAATATCGACTTGACCTTCCGCAAACATGAGGGAGAGCTCGGTATTATCATTAACGCGTTTTATAACAGGATCGACGATTATTATTATCAGCAGAGCACCGGTTTATTCGCCGAAAGCGCCGACGATCACGGGCATGATCACGGTGGTGAGGAACACGCGGATGAGTTGCCGGTGTATTTATTTACCAGCAACGATGTGGAGTTGCTGGGGTTTGAAGGCCAAGTAATTTGGCAGATCAACTCTAGCTTTAAAACGACGGCTTTTTCGGATTACGTTCGCATCGAGCTGGATTCCGGTGAATATCTGCCCCGTCAATCTCCGCATCGGGTTGGCATGGCGTTCGATTATCAATGGCGCAGCCTTTCCGCCAACCTCGACTGGATGCGTTATCAGCGCCAGGACAATGTCGCTGCGCGGGAGTCTGCTACCGCCGGCTATAACATGATCGATACAACTATTACCTATCACTGGCGTTGGCTGGCCAATGACATAGCGCTTTATATAAAGGGGGAAAATCTGACCGATACGGAAGCGAGAGTGCATACGTCATTTCTTAAAGACTTGGCGCCCAGGCCGGGTCGTAATTTCAGCATTGGTATTCGCGGAAATTTTTAAAAAAATTCCTTCACTTCTTTTCACTTGAGGCTAAACAATGAATTCTCGTTTCCAGATGCCATTTCTGGCAGTGCTCCTGTGCCTTTCATTCAGCGCTTGCGATAGCGCCAATACCACTATTACGGAAAAAGATCCTCTGGTCGGCAATAAGCCCGATGATCACGATCACGGCCACGCAGGAGAGGTCGAAGGCAGATTGGTGGTGATTTCCTCTGTGTCTCCGACAGCGGAGATTTACGATCTCGAAGACAATAGCCTGGTTGATGCATTTTCTTTGGAATTGACACCGAGTGCCGTGCAGGCTTCGGCTGGCTACCGCTATGCGGTGTTGGTTAACCGAACCGCGGATCAGGTGAATTTCCTCGACGGAGGTTTGTGGCAGGAAGCGCATTTCGATCATTTTGATTCTTACGAAGAAGCGTCGAGACTATTAAATTACGGCGTGAGCGGGAGTCGTCCTACTCACCTGGCGAAATACGAAGGCCACATGGCAATTTTTTACGACGGGGATGCCGCTACAACTTCACCAGCGAGTGTTCAAGTGCTAAAGGATGCGGATATTGCCAGCGAAAATGCCAGCCCCGCAGAGATCTCTTATACGGTCAATATGCATGGTGTTGCACTGCCTCGCGGTGAGTTTTTATTGGCGAGTGTGCGACGAGCCGATGCGAATTCCACTTCAACCAATCCAGTTCTGCCGGATCAGGTTGGCGTCTATCACTGGCATGATGGTGGCTACGCAGAGGAAGAAATTTTCAGTGAAACCTGTGCGGACTTACACGGTGCTGCGCAGAACGAAAATCGCGTTGTTTTTGGCTGCGCGGATGGTGTGTTACTGGTAGACGATGTGGGCGGTGTGTTTGTTGCCAGCAAAATTGCCAATCCTGCCGAACTGGCCACTGATCTGCGTGTGGGTACCTTGTATGGACATCAACACAGCGAGCAGTTTATCGGCCTTGCAAGCGCGCATGGCGGTGCTGTGGCGCAATGGGTGAGTGTAGATCCGGCGGAGGGAGAAATACATTTGATTGACTGGCAACCAATGGCCGGAGCAAGACCTTTGTCCCACGGTTTCAGTTTCAATGGCGAGCGGTTTTTGGTGCTCGATAGCCAAGGCTATCTCACAATTTTTGCGGCCCATGATCATGATGGCCATATGGAGTGGGAGCAGGTGTCCGCAATTGATATTTCGGAGGAAAACCCCGCCGATATGCCCGACGGTCTGCGATTCAATATGACCATTGCACAAAATGGAAACTATGCCTACATCGCCGATCCCGTCGCTCAGCATATTGTCATCGTCGACCTGGAGGACGGCGATCTGGTGGACGAAATCGAATTGAGCTTCGCACCGGCGTTTGTCACCTGGTTGGGTATCGCTGAGACACACGATCACTGATCCCTTTTCCGCGGAGTAGGACGCTCCGCGAACCTTTGCTCAATTCCTCCCCCGTCTGCAAAAGTCTCCACATTTGGCCTTGACATGATAATGATAACAATTATCATTCGTGGGTCGTCGCGAGTTTAGCGCTGCAAAACCTATCCATAATCAGCTGGAGGCACGTCCATATGAGATCCCCTTATCTGTGCGCATACCACGCGGAGCGTTTGAAAGCCTGCGAGTCCGAGGCATTTCGCTACTGGGGAGAAATGATGCGCAGAGGAGTGCAGGCGTATGTTGAGTGCCGGTTTGATGCAGCGGTTCTGTACTTGGGTACGGCCTTGGAGATCGGCCTGTTGCGCCAGCGATGTCAGCTCAACGGATTATTTGCAGGCGTGCACATTCAGAAACCGGTGGAGTTTCTGGTAGAGCTGTTAAAAATTGATCGGCAATATCAGCAGGTAAATGAATTACTCGACTATGTTTCCAAGCAGGTGGATTCTGT
>DJFQ01000064.1:3609-5153 GCA_002432095.1 Marinagarivorans sp. UBA5868 | reverse complement strand
TTCATTGAGTGTTACAAGCACAAAAAACCCGGCCGGGGCCGGGTTTGGTGTTGGTGAGAAGCTGAGTCTAGTTACCAGCTTTGAATAATGCCTTTAATCAGCTTGCCGGATGGCGTTAGCTGCGCATCGCTCCAACCACCATTGGGGCTTGCATCGGGCACCAGGGCAGACGCCCCTTCAACCTTGTCATTGAGCGCCCAGTTGGCGTGGCTGATGCCGTTGTTTTTCAGGAAGGTCATCCAGGCTTGGGTTTCTGCCTGATTAACACCGCCATCGCCATCCGCATCTACCGCGCCCCACTCGGTCACAAACAGCGGGATGCCTCGGCTGAGCGCTGCACTGGCTTTATCGCGCAGCCACTGGTGATGAGTGCCGGCATAAAAGTGCAGGGTGTAGGCGATGTTGGAGGAAATGGTAATGGGATCCGCCGCTGCCGCGTCCACGTCCTGAGACCAGTTAGGTGTGCCGACGATAATCAAGTTATCAGGATCATTTTCACGAATCGCACGAATAACGGCTTCCGCGTAAGGCTTGATGACACCGCTCCAGGAGACGGCCAATGGCTCGTTATAGATCTCGTAGATCACGTTGTCGTAGTTGCCATAAAGCGCAGACATTTCGCGGAAGAATTCGATGGATTCATTCTGGAAATCCTGAGCCTTGTGGGCATGCCAATCGATAATGACGTACATGTCGTTCTCGATGGCCGCATTGACGACGGTTTTAACCTTGCGGACATTGCTTTCGCGATTCTGAATATAGCTGCCTAAACCTTCACCCTCGTCGTTCGAGTTTATGCCCATGGCTGCACGCACCAGCTTGGCTTTCCAGTTGTTTTTCAGCTCTTTAAGGACATCGGCGGTGTAGTACTTTTCGCCGCCCCAGCCGTCATTGCTCCAGAACAGACTCATACCTGCAATGCTGCCGGCTTGGCCGCCGAACAAAACTTTGTTTCCTTGGGTGGTGATTTTGGCAACGGCGCCGGGATTGTCTGGAAGGTCGTCGGGATCTTTGCTGACGCCGTCGTTCTGGCCGGGCACGTCGCTCAGGGTGAATTTATCCAGGTTGAAAATGCCGCCGCCGCTGACCCCGTAGAAACACAATGTGTGGTTGCCGGAAAGCTGCATGGACAGACCAACATTTACCGGGGTAAATGTCTCCCACCCGCCGGTGGACATGGTGATTTTTTCGCCCAGATTGGTGCCGCTGCTGAGATCCGCGCCATCAGCCAGAATCGCAAAACGGCCCGCATCGCCCATGCCTTTGGCCATGAGGAAATCGATGCTGCGCACACCCGTCATATTGACTTCGTCGTAACAAATCGCGCTGCCAGCGTCGTAATAACCCACAACTTCTTGAGTCGGATCGTTCGCCAAGCCATCAACCATATAGCCAGTCGAAAGGCTTGGATTTAGATCTTCGGCTTCGATAGTCGCGCCCAGTGCCCGACTGCCGCCGGAGGATGAACTGCTCGATGAGCTACTAGATGACGAGCTGGAACTGGATGAGCTTGAACTGGAGCTTGAAGAACTGCTGGAGGAATT
>DJFQ01000064.1:3017-3486 GCA_002432095.1 Marinagarivorans sp. UBA5868 | reverse complement strand
TAGAGCCGGTTATTGTCATGATCACAATAAAGAGCCAACACCTTATCCTGGCGCCGGGATAATTTCTTTAATACCTGTCGCATTTCAGCGAAGAAGGGAAAAAACGCAAATAAACGGCACACGTGTTAGAGAGTCCGTGATTTAGCCGCTGCTTTTTAACGGGGCGCGAACATGATAATCGCCATGCCCGCCAGGGTGCAGGCGACGCCGACAAAGTCCCAAAGGTGAGGACGAATTCCGTCTACTCCCCATAACCACATCAAGGCGACAGCCACATAAACACCGCCATAGGCTGCGTAAACCCGGCCAGAGGCGGTGGGGTGGAGCGACAAAAGCCAAGCGAACAGAGCAAGGCTAAGAGCAGCCGGCACTAATACCCAGGCAGAGGCGGACTTTTTCAACCAGAGATAAGGCAGGTAGCAACCGACGATTTCCGCGATCGCGGTGATGACGAACAATCCGAGAGTAG
>DJFQ01000064.1:2722-2992 GCA_002432095.1 Marinagarivorans sp. UBA5868 | reverse complement strand
GGTCGCGACAGACTTCCTCCGCCAGTTCGATTTCCAAAGTGGTGTGGGCAAGTTGGAACGGCTCTAGCGCCAGACGCAGGCGGCTTTTAAGCTGGTCGTAGCCCGGCAAAACACCTGCATCGCACACCACAATATGCGCGGTCAGCACGTGGTGTTCTCCGTCCAGCGACCACAAATGCACATGATGTAATTCCTGAACACCTTCAATCTCACCTAGAGCACCGCGAATTTGCTCCAGCAGTCCCGACTCGGGAACCGCTTGGGTAAACA
>DJFQ01000064.1:0-2700 GCA_002432095.1 Marinagarivorans sp. UBA5868 | reverse complement strand
CGGATCGAGAATTGGCCAGTCCACAAAATGCATCACCAGGGCGACGATCAGTACGGCAACCCAGCCCAGCACATCCTCCAACAAATGCCAATTGAGCACGCGTTCGTTAAGGGTTTTACCGCCACTCAGGCGGTAGGCGGCGTAACCATTGACGGCGACTCCCAGCACAGCCAGCGCCAACATGCCTTCGGTGTGCGGCATCACCGGGTCGACCAGACGGGGAAGAGCGGTGGTCAGCACCCAAATTGAACCGACAATCAACACCACGCCATTGATCAACGCACCCAGCAAACTCAAGCGTTTGTAGCCGTAAGTAAAGCGGGTGTCCGCCTGTTTATTGCCGAACTTGTTGAGCACCCAAGCGCTGCCGATGGACAGTGAATCCCCCAGGTCGTGGACCGCGTCCGCCATGATGGCGGTGCTGTTGGTCAGCCAGCCGCCGATAAACTCGATAACGGTAAATCCGAGGTTTAAGAAAAACGCCCAGCCGATGCGCTTGGAAACCTCGTCGTCGGGGCCGGATGGGTGATGCGCATGACGATGGTGATGCGAATGCATAGAGTCTCCGATGAAAGGCTAACGCGCGCGTCGCTTGTGAACCCAGTGATACAGCACCGGCAGCACTAACAGCGTCAACAAGGTGGAGGAGACTATACCGCCGATTACCACGGTCGCCAGGGGGCGTTGCACTTCTGCGCCGGTGCCGGTATTAAACGCCATAGGCACAAAGCCAAGGCTTGCCACCAGGGCTGTCATCAGCACCGGGCGCAAACGAACCAGCGCGCCCTCAACCACAGCCGTTAGCAGGTCACCCGTCTCACGCCACAGCTCGCGTATAAACGTGAGCATAACCAGTCCGTTCAGCACCGCCACGCCGGACAGCGCAATAAAACCAATGCCGGCGGAGATGGATAGCGGCATATCCCGCAGCCAAAGTGCCAGCACGCCGCCAGTGAGTGCCAGTGGCACGCCGGTAAAGATAATCAGCGAGTCCCGCAGCGAGCCAAATGCCATCACCAGCAGGCCGATAATCATTAGCAAGGTCACAGGTACCACTATAGCCAGCCGCCGACTTGCCGACTCCATTTGCTCGAAGGTGCCGCCGTAATCCAGCCAATAACCGCTGGGCAACTGCACGTCGGCGGCGACACGCTGTTCCACCTCCGTCACAAAACTTCCCAGGTCGCGGTTGCGCACATTGGCGGTAACGACGATCCGCCGCTTGCCGTTCTCCCGGCTGATCTGCGCGGGTGCGGGTTTCAGTTCCAGCTCCGCCACTTCATTGAGCGGAACAAAATCGCCGTCCAGGAGAGGCACGGGTAGATAAGCCAAACTGTCGATATCCGTGCGCAGGGTTTCCGGCAGGCGCACCACCAGTTTGAAGCGCCGATCGCCCTCGTAGATCACTCCGGTTTCTCTCCCACCCACAGCGGTTGCTACCAATTCTTGCAGGTCCGTCACATTCAAACCGTAAAGCGCCAACGCCGTGCGCTTAGGAATCACCGACAGCATCGGCAAACCGCTTACCTGTTCCACCCCCACGTCGGCGGCGCCCGTCACGCTTTCCAGAATTTCGGCAATAGCGTTGGCAGAGTCCACCAATTGGTCGAGATCATCACCGAACACTTTGATGCCGAGATCGGCGCGCACGCCGGAGATAAGCTCGTTAAAGCGCATTTCGATGGGTTGGGTGAATTCGTAATTATTGCCCGGTAACGCCCGCACCGCCGTTTCTATCTCGGCCACCAGATCCTGTTTATTGCGTTTTGGGTCGGGCCATTCGCTGCGCGGTTTGAGCATCACAAAATTGTCGGCAACGCTGGGGGGCATGGGATCGGTGGCCACTTCCGGCGTGCCGATTTTGGCGTACACCTTGTCCACTTCGGCAAATTCCTTTAGTCGCGCTTCCAGCAGCTCCTGCATGGCAACTGCCTGTTCCAGACCGGTGCCGGGAATGCGCAGGGCGTGCAGGGCGATATCGCCTTCGTCCAGCTGCGGGATGAACTCCGAACCCAAAGTGGTCGCCAACCAAAGTGAAAAAGCCACCAACACAGCTGCGCAGGACACCACTAACCAGCGCAGCCGCAGCGCTTGTTTGAGCAGTGGTCGATAGAGGGATTTGCCGGCGACGATAATGCGACTCTCCTTTTCGCTGATGTTGCCGCTCATAAATACCGCCACGGCGGCGGGGACAAACGTCAACGACAGCACCATGGCGGCCAGCAGAGCCATCACCACTGTCGCGGCCATGGGATGAAACATCCGGCCTTCGACACCAGTAAGGGAAAAAATGGGGATATACACCACAGTGATAATGGCAACGCCAAACAGGCTAGGGCGGATAACCTCGTTGGTGGCCGAAAACACCAGCGGCAAACGCTCCTGCAGATCCAACCGTCTGCCGGTTCGATGCTGAGCCTCTGCCAAACGCCGGGTGCAGTTTTCGACAATGATCACCGCACCATCCACGATCAAACCAAAATCCAGCGCCCCCAAACTCATCAGATTGGCGGAAACGCCGGTGCGCACCATGCCGGTGAGCGTCGCCAGCATCGCCAGAGGAATCACCGCCGCGGTGATCAGCGCGGCGCGGATATTGCCCAGCAGGGCGAACAACACCACAACCACCAGCAACGCGCCTTCCAACAGATTCTTACGCACGGTGGCGATGGTTTTGTCTACCAGGGTGGTGCGGTCGTA
>DJFQ01000195.1:11822-12201 GCA_002432095.1 Marinagarivorans sp. UBA5868 | reverse complement strand
ACCATCGCCAAAACCATTTCGTGAATCTCTTCGGTTGGCGCTTCTATATCGTTTTCGATTTGTTGCAACCGAAATTGGTAATACGCACTTTCATTCCAGTAAGGTTCGTCATCAATAGTGTGAAAACCAAATCCAACTTCTTCAGCAAAAGCTCGCCAATGGGCGCGTTCAGGACAAGGGCTTCGTTTCATCCTTAGCCGCCACTACCAAAGGCATTACTAGCCTGGCCAAAGCCGCCACGTCTTACCAGTTTGCCGGCTTTTGGTGTGAGGCTGGAAGGCGATATATTTTTGGCACCGCTAAAATAACTGCTCTGGCCAACGGAGCGATTATTTGCGGTGCGGAAATCGCTTTCATTGCGGCTTTTATATAGCGGTTG
>DJFQ01000195.1:10514-11801 GCA_002432095.1 Marinagarivorans sp. UBA5868 | reverse complement strand
ATGCCCGGCATTGGCGGATGTATTAGGAGCATCCTCGCACTTGCCCTCACCAAAATCCGCCTCGCATTCGGCCCGGTTTGCATATTTTGGCGCAACGGCAGGATGCATTTCTTCCGCTTTTCCATAGTCCTTGCGACATTGCTCTTCACTGTTAATGCCAGAACTGATGCACTCCTGCAAAGATCCATACACCAGCGCCGGATCCTTGGTGCTGCAGCCGGCAATCAAAAAGGTGGCGGCGGGGGCCATAAGCACTAAGGCTGCTTTTTTACTGCGTTTCATAGTCAGCTCTCTCCATCGTCAATCTCTCTCAATCATCAATAAGTCATAGACGCCGCGTTGATTTGCCCTACCGCTATCGCGACAGCCGCGGACAAAACACCCGCAGCAATTTCTCCGCGGGTAATGCGCTCCGGTAACTGTCGTAGCACCATTCGCATTACGAAAAATGTCAAAACTTGCACGACCAATGCCACGACACCCCAGATGGCGCAATCCCAAATAGACAAGGAGTGGCTAATCGCGCTTGATAGCGGCAGCGCAAAACCGATCATCGCCCCGCCGAAAGCCAGAGCAGCCGAAACATTGTTGGCGCGGATCAGCTCGAATTCGTGATGCGGCGTCACCAGGGAATAGATAAAAGCGAAAGCAACGAGAAGTGCTGCGGCAACAGCGAAATAGGCGAGAAAAGCAGGAAGACCATTGAGGGTGGCAAGCGTCATTTCTAACACGGCATAATCCTTGGCTGAAGAAAAATAGACAGGATTCTGCCACAAAACATCTTGCAGATGTGGCGTGCCCGCATCCCAGCGGGCGGCGCCGTTTCTATACAGCTCTAAAAAATGCCACCTCCCCCGCCCTTACTCCACTCCAACCATATTTGAGGGGACACGATTACCTGGGATTATCCTCGATATACTGCATCAACCAAGTCATTGCCGGACGATGCGTACCGTCCTGACGTATGAGGCCGCTGCACTCGATCCAGGTTTTGCCAGATACGTAGCCCCAAAGGGTGACGCCTTTAACATGTGGATGATTGTAGAACACCGGGAATTGCTCTTGATAAGTGCGCAGCTGTTCCTCATCGTCACAGATACCCACGTCATACTCAGTGATGTACATCGGTATCTGCAGTTGCTCCCAAAGGTAATCCAGCTGCTTCTGTATCTCAGCCGCGGGCAAATCGTCTAAATGGTGGGCCTGCAAACCTATGGCATCCACATACCCGGATTGAACCACGGGCCTAGCCATCTCGATAAATTGCTCGGTTTCCCATCGAATTAC
>DJFQ01000195.1:9906-10469 GCA_002432095.1 Marinagarivorans sp. UBA5868 | reverse complement strand
CAATCAAATCTGCATCGGGATACCGATCGCAGAAGTTTCGAAACCATTCCTCAAATTCTTCGACCATTTCCGCTTGCGGCAGTGACATCCAACTAGGACGAGGCCCACCATGAACCATCGTTTGTTGTTTAAATAAAATACCGTGCTCTCTGGCATAGTTGTAGATGCGGTCTAACGGTCCCCAATTATACTGATCTCTTGTTGACTCAACCGACGCCCAATAGCCCTCATTTTCCGGAACGATTTGATTCCAATACTGAATAAAATCACTGCGAACGGCCCCACTGGTAGTGATGTTGCCAACAAAAAATGGATGATCTATCGCAACTCTCCCCGATGAGGAAATACCGGATGAAGAGCTGCTTGTACTCGAAGAGCTGCTCGAACTACTCGAAGAGCTGCTGGTACTTGAAGAGCCGCTCGAACTACTTGAAGAACTGCTTGTGCTGGATGAGCTGCTGATCGGAGGTGAAGCGCCGCCGCAGGCTGTTAACAGCACGCATCCCAACAGAGTGCTCCCGAAATACGCTAAGATTTTTTGGCTAAGCATTTTTTCTCCATAA
>DJFQ01000195.1:4437-9787 GCA_002432095.1 Marinagarivorans sp. UBA5868 | reverse complement strand
TCGGCGGATCTGGTGTTCTATCTCACAACAGAATCAGCTTAAATGCCGTGACGCATAACTCAAATGAAGAGGAACTAAAATGAATAACAAGCGCATTTTCGTCTTCGTAAGCGGCATTATAATTACATCCGGCTTAGCCGCCTGTGGTGGTCAATCGGACTCTAATCCAGTCAATGAACCCAATCCGGCACTCCCATCATTTTTCGTCGGCAACAATGCAAACACAAGACATATTCGCGAAGATTTTTCTGTCTATTGGAACCAGCTGACACCAGAATTTCAGGGCTTTTGGGGCCAAGTCGAAAACATTCGCGGTCAAAACGATTGGCAGTATCTCGATACCCTTTATCAATTCGCAGAACAGCACAATCTCCCCGTCAAAGCCCATGCGTTAATTTCCCAGGACCTCGCACCTGCCTGGCTTTCCAGCTTGCCGCCTGCGCTTTTTGCCGAGGAAATGGAAACTTGGATTCAAGATTACTGCGCGCGTTACCCGAACACTCCGATGATCAATGTGGTTTACAACGCCATGCCTGGGCATAGCAGTACAGCGGTATTTGCAAAAGCACTGGGAGAGGACTGGGTGGTGCAAACCTTTAAATGGGCGCGGGAACATTGCCCGAATTCAGTGTTGATCCTAGACGACTACGCTTTACTGAGCACTGATACGGATGCATTTATTGACTGGGCGGCGCCGGTCATTTTAAGCGGCTTTGTGGATGCAATAGGCACTCAAGCGCAGTCTCTTGAAAATGTGGACACATCCGTGATCGCAGCCAACCTCGATAAACTCGCAACGCTTGGTCTGCCCATCTATATTTCTCAGTGGGAAATAGCAGAAGAAGACGACGCTCAACAATTGACAATCATGCAACAACAACTGCCGATTTTTTACAACCACCCGTCCGTCGCGGGCATAACCTACTGGGGGTATGTTGAGAATCAGCAGTTCACCCAAAATGTCTATTTATTGAATGAGGACGACTCCCCAAGACCAGCTCTGACGTGGCTGCAAACTTATCTGGAAGATCATCCTCGGGAGTGAACGAAAGCATACGGATTTGGGGATATTCAGCGAGCAGACTTAGCTTGCTCCTGCTTAAGAATAGGATCCTCAAAAAGAACCGGTTTTCCCAGCGCTGGATTCTAAAGAGCCGGCTTCTCCAAAAGTGGTCACAACGGTTCTGTTTTCGCAACTCACGGATTGATCCACCAATGAATAACGACAGGTTTCAATCACTGGTGATTCATTGGCAAGATCGCCAGATTGCTCGGGTGAGATTTGGCAGGAGTAATAAACGGAGCCTTTCCTGCTCGAGCCGCAGACCCCAGTGTTTTTTAAAACCGGCGGGACTCTATCCATAATTTCAGGTACTGCGGCCGCACATATATCCGGTAACGCGCCTTTGTTCGCCATATAAGTCTCAACTGACTGCCCGAATTGCACTAATGCAAACCGTCGCTGCAATACACTGCCCTGGCAGAGGGTTATTTCACTCGCATGCGTAAACACCGAAATAAAAAACAAACCACTGATAAATACTAACTTCAAAATTGTCACCTTATTTCTCTGCCGCCGCCCGATGATTGTAATCGAATTCAACGAAATTTATTGCTGCAACCCTGGAGGCACTGACCGCTTTCTGCTCTTTGGCTGTCTGTCGAGTAACTTTACACTCTCCTCCGCTGACTCCCACGCTGACGCAACGTTTTCACGCAGAACAAATTAAAACCGCGCCAAATCTTTGGTCGTTGTCGGGTTTGACGGTCTCTGGCACATCATCTGCTTCGCTGGTGACCACATATCCGCACTCGACCTGCCTGGCGCGTATTTACTTAGTTCCAACTTTCGCGAGCGCTGTTGCGGGCGCTTCTAAGCCGAGCCATTTTAAGAGTCAGGTTAATTTATATGATATTTATTCAGCGAAAGCAAAATCCACTTTGAGAGTTATAGAGCATCTTGGTCTGAAATAAAATTTGGTTTTCTTAGTTAAAACTTTATAAGTTTTGTAACATGCCGCGCGCCAGCCCGACTAACATCCGGTCAGCCTGGCGGTTAACCGGGCGCGATGACGGGGGTTCCTCCCGTTTTTAGTTTGATACAGCTTTACTCACTACTTACACATTATGCTTAACGAACAGCAACTATATCCCCGATAAGCGAAAGGAATTCTCACTAATGACAGGTAATTTATTTCACCCTTATTCAACAAAGAATTATCGCAAGGATATCCAAGGGATCAGAGCGCTCGGTGCGCTGCTTATCATGATATACCACCTATGGATCGGCAAAGTCTCTGGAGGGGTAGATATATTCTTCGTAATTTCTGGTTACTTCATGGCTACTGTCATTCTTTCGCGCCTGGCAAGCGACGGGCGCCTCGCCCCCATGGATTTCTGGGGAAAAATTATTAAACGCATCGCACCCTCTGCCTATACGGTCCTAACCGCAACCTTAATTTTGTCATGCTTTTTTATTCCGGAAACCCAGTGGGTACGACTCGTGGACGAAATTATTGCCAGCGCGTTTCACCTGGAAAACCTATTGCTGATGCAAACTTCCGTGGATTATTTTGCGCGCAAAGATCCCGCGAGCTCTGTTCAGCAATTTTGGGCACTCTCTATTCAGATGCAATTTTACTTGTTATTACCGGCTGCCTTTTGGATTGGTTCTACATTAGTCCGTTGGAGCGGATCTCTCCGTCCGATGATCCTGCTGTTTGGATTCAGTATGGCGGCATCATTTACATATTCTGTTTTTGCGACTTTTCAGTCACCCGAGTCCGCATATTTCAATCCTTTTTCCCGCAGCTGGGAGTTCCTTTGCGGCGTCTTGTCAGCATTATTAATCCCATTAGTAAAAGTGGCGCCTGGCATCCGCCAAATATTGAGCTATCTCGGGCTGGCCGGGGTTTTGTTGACTGGGCTCGTAATACCCAAATCCGCTTCATTTCCGGGTTATGTTGCCGCAATGCCGGTGATTGCCGCAGTCTTTCTCCTCGTTTCCAACCCTCAGACACTATCCAACCGGGTCGGGCACTTCTTGATGCACCCGATCTTTGCCTTCTTAGGCAGCATCTCATTCACGATTTATTTGTGGCACTGGCCCTTGATGATCTTTTACAAGGAGGCAACGGGTGCACTTGATATCGGGATACTGCCGGGTCTTGGGATTATCGGACTCTCTGTTCTACTTGCGTACTTGACAACCCACTATATTGAAAAGCCGATTCTGACGCGATCTCAGCAACATAACCCTGGGTCGTACTCCACTTTTATTCGAAGCGCCAAGTTTGCCATACCAGTCGTAGTGAGTGCCCTCAGCTTAAAACTCCATTTTTATTCAATGATCAAGGATTATCGGGCAGACCATAATCTTCAGTTAAAAAGCATAGAAGTCGGCATACAGACCGATGCGAGCACTATCCCTTATCGGCAGTTCCTCCTGGCTAAGCGACTGCTACCACAAGCACATATGGAAGGATGCAACCAAAACCCCGCATCACCAGAGGTGATCGCTTGTGATTATGGTGATACTACAGCGAATAAAATCATTGCATTAATCGGTGGCTCTCACTCATTGCAATGGTTGCCAGCATTGGACGCTATAGGAAAATCAGAAGGTTTTAAGGTCGTCAACATCACCAAAAGCTTATGTCCTTTCGGACATCTGGAAACGTCTGACCCTTCCTGTAAAGACTGGAATGAAAACGTGGTTGATCATCTAATGGAGTTAAAGCCCGCGGTAGTAGTCACTACCTCAACCCGTGCGGGCAACAATGGTGAGAAGGAGCACGTTCCGCCCTCCTACATCAATCAGTGGAGGATCCTGGAGGAACTGAATATACCTGTGATTGGCATTCGCGATAATCCGCGTTTTCCGTTTGATCCGGCAGACTGCCTTGCACGTAACAAACTCGAGCCACTCACTTGTTCCAAAACAAGGTCAAAGCTGTTTCTGGAGGATAACCCAGCCAAATCCTTCGCCGACGACTTTGATTTGATCAAAGTTGTGGATATGACGGATTTTTTTTGCACTTCGGAAACCTGTGTGACTGTGTATAACGACTTGATTATGTATGGTGACAACGAACATATCAGCGTCCCCTACGCAATATATTTAGCTCAAGCACTGCATGAGAAATTCGCCACTGTAGCACCTGAAGTATTTGGAAATTATGACGCGCTGCCGAGAGCGCAACCTTGCAACCAGGAGGTCCGCTAAGATTAATTACCCGCTAAAAATGCGGCTATAGCGTCGACTTCCGCTAAAGACACCGCCTGCGCTGGGTCATCCGGTTTTAGATGGCGCATATTCGGCTCTGTTTGAATCATGGTATTGATAAGACTAGCGCTCGCGCCCGTCACGTCGCCGTATCGGGGATTACTGGGTCCCTCGCCACCGCCGGAGTGGCAACCGCTACAGTGCCTTAAAAAGGCCATTGCGCCGTCTATCGGTTCTGGGTCCGGTCCAATGTCAGGTTTGGTATCCGGGAATTTATTGGCATCGCGCATCGTGGCAAAAAGGTCCTGGATATCGCTAAGCGACGAATCCTTCAACACCGGTCCCATAATGCTTCCCAAGTGGCCAAATTTAATGATGTGCTGAGCCTCGTAAGGCTTTGAGCGAATATAGCCGCCAACGGTGTAAAGTCCGTCATCAAGCCTCAGCGTGGTGCCATCAGGGCCATGGCACGCCGAACACTTTTCTTCATACAATCGCTCACCAGCAACCGGGCTGCCGTCGATTCCCATATTTAAAAATCCGCGAGATCTTGGATATTCACTGCCGAGCAACACAATGTCATAAAGAGCGGTAGTATCGAGTGCATCCTCTTTCAAAAACTTAACAATATTCCAGATCTGGGCATCGGTCAGAATTTCCGAATAATTAGGCATTTTATCGCCCAGAACGAAGTTATTATCGGGATTATATGCATCTAGATTTTCGATGACCGAGCGGTAATTTGCGCCGCGTTTAATGCCGTCAAATAGTGCTTGGGGGCTAAGCGTTTCACTCATTTTTGCCAAATCGACATCCGCCACTCGCGGTCGCGCAGATGTCGGCGCACGATTGCTGTAACCACCCTGACGACCAAGGCGATCCCAGCCGTGGCATTGCACGCAGCGAAAAAAATCGCCTTTTGCAACAATCGTTTCCAGTTGTGCTTGATTATCGAGATTGGAATTACTGAGGGTAAAGCCGGTTTCACTCGCCCAAAACATAGCGTACAACTGTCCGCCGGTGGTGCCGTCGGCCATCTGATAAGCCAAACCACCCGACATATCCACCAGACCGCTAGAACTGCTACTTGAATTGCCCGAGCTACTCGATGAACCGCTTGAGCTA
>DJFQ01000195.1:0-4410 GCA_002432095.1 Marinagarivorans sp. UBA5868 | reverse complement strand
AAACACGCCGACTAACATTAATAGTGTCGCAATGGATTTCGACATCATCACGTAGATCGGCGTTTTCATAAGTTAACCGTGTTGCTTAAAAACTTTTGAAATAATCCCAAGCCATCTTTCCGGTAAATGGCGGGTAGCCATGATACGTATTGCTGTATTCCGGATTATTATGATTACAGAAAAAGACTTCCCCGCCCGCTTGGCAACCGCGGTATTTCACGCAGTTACTGAGTGAATCGGTGTAGCCTGGGACTGGATCTGATTCGGCGCTGCAACCATTAAGTGTTCGATAGAAATTGGTTGTTGCCGGCCCACCTTGAGCACCCACTGCGGAATCTTTAGCACCGTGAATAACGATGGCGGCAACCTTGTCTTTGCAATTGCGCTGGCTCACATTTAAAGGGAAACCCGCAACATCCTTAGTGGCTACCGGAACAATTGCGGTTAATTTGTCGCCATGTTCACATCCAATCAAGCTGGTGTAATCACCACCGCTGCTGTAACCCAGTGCGAACACACGGCTTTTATCGACGCAAAGCTCGGATGTGACTTTGTTGTAAAGCGGCTCGAACATGGGCTCATCCCAACCACGCCAACCGGATCCGCTGGTTTGTCTCGCTCGCGGATATACCATGATGGACGTACTCAGCGCGCCTTGCTGTTCAAGTCCAGAGCTGCGCTCTCCCCAGCTGATAATGCCATTGGTATCACTGGAGCTATGGTGAAAAACGAAGGTCAATTTATAGGGTGTGTTGGGGTCGTAATTGTTAGGCAATTTCACATAAAAATGATTGTACTGGGTGATGGCTATCGGACTGCTGGCAGTGCCCAGGTTTGGACGCGGCTTTCCACAACCCGCACTTGGTACCACCGGTAAAGACCCTCCAGGTCCTGGAGGTGGTGCTTTAAGTTCGCCATCAGGTGAATAAACCACAAAACCCGAAATTTTGCCGTTACCAACAATCGATTCAACACTAATATCCAAAGTGCCATCGTTTACCGCTGCGCTATCTGCCTGGTACGTATAAACACCGTCGTGTCCTGATAACGAGTACAAATCCACTTCGCTTAAAACCGTTCGGCCTTCGATCTTCACATTAAAAGAGCGTGCGCCCGCCATGGTTTCATAAATTTCCGCGAAGAGCAGTTCCACAGAATAAGTGCCTGGAGTCACCGGAACCTGATATGAAAACGCGCCGTAACGTTCACTTTGGAAAACGGCGTCTTCGCTGGTACCCATAATGTTGTCTTGCGTGCTGTGGGGAGTGCCTCCAGTGGAAAATTGATCCGCTTCAAATTCAATTTCCTCATAGACGGTCGCTCCGCCCCCGGAATTAATGGCGACCACCAATTCCCCTCTGTCCACAACACCCGAGCTTGAACTGGACGAGCTGGACGAACTTGAGCTACTTGACGAGCTGCTTGAGGAGCTGGAGCTGTTGCTAGAGGAGCTGGAGCTGCTGCTAGAACTGGAGCTGCTNNAACGCCATACTGTTTTTATATTTATTAAGACCACGTTTGGCAATATTATTAATCATTGCATTCTCCAGTTATTAGAATTTTCCGCACAGCAAACGTCCTCTTCGCTAACACGAAAAGGAGCATAAAAAAATATAAAAGGTAATTCGGGTCAGAAAAAATTAACCGCCATTAAATAAGCAAGGGCAGTAAAAACTGCCCTTGCTGTTTATTTATACAAGGCTCAGCGGCCCGGTACTATTGCCAAACTCATTCACATTCGCACCGACATGCTGCATCATGGCGACGAATAAATCTGCCATTTTTCCGCTATTGGTATTGATGTGTCGCCCGGATCGAATCTTGCCATTACCCTTACCAACCATGACAACCGGCAAATCGTAATGACTGTGGGTATTACCGTCGGCAATCTCACTCGAATAAAGAATCATGCAGCTATCCAGCAAAGACTGGCCTAACACGTCGACTTGCGCCTTTAATTTTTTACACAAATCCGCAAACTCTTCCATGTGATAGGTATCGATCGCTCTAAGCTCCACGTAATTAGATTCTCGACCGCCGTGGTGTGAAATATTATGGTGGCCGCCGCCGATGCCCAGATTGTTATAAACCCGACCAGACATACCGTTAGAAAACGCGTAGCTAATCACCCGGGTCAGATCACAGGTAAACGCCATCACCATTAAATCATTCATCAACCGGCTGTTTCTGACGTAATTGCCGTTGCTGCCGATATTAGGTTTAACGCAGGCGCTGGACGCTTGCCCGCCTTGTCCCGGATCGCCGATTTTCATTTCCAGATCACGCACACCATGCAGATAGCCCTGAAGCTTCTCCCGATCTGTCACTCCCAGCTTGCTTTCAAGGCGATTGACATCTGCCAACACAGCATCCAGGACCGACTTGCTAATAGCGCTCGCAGTAGCGGTACCACCGGGGTTAGTCGTCGGCAGATCGCCGCCAAAAATTCGGTTGAACAACCGCTGTGGATCAATTTCCTTCGGCACTGCAGTGGTGGCGTTTTCCCAGGAAATATTTCCCATATAGGCAGCTGAATAACCGTTGTCAGGAAACCCCGAACCCACCTGCTCCAACCCGAGATGCAGATTGGCAAATTTGGTTTGGCTGGCGATCTGCCGAGCGGCGATTACATCCATCGTGGTATGAGAGCTGATGCGATTTTTTTCAACCGCTGCGCAGGTCATAAATGCCCCACTACCTTTACCGTGGTCGCCGGCTTGGCCGCGCATAGGATCATTGTGCAAGCCTTTAATCGTGGTAACGTCCGCCCATATATCCCGCAATGGATTAAGGGAAGTGGCGCCGCGGAATCCGTCGGCAAAATCGCCTACGGAACCTGGGGTAAACGTCTGCATATGGCAGCCATTACCGGTGAAAAAAACCAGCATTCGCCCTGGAGTAACACTCTGCGCAAAAGCGGTTTTTCCGCCTGGCAACATCGCTTCCAACAAGGGTAACGATAAGCACACGCCTGCACCGGCGAGAAACGAACGACGCTCAAGCTTAGGGGCTTTATTTCTTCTCAATTCAATCTGGCTCATTACATTGCTCCTATTGCGAGTCCGCGCCGCGGCGCATACGGAATGCCGGGTTCATAACGATTTCGGTGAAAACATCCGTAATGCTGTGCGCACTATCTTTTGTCTTTTGGTACACCTCGTAAACGGCGGCATAATCCGATGGCTGCCCCTGCTCATATAACGTGTTAAATCGTCGGCCGGTTGCATAAGTCATGGCATAACTTATGGAGCACAGAGTCACCTCATGCTTAGCAGCCAATATCTCCGCCAGCTCGACTAAGCTGGAAAAGCTCTCGCCTGTAGGCAGCACACTGGAAGAGTCGACGTAATCTCCATTGGGATATTCATCCCGCCATTGGCCGATAGGACTGAAGTTTTCCATGCCGTAACCGATGGGATCGACATAAGCATGGCAGGAGGCACAAATTCCGGAAGACTCTTTATGCAACTCGGACTCAGCCCTTGGGTTCAAGCCCTCCGGCAGATCGGGGAATTGCGCAATCACATCGCCAGGTGGCTCGGGCGGGCGGTCGCACATCAATTTATCCATCACCCAGGTACCGCGTTTAACCGGCGAGGTTTTGTTGGGATGTGAATGCGCCGTTAATGATGAACCATGTCCCAACAAACCAATACGCCTGGAACCCTGGGGCCATTTATAAAGCTGCATCTGATTGCCAAAAATACCCTGCACTCCGTAAAAATTGGCCAGCGGCTGATTGAGGAAGGTGTAATCGGCATTTAGGATCTCCGATATTGGTCGGTTCTCTTTCAGAATGTGACGAAGGAACGTTCTGGTTTCACCTAAAAAGGCCTCGGCAATCGCATCGGTGTATTGCGGGAACTGATTCTTGTCGACTTCATGTTTGCCATAATCTGCATAACCCAGCCAAGCCCAGGCAAAATTATCCAGCAAGGTATCCGACCGGGAATCCGCTAACATTCGGGTAACTTCTGCCCTAAGCGTAGCGTCGCTCGTCAACGAGCCATTGGCCGCTTTCGCTAAAAGTTGATCGTCCGGAGTACTGCTCCACAGGAAATAAGACAGACGTGACGCCAATTCGTAGGCATTTAAAGGTTGCGCCTGTCTGGAATTAACGTCTTGGTCAAATTCAGGACGGAATATAAAATTAGGAGATAACAACATGGCGCGCACAAGCGCAGTCATGGAGACTCTTCGATCATTTGCCGCTGCCTGCACCTCGTCATAAAGAGATTTCAGATTTGCGGACTCCTCCGTTGTCAATGGCCGGCGCCATACTTTAAGGCCCAACTGAGTAATAACCGTTTGGGCACAATTCGCATTGGTGATATCGCAACTGATAGCAGTGCGATTGCCGTTGGCTGCAGCATTCACAACTTCGATCGCGATCTTCTGCGCGGCTTTATC
>DJFQ01000040.1 GCA_002432095.1 Marinagarivorans sp. UBA5868 | reverse complement strand
CCGCCACTCAAAGACTACGCGATATTTAAGTCACCAATACAAAAAGGATGCGACTGGATCGCTCAGTCCGGCGCCACATCTCCGCAATCGCTTCCCAACCATTTACCTTCCATGGTGAACGCCATGTCAACCGCTTTGCCGTCTATCGTGTGGGTCGTTTTGCCCTTGCCTGTGTAGTGAGTTGGCGAATGGAGTTCGAGTTCGCCTTCTGAAGTGGAGGGGGATTCACCGGTGCACACCTCGGTGGACTTGTAGCGTTTTTTATCGACCTGGGTGAGAGTCGATTTGCAATTTTCTCCAGATTCGGGCAACAGGCCCTTGTCCAGTTCCTCTTGTGTTACACAATTCTGGACTACGGTGGCGTCTTTAGTCATAGACACTTTCCCACCGTCAAGAACCATTCCATCATCTTTGAACTGCACACCTGACGCCGCCATCGCCTCTTCCATCATTTTGCGCTGGTCTGGCGGCATATTTGCCATCTGCTTTTTCATGTCCTCCATCGCCTGCTTCATCTGCTCGCTGTAAGCACTCTGCATTTTCTTGGCGCTTTCACCTGACAATTTGATGGTGTTTTCCCACAAACCCGGCTTCATATCGATTTTGGTTTGCGCCTGTACCAACGGCAGGAAAAACACACCCAATAAAATAAGGCCATACTGTTTCGTATTCATATTCGTTGCTCCATTCAGTGATCGGATTTGGTCTCCCCTGCCGAGCCCGTGTTTAGTCCCGCAGGGCTGAGGCTGCTGAGGCAGGACTATCTTCGCTTATGCGATGGGACAGCTCAATGACATTGGCACGCTCGCCAACATATGAGTGGGTTATAATGCCGCCCCACTCAAAGAGTCGACAGCGAGGCGCGCTTGTATCCGGTCAATGTTCTTTGCATGAAATGGGGCGTGAAGTTTCACGCCGATTATGTCAACAAACTTTACCGAGCGGTGACGCGCCATCTCTCCCTGCCGCATCGTTTTGTCTGCCTTACCGACAACTCCGAGGGGCTCGATCCGGGTATCGAGACATTTCCCATTCCTGATATGCCAGTCGATATCACTGGCCCAGAGCGAGGATGGAAGAAAATTCTCACATTCCGCGAAGAGCTTTACGATTTGCGCGGACCATGCCTGTTTCTCGATCTCGACGTACTAATCCGCGACACCATCGACAAATTCTTCAGTATTGATGGCGATGTGCTCATCATTAAAGATTGGTTAAAGCAGGACGGTACGGGTAATTCTTCGGTTTACCGATTTGAGATCGGTCGACATGCTGATGTGTTACAGGAGTTCGTCCGCACCTGGCCCGAGGTAAAAAATCAGTATCGCAATGAACAGGAGTTTATTTCCGCCGTCCTGTTAAGAAAACAGGCGCTGGGTTATTGGCCGGACAATTGGTGCCTAAGCTTCAAGCGTCACTGTATGTACCATTTTCCTCTTTCATTATTCAAAACACCTAGATGTCCAGATTCGGCCAAAATCATCGTCTTTCACGGCCATCCCAATCCCGACGAAGCGACTGCCGGCAATGCCGGAAAGTGGTATCGATTTATGCGGCCAACCCCATGGATCAGCAAATACTGGCAATAACACAATGCGTTCAACGGAATTAATCAAATGAGCCGCCAACCAGAAATCAAACAGGTTATTTGCATTAATTGGGGAACCAAATATGGACCACCGTTTATTAATCGTCTTTATGCAATGGTCGCCAGAAATATCACTCCCCCTTTTACCTTCACCTGTTTTACGGATAACCCTGCTGATATCCGCGCCGAGGTTATTTGTGAACCTTTGCCTCCACTGGATGTAATCATGCCGGTGCGCACCCTCGGCATTTGGCCGAAAGCGCGACTTTGGGGGCCGCAGTTAGGGCAATTAAAGGGAGATGTTCTGTTTTTGGATCTCGATATGGTAATCGTCGGCAATCTCGATCCTTTTTTTGAGATTGGTCAACCCGGCGATGTGATTTTATCGCGCAATCCAGCTAAGCCACTAGAAAAGCTGGGGCAAACCTCTTTATTTCGTTTTCCTGTTGGCAAACTGGTTTCCTTGCAGGAAAAGTTTCGCGCTGATCCTCAAGGTGTGGCCGATGAATATCGTTTTGAACAACGTTTTGTAACGCGCAATGCCCCCGGTGGCATTAAATTTTTTCCCCGCGGATGGGTACGCCATTTTCGCCGCGATTGCCGACGGGCTTTTCCACTTAATTATTTTTTTGCGCCACGACTACCCAAAGATGCACGAGTAGTCATCTTCCCCGGCGGACTGCACCCTCAGCATGCTATTGAAGGACGCTACGGACCGAACCGACCCAACACCATCAAAGCGCACCTTCAGGAAATGAGCGCACAAGGCAAAAATCCGCTTAGCCACTTGCGCCATTACATTCGCCCGGCAACGTGGGTGGCGGAGCATTGGCGGGAATGNNGGAATAGCCGGAGATAAATAAAAAGTGGCCGTAATTGCACCACAATGTAAAAGCAACAAAATAAGGCAATACTTTAAAACTATATAAAGAAAACCATATGAGCCGCGAATAATGGTGTGGTGCCGATTAGGATCCACCAGGGTATGTTTTTCTAATGCGCTCTTGGGCTTACGCCCTATATTCTCTCAACTTCTCTTCACTGGAATGCAGCTTGCAAAGGCTTTGCAATATGTCGCTGTGGACAGAACATTTGCTGGGAGAATCACAATGCAAAAAAATCGTACAGTCGTAATCACCGGCGCGACGGCTGGTATTGGTCGCTCAACAGCGTTGGAATTTGCCGAACATGGTTATAACGTTGGATTGATTGCGCGGGACCAAGAAGCACTGGATAAAACTCGCCGGGAAGTGGAAGCCTTAGGCGCAAAAGCATTAGGTGTTTCAACGGATGTGGCCAATGCAGAGGAAGTCACTGCCGCTGCAGCCCATATCGCAGAGGAGTTGGGACCGATTGATATATGGATTAATTCCGCGATGGTTACGGTATTTTCTCCAGTGGATAAAATGACGGCGGAAGAATACAAAGACGTAACGGATATTACCTATCTGGGTTATGTTCATGGCACGCTCACTGCGCTAAAACATATGAAACCGCGCGACCAGGGTTGTATTGTGCAAGTCGGATCAGCGTTGGCGTATCGTTCAATTCCACTGCAATCGGCTTATTGCGGAGCGAAAGCAGCAATTCGCGGATTTACCGATTCCCTGCGCAGCGAATTGATTCACGACAACAGCAATATCAAGGTCACGATGGTACAACTACCAGCGCACAACACCCCGCAGTTTGACTGGGCACGGAATAAGCTCGGTAAAATTGCTCAACCCTTGGCTCCCATTTATCAACCGGAAGTTGCTGCCCGTGCGATATATCGGGCAGCGCATGAAGCCCCGCGGGAACTATGGGTTGGACGCAATACATTGCTCTCTATTGTCGGAACCGGATTTATTCCCTCTTTGCTTGATCGCCTGCTGGCCTCAAAAGCCTACGCTGGACAAAAAGGTGATGAAAAAATTGATCGAAGCGAAGCCGAAGGCAATCTTGAACACCCGGTGCCGGGACTACACGAAGAGCACGGTCGCTTCGAAGTTCAAGCTAAAAATAGCGCGATCAGTGTCTCACAGGACACGGTAGAACGTACCTGGATAGCGGCAGGGGTTGGCGCGATGGCGACCATCGCGGGATTGATATTGAGCAAAAAAGCTTGTGGGTATAAACGTTCAAAATGGCGTAACCGCTGATCACTTGCTTATAGAATCGAAATTTGGACGCTAATGCGTTGTTCGCTGCAGCGCCGCAAAAAAAACCTGCCGCTCGGTTTGCGCGAGGGGCAGGTCAAATGGCATTCAGCTGCTTCAGCAGTATGGTTCCCCGCAGACCGCTCTGGATCCAAACGCAGTCACAGCTAAAGTAAAGTCGCCAGAATCATTTCTTGCAAGTCAGCCTTCAACTTCATGCTCAAAACGCTCTGAGAGAGCGATGCCAGTGCTATCCGAGCCACGCCGGTAGATCGCATATTTAATCAAGCTCATACACATACATTTTGTTCAAGTTCGTGTTTGCATTATTCGCAAAAACAAACATGTATCGGTCATCTTCCGAAAACATGATTCGGGATACGGCGGACGTTTCTTCAGGCAACATAAAGCCATAATCCAATTCTGGAAACGGTGCTTGACCGGAGATGTCAAAAATGCGGAGCATTTTCGTATTGCCTTCGAACATTGCCGCTAGCGATCCTTTAGGAGAGATACCGACAGAATTCAATCCATCATCTGCACCGCTCGACAGCGATCCAATATACGCAAGTTGCCCATTGTAGATATCGTCATAGTGCGAAATACGGTTGCCGTTCGCACTGATACTGAAAAGTGAATCCAGATAAGCATCACCCGCCAAAGTGCCTAAAGTCAGAAAAGTGTTATCTCTTGCGCTAAATACAAATGCTTTTCTCGGTCCTGATGTTGAAGGAGTACCCGCCCAGATCATGTGTGTCCCATACAAACTTGTAATGCCAAACGGCGCATACTCGTCGGGAGCATCAAACGGTACTCTCCAATCCGGATATGTCCACATATCTGGCCACTGATTGGTATTAGCGACGATCGTAAGGCCAGTGTAGAGCGGTGCGATGAATCCAAAATATTCATAAAAGCACTTTGAGTAAGGTGAAGGTATCGAAATGCCTGACGTTTCCATGTCGATCTCCCAAAGATCACACTCATAAGTACCGACCAGCAATTTTTTTCCGTCTTGAGATAACCCAATTCCGTACGAATGCGCAATCGGAAAAAGAGACCACTCCCAATTCACGTCGGTGTGTTGTAATGCGTAGACAGCGGAGCTGCTGGTGAAATATAACCTCTCTCGCTCCGGGTCATAAATGATCTGCTGCGGAAGATCTGGCAGAGTGAGTGACTCAGTCGGGTATACGGCGTGCTCCTTAACGATGATTTTCGTTGACTGGTGCATTACAGGCGGGGCATCAAGCAGTGAAATTTCATATTCACCGACGGGCAGATTTCCCGGAATCATAAGCTCGACTTCAGATGCATTTACCCGGGACGTATCTGTCAGTGTCAGATCTCCAACGAGAATTCCCGATGCCCCCAACTCACCCACATTGCTGCCACGCACCCGGACTATCGTATCTTCGCCAGCGTATATCACTCTAGGGGTGACGTACTGTAAACGGGCATATGCAATTTCAATGGTGACCGGTACTCGCACGCTTTGTTCATAGGTTATGTGGCTGTACCCAATATCAATCCATTCTTCACGCGTTCCATTTTCTATTGTGGTTAATGCATTTTTATCAATCATTATGTCGACGCGGTTCTCGCTCTCATTCTTCGACGCGTGAAGAAGTGAACTCGATGCGACAACGTCCCAAGTAACACTGGTGTCATCAGGGATAACCGAGAAGGAAAAGCTGAGATCACTCTCTTCCGTAAGATTATCAATAACAATGGGACTCGGCGCTTGAATGGCTATTCCCGGTGGCTCCTGAACAATCATAGTGACAGGAACGTCGATATATTTTATTTCTTCAGTTTCAATCCATCCGGTGACAAACCGGATCGTCCCAGTGTAGGTACCAGCCGCATGGCCATAGGCTCCTATCTGAAACACCGCCACTCCGGCAGATTGACTGACTTCATATGCACCCAACCATTCTGGCTGAGTTTGTCCCACCGGCACTCCCGCTATAACCGCATCACCAACAAAACGCACGGTTACCCTCGTTTCCTGCGCTTGGTAGAGGCCAAGATTAAAACGAAGTTGCTCGACATCAGCACTCACACTCAATGAGGCTCTACCGGAACCTGTGTTGTTTGTCGAAGACCCACCACCGCTACTGCAGCCCGCCAAAAGAACGAACAAACTCAAGAACAAAATTCGAATCATTGAAGCTCCTACAACACAGAGGGGAAACGGCCAGCGTCGATCTGACATACGCAGATACAATATAGCCGAGCGCAATAAACATTCTTTAAAAATGGATGTGCAGCTCGCAGTCCTATAACACCAAGTGAAAGACATACCTCCAATCTGGTCGTCAGCAGCTGACAAACGCACTTTCACTACCTAAAATGCCCACTCAGGAAGTCACACCACAAGGATCCCATCATGTCGCTCGCCATTGTCCACACCCGCGCCCAATTGGGCATAAACGCTCCCCAGGTCACTGTCGAAGTTCATCTCTCCAATGGATTGCCCGGCTTTACCATCGTCGGCCTGCCGGAGACGGCGGTGAAGGAGAGTAAGGATCGGGTGCGCAGTGCGATTCTCAACAGCCATTTTGAATTTCCCGTTAAGCGCATTACCGTCAATCTGGCGCCGGCGGATCTGCCCAAAGAAGGCGGCCGTTATGATCTGGCAATTGCTATTGGCATTTTGGCGGCTTCGCAACAGGTGCCTGAGGAGCATCTGCAGGATTATGAATTTATCGGCGAACTTGCGCTGTCCGGCGATATCCGCTCGGTGCGCGGTTGCTTACCGGCGGTGTTAGCCAGCGGCAAAGCCAATAGAACGTGCGTCGTGCCGGTGGATAACGCGGCGGAAGCGAGCCTGTGTCGCGAGGCACCACATCGACTGGCCAATCATCTGTTGGCGGTATGCGCCCACCTGCATCAGCGGGAAAATCTACCCACCACCCAACCGGTGGAACCTGTGGCGCAGAATATCGGCCAGGATCTGGCGGATGTAAAAGGCCAAGCCCAAGCGCGCCGCGCTCTCGAAGTGGCGGCTGCTGGTGGCCATAATTTGCTGTTGTTCGGCCCACCGGGTGCGGGAAAATCCATGCTGGCCAGTCGCCTTCCGGGCATACTGCCACCGCTGGCGGAGCAAGAGGCGCTGGAGGTGGCGGCGATTGGCTCCATTGCCGGCAGCAACGTCATTCACAACTGGTGCGCCCGACCCTTCCGTAGTCCTCATCACACATCTTCGGCGATTGCGCTGGTCGGTGGTGGCACTCATCCCAAACCCGGCGAAATCACCTTGGCCCATAAAGGTGTTTTATTTCTCGATGAATTACCGGAATTTCCTCGCAGCGTATTGGAGGTAATGCGCGAGCCGTTGGAGAGCGGCTGCATTCACATATCGCGAGCGAATGCGCAGGTGAGTTACCCCGCGCAGTTCCAGTTAATCGCGGCAATGAATCCGTGCCCATGCGGGTTTCTTGGCGATAAGAATGGCAAATGCACTTGTACTCCCACGCAGATAAAACGCTACCGAGGCAAAGTCTCCGGCCCCCTGCTAGACCGGATCGACATGCACATTCAAGTCAACGCTCTGCCGATTGCGGATCTGCAGGATGCACCTCAGGGTGAGAGCAGCGCGGCGGTGCGGCAGCGAGTGCTCGACGCCCATGCCCGCCAGCTGCACAGACAGGGCAAGGCCAACGCTCATCTGCGCGGCCGAGAATTACACCGTCACTGCGCGCTGGACACTGCGTCGCAGAAGCTGTTGGCAGTGGCGATGGATCGCCTGCGTCTTTCCGCCCGCGCATATGACCGGATTCTACGAGTGGCGCGAACCCTGGCGGATTTACAAGGGCTGGAGCAGGTAAAAACGCCGCAAATCAGCGAGGCACTTGCCTACCGGATGTTAGATCGCCCGGTAAGTTGAAGGGGCCGCCGCACCGACGCGTGGGTTTCGCTCGGGGAAAATATGCAAAGAATCCAAACGAATGACTCACGGTGTTATAAGCTTTGCAACACACATCACAAAAATCACTCTGAGGACGAGTCCGATGCCCTACCAACTGCCCTGCTGTCGCCTGCGTGATGGCGAGCCGATGTCCGAGTATTTCCGTCCGGTGCGCATCATCTGTATCGGGCGCAACTACGCTGACCACGCACGGGAGATGGGCCACGACCCGACACGGGAGCCACCTTTTTTCTTTTTCAAACCTATTACCGCCCTGGCGCGGGACGGCAACTTTGTGATGCCGAGCTATTCCCGCGAGGTTCACCACGAGCTGGAGATGCTGATCGCTCTGGACCAAGGGGGCCGCAACCTCAGCGAACAGCAGGCGCGCAATTGCATCGGCGGCTTTGGCCTGGGGCTGGATATGACCTGTCGAGACATCCAGCGACAAGCCAAGGAAGCCGGTCGCCCCTGGGAACTGGCAAAAGGCTTTGACGGCTCTGCACCCTGCACCGCCATCGGCCAGGGCAGTTTCGATGACCTGGAACGCCTCGGTACCATGACCCTCACGCGTAATGGCGAACTGGTACAAAAGGGCCACTGGCGCGACATGATCTGGTCGGTTCCCGAGCTGCTGCAACATATCTCCCGCCATATCGCCCTGCAGCCCGGCGATTTGATTTTTACCGGCACGCCCGCTGGTGTGGGGCCAGTGGAAATCGGCGACCGCCTGGAAGCACGCATGGAAGGCTTTCCAAAATCTCTGCTGTTGCAGGTCACAAAGGAAGACAACTGATTTTGCACCTGCCGCCGGGGAGCACGTACAATCCCCGGCCCATGCCGTTCTGTGCCGTGCTGTTGCTGTGAACAAACTCAATCCCCGTCAAGCTGAAGCCGCCCGCTATGTCGATGGCCCCTGCCTGGTTCTGGCCGGCGCCGGCAGCGGCAAAACCAGTGTGATCACGCGCAAAATCGCCTATCTCATCGAAACCTGCGGCTACCCTGCTCGCCACGTGGCGGCGGTGACTTTCACCAATAAAGCGGCGCGGGAAATGAAAGAGCGCGTCGGCAAGCTGGTGAAAGGCAAAGACGCCCGCGGGCTGACGGTGAGCACCTTTCATAACCTCGGACTGAATATCATCCGCCGCGAGCATAAAATTCTCGGCCTGAAAGCCGGATTTTCGATTTTTGATGCCGAAGATGCGCGGGCGCTACTCAAAGACTTGATGTTGCGCGATGGCGATACCAGTACCGATTTGCTCGATCAGCTGCAAAATCAGATTTCCAATTGGAAAAGCGCGCAAATTTCCGCGCAGCACGCGTTGAGCAAAGCCAATAGTGATGGAGAACAAATGTGGGCGCTGTTGTACGAGCGCTACAATCAGGCACTGCACGCCTACAACGCTGTGGATTTTGATGATTTGATCCGCTTACCCACAGAATTATTCTGCAACTACTCGGAGGTTTTGGACCGCTGGCAAAACCGTATCCGCTATTTATTGGTGGACGAATATCAGGACACCAATACCAGTCAATATTTATTGGTAAAACAATTAATTGGCCAGCGCGGCGCATTAACGGTGGTGGGTGACGACGATCAAAGCATTTACGCCTGGCGCGGCGCGCGCCCGGAAAATCTCAGTCTGCTGAAGCAGGATTTTCCCAATCTGCACGTGGTGAAGCTGGAGCAGAATTACCGCTCCACCGCGCGCATATTAAAAGTCGCCAACGCCGTAATCGCCAACAATCCACATGAATTCAATAAAAACCTGTGGAGTGAACTGGGCATTGGTGAACCACTGAAAATTGTCCGCTGTCCGACGGAAGATGCGGAGGCGGAAAGAGTTGCCACGGAAATTCTCAACCAGCGCTTGCGCAGTCAATGTCAGTTTCGCGACTTCGCTATTTTGTACCGCGGTAATCACCAGTCCCGCCTGCTGGAAGTAAAACTGCAGCAATATCAAATTCCCTACAACATCAGCGGTGGCACCAGCTTTTTTGCCCGCGGCGAAATCAAAGACATCATGGCCTATCTGCGTCTGCTGGTGAACCCAGACGATGACAACGCTTTTTTGCGGGTGATCAACACACCCCGACGTGCAATCGGCACCAGCACCCTGGAAGGTTTAGGGCGCTACGCCAGCGAGCGGGAAATCAGTTTGCTGGCGGCGTGTCAGGAAATTGGCCTGCAGGCGGTATTGCCGGAAAAAGGGTTGGATCGCGTGCGCGAGTTTTGCGCCTGGCTGGAACGGGTGCGCCACAACTGTCACACCGGCGACGCCATCGCCGCCATTCGCGAAATGATCGAAGATATCGACTACGAAGGCTGGCTGCACCAAAACGCCAGCGCACCCAAAGTCGCCGAGCGACGTATGGAAAATGTTTGGTACCTAATCGAATCCAT
>DJFQ01000227.1:49584-55024 GCA_002432095.1 Marinagarivorans sp. UBA5868 | reverse complement strand
TTGAGATTGTCAGCCCGCAGACCCATACCTTCGGCACCATAAAAGGCCATGGGGCGCAGGTAAGCTTCGTTGAGGCCGTTTTCCCGCACCACTTGGCGCTGGGCTTCATTCAGTTGTTCTTTCGACCACGGCATAGCCATACCCATGATATGGGCGGAGCGGAACAGGCGGTCGGTATGTTCTTTCAGGCGGAAGATGCAGCTTCCTTTGTTGTCGGCGTGATAGGCGCGCACACCTTCAAAGACACCCATGCCGTAATGCAGGGTATGGGTTAAAACATGGATTTTGGCGTCGCGCCAGGGAACTAGTTCACCATCGAACCAGATAACGCCGTCTCTATCGGCAAATGACATAGGAATTCTCCAATAACGGGTACAGGGGTCTGCAGAAGATCAACAGACCCTTAAGGGTCGTTTGTTTCAAGTGTTGCGTTGGAGTCCAATAGACGTCGCCAGATTTGGGTCACAATCCGACGTTCAGACTCCACTTGATCACCCGCTACGATTCCAGGCAGTTGTTGTAACGCCAGGCGGTGACCGAGGGACCGGAAGGCTTTGTAGGCTTCGATTAACTGGTTGACCTCTTGGGCACTTAACTGGCCGGACTCCGCGAGACCACCCAATATGCGGATATTGTCGGTAAATTCGAGCAGCGAAGGGTGGGCGCTCGCCCAGGCCAGAACCGCGTATTGAACCATAAATTCAATATCGACGATACCACCGGAATCCTGCTTGAGATTGAACAATCCCTCCGCTTGCTCCTTCTTTTTGCTGCCGAGTTGGCTGCGCATTTTCTCGCGCATCTCCGCGACGTCGTGGCGCAATTTGTCCAGGTCTCGAGACTGGCCGAGCACGCGGCTGCGCAGCTGCGTGAATTGCGCCATCAATTCCGGCCGGCCGGTGATCGCCCGGGCGCGCACCAGCGCCTGATGTTCCCAGGTCCAGGCGGACTCAAACTGGTATTTTTCGAATGCGGTAAGGCTTGTCACCAGCATGCCGGAATTGCCGGACGGGCGCAGACGCATGTCCACTTCGTACAGCTGTCCGGATGGTGTCTGGGTATTGAGGATATGAATGATTTTCTGCCCGAGCCGTACGTAAAACGTGCCATTTTCGATACTGCGCTGCTGGTCGTTCTGCGGCTGGGTATTGCCCATAGGTGTGGCGGCATGGATAAACACCAGGTCCAGATCTGAGCCATGCGCCAATTCGATCCCGCCCAGTTTGCCGTAGCCAATAATGATGAAATTTGGCTGTTCATGGACTTCACCATCGGGATAACCGTGGCGATCCACCATCTGCTGCCAAGTCAGTTGCAATACATAGGCGAGGATGACTTCGGCAAGTTCGGTCAGATAGTCGCTCACTTTCATCAGTGGCAACTTGCCGGTGACTTCGCAGGCCGCCACCCGCAGCGCATGGGCGGAGCGGAAGTACCGCAGCGCTTCCATCTGCTGCTCCAAGTCTTCCGGGTCGATGCGCAGCACCTGCTGGCGCAGCTCCTGCGTCAGATCCTCCTTCGGGGGGACGCGGTAGAGCGTCGCCGGGTTGAGTAGTTCGTCCAGCAACGCAGGATGGTGTGCCAGTTGTTGGGCGATCCACGGGCTGGCCTCGGTGAGAACTACCAATTGGTCCAGGGCTTCCGGGTTTTCGATCAACAACAATAAATAGGCGCTGCGGCGTGCGGTGGCGATCAGTAGCGGGATGATGCGCGCCAGTGTTTGATGCGGCTGCTCCGCCGCTGCCACTCGCTGCAATAACCGCGGTGCAAGTTCGGCAAAACGNNCGCAGCAATTGCACCGTTTTTTCCGGCTCGGGAAACCGCAGTTTTTCCAATACGCCCTGGGGATCCCCGCCGGGACCGGTCAGGTGATGCCAAAACAGCCGCCAGTCCGCCAGGCCCTGTTGCTGAGCGTCATCTTTTTGCTCATCAGGGGTGGCAATAACTGCGCTGAACTGTTGGTGGATAAATTCGCGGTGCTCATTCAGGCGGGCATTGAACTCTGCCCAGTTGGCAAATCCCATGACAGCGGCGATGCGCCGGCGCCCAAGTTCGTCCTTGGGTAAATCCTGGCTTTGGCGGTCGTCATAGCCCTGAATCGCATGCTCCACGTCGCGGAGAAAGCAGTAAGCGTTCGTCAGCTGCTCATCCACACCCGGTGGCAAGCAATTAAGCTTCTGGAGCAATGGCAGAACATGGAGCAAGCGACGCTCCTGTAATTCTGTGTCGCGCCCGCCGCGAATAATCTGGAATGCCTGAGCAATGAATTCCACCTCGCGAATACCGCCGCGGCCGATTTTGACGTTGTCGTGAGTGCGCCGGCGGGCGACCTCCCGGTTGATCAGCTGCTTCAAATTGCGCAGAGCATCAATGGCGGAAAAGTCCACGTATTTGCGGTAGGTAAAACTGCGCAGCAATCCCATCAATTCCTGCGTTTGTGCCGGCGTACCGTTACTTGCCACCACGCGCGCTTTGATCATGGCAAAACGCTCCCACTCGCGCCCTTGCGTTTGGTAATAGTCTTCCAATCCGTCGAAGGTGCTTACCAGAGCGCCGCTTTGCCCATAGGGTCGCAAGCGCATATCGACGCGAAAGACAAATCCATCCGCACTAACGTCGTCGAGGCTTTTGATCAGTCGTTGCCCGAGGCGAACGAAAAACTCCTGATTGCTGTAGCTGCGCGGGGCGCCGCGGGTTTCTCCTTTGGATGGGTAGGCAAAAATCAGGTCCACGTCCGAAGACAGATTCAGCTCCCAAGCGCCTAGTTTTCCCATGCCTAGAATCAGCATCGGTTGGCGCTCGCCTTCAGGATCGCAGGGTTCGCCCATCTCGCGGCAGAGGTGGTGATAGTGATATTCAAGTGCCGCCTGTAACGCCAGTTCCGCTAGAGCTGTCAGTTCCCAGACGGTGCGGCGGATGTCGGCCAAGCGATTGAAGTCGCGCCAGATGATGCGCGCCATCTGCCGGTAGCGCCAATGGCGAAGACGTCTGTCCCAGGCTTCCGCCGGCAGGGACATATCGTCAGGCAATCCAGCACCGAGCCAAGGTTTGTCCTGGTCCTGTATTTGGCTCGTATCGCCTACCAGCGCCAGCAGCCAATCGGGATGATCGCACAGCTTTTCCGCAATAAAATCGCTGCCTACCACAACCCTATGCCATTGGCACAAATGCTCGCCCACCATTGCCGTTTCCAGAGCGGCTAACTGGTCTGATGTCGCGTTGCGCAGCAGGCGTTCGTGCAGGTGATTTAGGCGGCTGGGGTTGACCAGTTCAGGATTTACGGTGAAGCACTGCTGAAGCGCAGAAGGAAAGGGCATGGGCGGCTCGCTTTGTTATCAGAGGTGGGCGGAGCGTCCGGCCGACCGGGAAGAAGCTCCCCGGTCGGCGATGATCAAGGAGTGTAATTAACGGCGCGGGTGCCATCCAACCACTGATTTAATTCGCCGATATCGGCGGCAACCAATACTCCAGCAGCTTGTTTTAATTGCAAAGAAGCCAATACATAGTTGTAAAGCGCGTTGTAGTAATCCCTCTGAGCACTGTACAGGCGACCCTGGGCATTAAGCACATCCACCAGATCACGAGTGCCTACGTCATAACCGGCCTGGGTCGCTTCCAAAGCACTGCGGCTTGAGGTAATAGCCTGCTTGCGCGCTTTAACAGATGCGGCGGAGGTCAACACATCCAAATGGCGCGAGCGGGTGTTTTGAATGGTGTCGCGCTGGGTCTGGAGATAAAGCTCCCGCGCCTGGACGTACTGGCTCGCTGCCTGACGACGGCTTGCCGAAGTGCCGCCGCCGGCGAACAATGGTACGGCCAGATCCAACTGAACTGTAGTGGCCTCTTGATCCTGAATGGTGATGTCTTCGATATCGCGCTCGTTGGTGCCGTAGCGAATTGAGCCGGTTAGCGTAGGTAAATGGCGCGCTTTTGCTGCATTGGCATTGGCTTCTGCAGAGCGCGCATTGAAATGCGATGCCTGCAATGAAGAGTTGTTTTCAAGGGCCATTTTCACCCACTCATCACGGGCGAGGGGCTCGGGTGGTGCAACAGGGAACTCGTCCTTCAATGGGGAAAGCGAGCGGTAGCTGCGGCCGGTTAATACTTCCAAAGCCTCGAAAGCAATACCAAGATTACCTTCTGCGACCAGCCGGTTGGCGGTAGCGGAATCGTAGGCTGCCTGCGCTTCATGTACTTCGGTAATCGCTGTCAAGCCCACAGCGAAACGCTGTTTGGTCTGTTCCAATTGGTGCGAAAGAGCATCTTCTTCAGCCTTGGCGGTAGAGAGGTTATCGACCGCACGAAGAGCGTCAAAGTATGCCTGAGAGGTGCGCAGAATCAGTTCTTCCCGAGCAATGGCAAATTCTGCCTCGGCGACGTTTGCCAGCGCTTTGCCCTGGGCGTACAAGTGCCAGTTGCTCAAATCGATGATCGACTGACGCAGGCCTACGCCGTAAATGATCTGCGTGCTTTCATATTCCGGTGGGGTCTCCTCCTGAAGCTCTGGGCTCAGTTCCTGATTGGCCACCTTGTTTTCGATATCGGATTTTTGCCAGGACGCATCGCCGGCAATTTGTGGCAGCAAGGCGGCGCGACGCACTCCCCGATATTCGATCCCTGCGTCTCTCTCTGCTTGCGCCGCCTTAAATCGGTGGTCGTTTTCCAGTGCCTGCAGATAAATGTCCTGCAGCGTTTCCGAACTGGCGGCTTGGGAGAAGAGAACGAGGGCGCAGCAAACCGAACTCAAGCCTGAAGCGATGCGTATTTTCATGGGGTTCCTTTGATGTGTATCGGTTTAAAACGAGGCGTGGGGAGTGTAACCACGCTGTGTGAATAATGCATGTGAAATTCTGTTTGGCCGGGCGGAGCCAGATAAAGCCGTCGGTGAACCTCAGGTATAGACGTCGACGAGTTGAAAATCACCTTCATAGTGCGCTATTTGCAAGTAAGTGCGGGTCGCTAGATTGTGCTGTGGAGCCTGCTGCTCTTCCCGCAAATCCCGCAGCGCCGCCACATACTCCGCAGAACGTTTCGCGCTACGCTCGGTACCGCGTTCTTCCACCACCAAAGGCTCCACTTCTACGCGATGCGCAGCTGGATCTTTTACTGGTGACGATCTCACCGGATTCGCCACGGGTGCGGCAACCGAAGGGGAAATGCCTGGATGGAAATTAAGGGGCATGAATCGCGGAGCTCCCGTAATGCGGAATGCGAGTAGCTGCCGGTCGAGGCGCGCCTGGCAGCTGGCTGGAGTTGACAGCAATTATAGGCAGAAGTTGCGCAACGGAAAACGACCAGTCGGTCTTTTTTCTCCAATCCGGTTTTTCGTCATCCAAGGCAAATCGTCACTCGAAAAGGCGGGATGGCTTGGGTAGACTGTGCGCTCGTCTTGTCGGGGTGCCGGTGCTGGTGACGCGCGTTAGTGTCAATTAAAGCAGCA
>DJFQ01000227.1:44685-49573 GCA_002432095.1 Marinagarivorans sp. UBA5868 | reverse complement strand
ATACATCCCATTTAACTGAGTGCGTGTATGGCGGTTTCGGAAAGCAATAAACCCGCTGCGGTTGTGCTGAGCATTGCCGGCAGTGACAGCAGCGGTGGTGCGGGAATTCAGGCGGATTTGAAAGCGGGGGCGGCATTTGGCGTGTTCGTCGCTACCGCCATCACCGCCATTACTGCGCAAAATTCTTCCGGTGTCTTTGGTATCTATCCACTTACGCCTGCGCAACTGCAGGCACAGATAGAAGCGGTGCTGACGGGTTTGCCAGTGTCCGCCATCAAAATCGGAATGCTCGCCAATATCGAACTGGCCGAAACCGTTGCCAAAGTGCTGGAGCAGACGAACCTGCCGGTGGTTCTTGACCCGGTGATGGGCGCGACCAGCGGCAGCAGCTTAATGACGCAAGACGGCGTCACCGCCTATTTTCGTGAACGTCTGCTGCCGCTGGCGACGCTGGTAACGCCCAATGTTGCTGAAGCAGCCCGCCTGTTAGACGTAGCTCCTGCCGAGAGTTACGACGAGCTGGAAAAACAAGCCCTGATGTTGCATCAACTAAGCGGCCGCGCCGTTTTGCTAAAAGGCGGGGACGCGCAGCTGCCATTGGCCGTTGATTATTTGGTGACGGAAAGCGGGACAAAGCCCTTTAGCGCCCCGCGCCAATCGACCAGTCACACCCACGGCGGCGGCTGCACCCTGGCATCGGCAATCGCCGCTGGTCTGGCTCAGGGGCTTACCCTGGAGCAGTCGGTCGCTGCGGCAAAATCTTTTATTCAGGGTGCCATTAGCCAAAGCGCCCGACTTCAACTGGTGCCTCACAACGGCCCCATTCACCACTTCTTTCAATACTGGTAAAGGCCACTAACTATAACGGCCACTATTGGCACGTTAGGTCCAACATTGGCAAAGAAAGCCACGCGACTCAGAGGAACATAAATGAAATTGCAAGCCGACCAAACCTTCGTCAATTCCGAGGCCCGTGTGGATGAATCCTCGGTGCAGCCCTTTCCTAAATCGCAAAAAATTTATGTTGAAGGTTCGCGTCCAGATATCCGCGTTCCCATGCGGGAAATATCGCTCGCGGATACACCGACGGATTTCGGCGGGGAAAAAAATCCCGCCGTGCGCGTTTACGATACCTCCGGCCCTTATACCGACCCCAATGTGAAAATCGACGTACGCAAAGGTCTGCCGGATATTCGCACGCCCTGGATTGAAGCCCGCGGCGACACTGAATTTTTGCGCGGCAATAGTTCGACCTTTACCCGCGAACGTTTACACGACCCGAAATTGGCGGCTTTGCGCTTCGAACATGTGCGCAATCCACGCCGCGCCAAAGCCGGCTACAATGTCAGTCAAATGCATTACGCGCGCAAAGGCATTATTACGCCGGAAATGGAATACATCGCCATCCGCGAAAGTATGAGCCTGCAGCAGGCGAAGGAGTTGGGCGTGTTGGGCGAGCAGCATCCGGGCATGAGTTTCGGTGCAGCGATTCCCAAAGAAATCACCCCGGAATTTGTCCGGTCCGAAGTGGCTCTTGGTCGCGCGATTATTCCGGCAAATATTAATCACACCGAATTGGANNTTGACTTCTTCCATTGAAGAAGAAGTGGCCAAATTGACGTGGGGCACTCGTTGGGGTGCTGACACGATTATGGATTTATCCACCGGCAAAAATATTCACGAAACCCGCGAATGGATTATTCGCAATTCCCAGGTGCCGATTGGCACTGTGCCGATTTATCAGGCGCTTGAAAAAGTTGGCGGCGTAGCCGAGGAATTAACCTGGGAAATTTTCCGCGACACCCTGATTGAGCAGGCCGAGCAGGGCGTGGATTATTTTACGATTCACGCCGGTGTTTTATTGCGTTATGTACCTCTCACCGCAAAGCGCGTAACGGGGATTGTTTCTCGCGGCGGTTCCATTATGGCGAAATGGTGTCTTGCGCATCACAAAGAGAATTTCCTTTACACCCATTTCGATGATATTTGCGAAATCATGAAAGCTTACGACGTAAGCTTTTCTCTCGGTGACGGCTTGCGCCCCGGCTCCATTGCCGATGCCAACGACGCCGCGCAATTTGGTGAGCTGGAAACTCTGGGAGAATTAACGGAGATTGCCTGGAAGCACGATGTGCAGACGATGATCGAAGGTCCAGGTCATGTGCCCATGCATATGATCAAAGAAAATATGGATAAGCAGTTGGAAGTCTGCAAAGAAGCACCTTTCTACACACTCGGCCCGCTAACGACTGATATTGCCCCTGGTTACGACCACATTACTTCGGGAATCGGCGCCGCTATGATCGGCTGGTTCGGCTGTGCCATGCTCTGTTATGTCACGCCAAAAGAGCATTTGGGTTTGCCGAATAAAGACGATGTGAAAGAAGGCATCATTACTTACAAAATTGCTGCTCATGCCGCCGACTTGGCCAAAGGCCATCCCGGGGCGCAACTGCGCGACAACGCGTTGTCAAAAGCGCGGTTTGAATTTCGTTGGGAAGATCAATTTAATCTCGGTCTCGATCCCGACACCGCGAAGGAATATCACGACGAAACCCTGCCGAAGGATTCCGCCAAGGTGGCGCACTTCTGCTCCATGTGCGGGCCGAAATTCTGCTCGATGAAAATTACTCAAGAGGTGCGGGATTATGCGGCGGCCCAAGGTGTTGAAGTCGAAGCGGAAACAGTCACTCTGGTGGACGTGCAGGCAGAGATGGAAGCCAAAGCGCAAGAGTTCCGTGCGAGCGGCAGCGCTATTTATCACAAGGTTTAAAAGTATCACAAGGTTTAAGGAGGGCGCGGTGGAAAATCAATTCAGCCGGGAGGATGTGGAAGTCCTGGAGGAAAAGCCGATTCACTCCGGCTTTTTTAAATTATTAAACGTGCGCCTGCGCCACCGTTTGTTCAACGGTGGTTGGAGTCGGGCGTTCAACCGCGAACTCTTTGCCAAAGCTGAAGCCGCCTCCGCCGTCGTCTATGATCCGGTGTTGGACCAAGTCGGCTTGGTGGACCAATTTCGCATCGGCACTCTCGATTCACCCTACGGTCCGTGGACCTTGGAAAGTGTTGCCGGCATGGTGGAGGAGAGTGAGAGTCCAGCGGACATGATGTTGCGGGAACTGGTGGAAGAGGCGGGGCTGTATGCGAAGGAATTGCTGCCCATTTCCGCCTTCTATCCCACTCCGGGAAGTTGCAATGAATACACGCACTTATTTTGTGCTATTTGCGACCTGACAGAGGCGGGAGGCGTCTTTGGTGTGGAGGGTGAGAACGAGGACATACTGTTCAAAGCTTACCCAGCCGAAGAGGTGTTCAATGCTATGCTTCAGAGTAGAATGAACAACGCCGCAACTCTTATAGGGTTGCAGTGGTTGCAACTCAATCGGCCCCAACTACGCGCCCGTTGGCCATCCTGGCCATAGGCATTCGGGAGATCAATGTGATGAGAACACCGCGATGGTAAAAGTGCTCGAGCGTTCCAGAGTCAAGCAGTCTCTGACCGTGAGCCTGCCGGATCACCACTCCCGCTGTGAAATCAATTATCACCTGTGTATGTCGCTGTTCCCCGGTTGCCGGGGTGAGCAGACTTTTTGGTCATTTTCCTTAGATACGGTGCGGGAAACCGCAGTCCGGGTCGAACTGGAAGAGGCGGCACCCTACACCTCGACACTGTTGATCACCCAGACCTATCTCGCGCCTTTTTATCTCCAGGCACCGCAATTGCGCGTGCGCTTGTACCACGATGTGGCTATGGCAGAGGTGATCGCCTGGAACCGCCACCGCCATTGGCGGCCGGTGTATCAGTATCCCAACCCCAACATGTATCAGCCCGACGAGAAAATGGCGCTCAACCGGTTTTTGGGCGAACTCCTGGTTCATTGCCGGAAATTGGGAATTGCCCGCAATGGAATATGTGAGTCGATTCGCATTAACAAAAACTAGGCGCTGGATAAATCGGAATTAAGGGTCAAACTAGCTTCATAGGCTGAGCAATATCAGCTGTCGACAGTGACTTGAGCGGCGATTTGGAGCAGTAGTGGAGAATGACGCGCTTGAACGGTAAACCCATTCGGATTTTGCAAATAACAGATTGCCACCTCGGGCGCGATGCGGATGAATCTTTGCTCGGGCTGAGAACAGCGGACAGTCTGGTAGATGTTTTGGAGCGCGCAGTAGGGCAGGAGGATATTTTTGATCTCGTGCTGTGCAGTGGCGATATTTCCAACGACGGCACCGCCGCTTCTTATGATCGTTTTGTTCAGATCGTTCGCAAGCATATGCCTGCCGCACCGCTCGCATGGCTCCCCGGTAACCATGACGACCCAGCGGGAATGCGTGCGATTCGTTCCGCTGCTCCTCGCTCGGATTACCTCAGTATCGGCGGATGGAACATTATTCTGCTGAATTCCCGTGTGCCGTTTGAGGAGCGCGGTGAACTGCCGCAGAGCGAGCTAAATCGTCTGGAGCGATTGTTGGAGTCTGACCCCACATCGCCAACCCTGATTTTTCTGCATCACCAACTCATACCCGTGGGCAGTGCTTGGATCGATCAGTATGTCGTAAGCAATGCCGCGGATTTTTTTGCGATCACTGATCGCTTCGACAACGTGCGCGCGGTGTCCTGGGGCCATGTACACCAGGAGTTTTATATGGTGCGCAACGGCGTCGACTTGCTGGCTACCCCGTCCACCTGTGTTCAATTCAAGCCTCTGAGTGACGACTTCGCGGTGGATAGTGCGATGCCTGGCTATCGGGCGTACGAACTCCACCCCAATGGCGTCTATACTACGCACGTGAATCGCGTCACCGAACGGATCTACGATATCGACCTCGTATCCGACGGCTACTAATCCGCAATTCAAATTCATCTTTATCATCAGGCCCCAAT
>DJFQ01000227.1:42898-44652 GCA_002432095.1 Marinagarivorans sp. UBA5868 | reverse complement strand
TGGCTGCGTTACCATCGGCCAGACTGGCGTTTCGAATGCCCGTTTCTGTCGTCACATCCGGCGCAGGCAAAGGCGGCACTGGAATATTTGCTTGAATGTCTTCCCGACAGCGAAGTATTCCTGCTGGGCAGCTCTCTCGGCGGTTTTTGGGCGACCTATCTGGCGGAAACCCGAGGCCTTCCGGCAGTATTGATCAACCCTGCCGTTAGCCCTCAGCGTCGGTTTCAGGCGCTTGTTGGTCAAACCCTAAAAAACTACCATACCGCCGAAACCTGTATTCTAACGGCCGATGATATGGCCGACCTCGCCGCCTGTGACGTGGACCGGCTAAACAATCCCGATCTCTACTGGCTATTGGCCCAAACCGGAGACGAGACATTGGATTACCGCGAGGCAGTAGCGAAATATCGCGGCTGCAGGCAAACCGTGGAGACCGGTGGCAGCCACGCATTTGATGGCTATGAAGGTTGGCTGCCGGACATCGCCGAATTTTTTGAGGAATTCGGCAACTGAGTTCGCGGACACAATAAAAAACGCAACGGCTATTGATGGCGCGTCGAAGCCGGCAACAAAAATCGAGATACATAAAATCCTATGAGTAAATACACCGCAGAAGATATTGAAGTCCTCACCGGGCTGGACCCTGTCAAAAAACGCCCCGGCATGTACACCGACACCACCCGCCCTAACCACCTTGCTCAGGAAATTATCGATAACAGCGTCGACGAAGCCCTCGCAGGTCACGCAAAAAAAATCGACGTGGTGCTGCACAAAGATCATTCCGTAACCGTCGCCGACGATGGCCGTGGTATGCCGGTGGATATTCACCCGGAGCAGGGCAAGTCCGGCGTGGAGGTCATCCTCGCCACGCTGCATGCGGGAGGCAAATTTTCCAACAAAAATTATCAGTTTTCCGGCGGTTTGCACGGTGTGGGGGTGTCAGTTGTTAACGCACTCTCGCGGATTCTTGAAGTCACTATCAAGCGCGACGGACAGATCTACCGCATAGGATTTCAGGATGGCGATAAAACCGTCGATTTGCACGTAGTCGGTACTTGCGCCAAGCGCGATACCGGCACCAGCGTGCGTTTTTTACCGAATCCAAAATATTTCGACTCACCGAAATTTTCCGTCACTCGCCTGCGCCATGTATTGCGCGCAAAAGCGGTGTTATGCCCCGGCTTGCATATCTCCTTTCTGGACGAGCAGACCGGGGAAAAAGACGAGTGGTATTACGAAGATGGATTAAAAGATTATTTATCTGGCGCTACCCAAGGTTGGCCAGCGCTGCCTGAACAACCTTTTGTCGGTACCTTCACTAGTCAGCACGAAGCCGTCGATTGGGCGGTGCAATGGCTGCCAGAAGGCGGTGAAGCGATACAGGAAAGCTACGTCAACTTGATTCCCACCGCACAGGGTGGCACTCACGTCAACGGCCTGCGCACCGGCCTCATGGAGGCCATGCGCGAATATTGCGAATTACGCAATCTGGTTCCACGCGGCGTTAAACTCGCGCCGGAAGATATCTGGATTAATTGCTGTTTTGTGCTCTCCTACAAATTGGAAGACCCGCAATTTTCCGGTCAAACCAAAGAGCGTTTGTCGTCGCGTGAAGCCGCGGCATTTGTCGCCGGCGTTTGTAAAGATTCTTTCAGTTTGTGGCTGAACCAAAATACGGAAAATGGCGATAAGCTTGCCGACTTCGTTATCAACAACGCACAAAAACGCGTGCGCTCCAGCAAAAAAATCGAACG
>DJFQ01000227.1:35863-42876 GCA_002432095.1 Marinagarivorans sp. UBA5868 | reverse complement strand
GACAGCAACGAAGTATTAGCGTCACAGGAAGTGCACGATATTTCCGTCGCCCTCGGCATAGATCCTGGCAGCGATGATTTAACCAAACTGCGCTACGGCAAAATCTGCATACTCGCCGATGCCGATTCCGACGGTTTACACATTGCCACTTTATTGTGTGCCTTATTCGTCCGCCATTTCCCCGCGCTGGTAAAAGCCGGCCACGTCTTCGTCGCCATGCCGCCGTTGTATCGCATTGATGTCGGCCAAGAGGTTTACTACGCCCTCGACGAAGGTGAAAAACAAGGCATCCTCGACCGCATCGCCGCTGAAAAGAAAAAAGGCAAACCCGCAGTAACGCGCTTCAAGGGTCTGGGTGAAATGAATCCGTTGCAATTAAGGGAAACCACCATGGCGCGGGATACACGCAGACTGGTGCAGTTGACCATAGCCGAAGGCGACGAAACCCATCAGATTATGGATATGCTCCTCGCGAAAAAAAGGGCGGGGGATAGGAAAATCTGGTTAGAGGAAAAAGGGGATATGGCGGAGGCAGCGGTTTGACTTCGACTCCGTTTCGGCTGCGCTCAACGTAAACGCTCAGTCACCGGACTTCGACTCGTTTCGACTCCGCTCAACGCTTGCATGCGGATGCTGGACTCACGATCGCCCGCTCCCTGAGCGAAGTCGAAGGTGTTCCCTGAGCGAAGTCGAAGGGGAGCGGATTGGGCTTCGACTTCGCTCAGCCACCCGTTTGGGAAGGCCGTTGGTCGCTTAGCAGTGCCGAACGGGGTCGAAATCAATTCGAAATAAAATCGAAACAGAGTGAATGGATTCATGACAGGTTATGTTTATATTCTTGAATGCAGCGACGGAAGCTACTACACCGGCAGCACGACAAAAATCGAGTTAAGACTCTGGCAACACGAAAATGGCCAGGGCGCAAATTACACTCGGAAACATTTGCCCGTAAAGCTGGTATTTCTTGACAGCTTCGAGCGAATAGACGAAGCGTTTGCCCGTGAAAAACAAATACAAGGCTGGAGTAGAAAGAAAAAAGAGGCTCTTATACAAGGAGATTTTAATCGTTTGCACGAGTTGGCTAGGTGCCGAAATTCCAGTGCATTCGATTTTGAATCGCCGGGCTTCGACTCCGCCCAGCCTGCTGGCTCAGAGAGCGATTCGTGAGCGAGGGCAAATCCGTTCCCTGAGCGCTTGCATTGAGCTTGTCAAAATGAAGTCGAAGGGAATTGTGCGGGCTTCGACTTCGCTCAGCCACCTGGTTAAACCCTGTCCGTGAGCGTTTAGGTTGAGCGAAGCCGAAACTAAGTCGAAGGGAGCCATTTACAAGAATCCACCCAAATCACACTAAACAAAAAAGAACCCCGGAAAGTTAATAAATGGCCATCAAAAAAAACACGCTTTACTCCTCTCTCTAGTTCCGCTGCGACGAGCTGAGTGATGAGACGGACCTGAGATACGTCGGGCTTTCACACTATCGAATGCTGGTTCCTATTACTTTGAAGGCCGCGCCGATCTGGCGCAGCTTGGAGAGCTGAATTGGGATGCAATCAATGCATGCCAGCGGCAAAATTGCAAAGAAGCTAAGCAAGCCGGGGCCGTGAATGAAGCAGAAGAATTTCTGCAAGCACACCCGCAAACCCAGGAACGCTTCGACCGAGTAGCAAATCTGGTCGCGGGGCTTTGAATCACCCTTTGGTCTTGAACTTTTGGCAACGACTCACTGGGTAATCAAGCAAGAATCGGGAAAAACGCCGGAGGCAATTACCGAGAAAATTTACCAATGGAACTCTCGCAAGCGCCAGTTCACCCCACGGCAGATTTCGCTGGCGGCTCAGGTGGTGGCGGGAATATAAGTTGCGAGACGTTTTCGTGTAGGGCGGCGGTGCCTAACGCAAGAGCTGGTTCATTTGATGTGGTGGCACGATAACGCACCATTAGATCGAGAAGCATGGTGCCTTTCGGGCGGACACCTTGTCAGGCTTACGAGCTAAATAGAAGACCCGAATATCCGCCTGCATTGATTCGTCAAGTACTGCCGAATCAAGCAACTCATCAGCGTGGCGCCTACGGCGTAAAGCTCCAGCCGGTATTGAGCAGGACATCTCTACAAAGGCGGGATTGGCTCAGTCGGCTCCAGATACGAAGAATCCCGTAAGTGCAGCTTCTCGCCATCCCAGAATAAATACTGGTCGCGATGTTCTGGGGAAAACTGAATCCCCCCTTGGAGGCGGAACGGGCCTTTATACCAAATTTTTTCATTACTCTCGAAGTAGATAGCGCCGTTGTAGATTTTGTCGTTTGGATTGGCGTCGTCTGTGATTTTTACGAATACGCCTCCATCATCACCGCCTAGCCACCAACTGTTGTCTGGGCCTGTCTTTTCAACAGTCTCCAGTGAGCATGCGAGAAGATTAGCAATCAGAACTAGAAAAAGTAATCGGAGTTTCATTTGACTATACTGCAGCAGGTTGTGCATGGACTCTAATGAGCGAGGCCAAAGATGCTGGTGGATTTTCGACAACAAGCTTGTGTTCGGCCCGGGAATAATCGAGCTTGGGGAAATCTACGCGAATTTCCTCTATGTAGGAATTAGGACGTGGATCAAGCATGTAGGGCGTATCCACTCCTGCTGTATCGAGCACCCCTTTCATAAAATGATTGCAACTGTTGCTCATCAATTCATATTTTTTTCGATTGGGATTCGAGTTTTCGGCCATTCTTTTTTGGGCGTAATCGAGCATGGCCTTAAATTTTCCGGGGACTTGAATATAGGCGCCCAATATGCGTCCGTTCTGACCGGAGCCTGCAGATATTTGGCTTAGCGTATATAGGAGGGAGGCTTTGCTGGGATGGCCATCAGCCGCCATGGTTACATCACGAATAGGTAGCTTTCTGACATTCCCATCCGAACTGGCATATCTTCCATATTCGTAATATTTGGTGGTTCCAGACGCGCCATTAATAAACAAAATTCCGGCGTGTCCTAGCTCTGGCAGTTTGTTTTTTGTTTCCGGAATAACAATGGAGTCGGGAAACAAATCAAACCCGGGAATAAGATCAGGTACTTTGACCTTGGTTTTAGGAGTATTGACGGCAATCAGATAATCAGGAAAAACAATTGGAATCGCTATGTCTGGCATGGAAAGAACCTCCGTGTGTCATTAGTGCTTCGCGGATGCTAGCAAACCAAGAGATCCCAAGTCTACAAGGAGGTGTAAGGGCGCTTGCATGGGCGTAGAATTCGGCGGCTCAAGCATAGGCCATATGATACTGTGCTGAACGAGCGACGTGCTAATCAACACTGCAGAGCAATACAATGGGTTTTATGAAATATTGCTTAATCTATCTTTTACTCTCGCCTATCCTGGTCATTGCAGCCGATAGCACCTGCCACGGCACTACAGCTAACGGCCGGTTGGAAAACGGCGTCGAGCTGCCGCGCAGCGGTCCCAATTTTGTTACTTACAGCAATATCGCACGAGCGGCAGGCCGGACTTATGTGCATTCGGAGGTGCGGGAGATTGTGGTGGAGGCTTATGCGTTGCTGGAGCGGGAACAGCCGTTGAAGGTTTATAAATACGCGGAAACAGGATTTAAAACCGGCGGGCAATTTAAGCCGCATAAAACTCATCGGAATGGGCTTTCCGTTGACTTTATGACGCCGGTGATTAATAAGGAAAATGAGTCAGTTCATTTGCCTACAAATCCAGTAAACCGGTTTGGCTACGATATTGAGTTTGACAATAAGGGGCTCTACAAAGAATTCAGAATCGACTACGAGGCTCTTGCGGCGCATTTGGTCGCGCTGGATAAGGCTGCTAAAGCACGTGGTCATTCGACTTGGCGAGTCATTTTCGATCCGCAATTGCAGCAGGGGCTATTTGCAACGCAGTATGCAGACTATTTGCGACAAAATATCAATCTTTCAAAAAAGCCATCTTGGGTGCGACATGATGAACACTATCATGTTGATTTCATTGTGCCGTGCGAGAACTAAGAGTCAGTTCGAAAGGTCACTTTCCAGAACCACTAAGGGTGGGCTAGTTCTCGGAGTTATTTCACACCGAGCTTTTCAGGATCAAAAAAATGAAAACCAAATGGGGCAGCTGCAATACTCAATCACAGCGCATTTGGCTCAATCTGGAACTCGCCAAAAAGCCGCCGGAATGTTTGGAATATATCCCGGTACATGAGCTTGTGCATTTGCTGGAGCGCAATCACAGTGAGCGCTGTCGCATGTTGATGGATAAATATTTACCTGATTGGCGCGAGCGACGGAATCTGCTGAATCAAATGCCGCTTTCTCATAATAGCTGGGCTTATTAACAAGATCCTCTTGCGGTCCTGGAGTAGAAGGATCGGTTCCTGACGGGGCGAAGGCGGCGCCCTGAGCGATGAGCCTTACTGGGCTTCGACTTCGCTCAGCCACCAGTTTAGAGGTCCCTGAGCGAATCGAAGGGGCAATTTTTTCTAAATCCCTTGTAAGGCTGTCCCCAGTTGCACTCGTTACGTAGCGCCTCTCAGGCTTCTACCCACCAAAAATCTTCTTTTATAGACGCTGCCTAGCCTGGCACTAATTCTGCAGACATTGTTTCCTCTAGTTCAATGAAGCAGAGGGAGCCTGTTGTGCAAAATCCCCGTTTGGCCGTTAAACAGTGGTTGCGGAGAGTTACCGGGAGCATCGCTTTTTTTCCTACGATTATTGCGCTGGCTTTTATCGTATTGGCGTTGCTGCTTATTTGGGTGGAATATCAGCCTTGGTTGATGGACATTAAGGAATCCATGGATGTGGTTATGGTGGAAAGCGAGGAAGACGGCCGTTTGGTATTGGGCACGTTGGTGGCATCCACTATTTCCCTGATGGTGTTTAGTTTTTCCATGGTGATGGTGGTGCTCAACCAGGCATCAGCGAATTTGTCACCACGGTTACTGCCTGGGTTGATTACCGCTAAGGATAATCAGGTAGTAATGGGCGTTTATCTGGGGACGATCTGCTTTTGTCTGATGCTGATTCTGAATATTCACCCGGATGCAGATGAGCGGCGTATTCCTGGATTTGGTATTCTTGTCGGCTTGTGCTTTGGTTTGGCTTGTTTGGCGCTTTTTGCCTATTTTATTCATTCCATCAGTCAGGCGATTCAGGTAGATCACATTCTTGATCGCTTGCTGCAACAGACGTTGTCAAAACTTCGTAAAAGCCTCGGCGCAGAAAAATTCATCGAACCGGATACCAGTGGTTGGTCGACCCTAAACGCGCCCTGCGCGGGATATTTGAAGTGGATTCAGGAAGACGAATTGTTGCGTTTGTGTTGTGAATACGATGTACAGCTTCAAATGACGGACCGCATTGGCTATTTTTATGTGGCCAATGCGCCCTACGTCAGAGTCAATAAAGAACTGGATCAGACGATTGCGGAAAAGGTTCATCAGTGTTTTCTCTTTTATCCACAGGAACGTCTCGGCGATCATTACAGCTTCGGCTTCAAGCAAATTTCGGAAGTGGCCGTTAAGTCATTGAGCCCGGGCATCAACGATCCGGCTACCGCCATTAAAGCAATCGATATGCTGGTGATGCTCTTCATTGAAAAGTGCTCCAGCGAAGAAATCTGTATTTTGAACGACAAAAAGGGTGCCGCAAGAATCTTCTTGCAGCCCACGAGCTTCGACGATCTGTTGCGACAGAACATAACTCCCATACGCGAGTACGCAAAGCGGGATCCTATCGTCATGCGCCACCTGCTGAATGGTATGTGCAAAGTTCGACAAATGCTGCGCAACGAGGACTGCACGTTGACGTTGGTGCGACACGCGATCGCGGTGCGAGACAGCTGCGACGAAGCCCTGACAAATGCGCTGGATCGAGCATCCATTAACGAGGAAATAGAAACATTTAACCAGCGGCATCATGAACAGGCGTTGGCGCTGTTAAAGTGTTATACGGAGCCTAAGAGTTAGTGGAGGTTAAAGTGTTATAAAAAGTTAAATCGTTCAGCCGAGGTTAAAGCGTTAAGCGGAGGTTAAAGCGTTAAGCAGAGGTTAAAGTATCAGACGGAGGCGAAGATGATGAAATATTGGTTTTGCGTTTTGTTTTTTGTGCTTTGCCAGCCACAGGCAGTGCTTGCGCAATCCGATCCCGCTGACGCGGAGCAAAAGGTAATCCCAGTTAAAGCGGGGGCGAGTGATGACGCAGTGCGAACCCGTATTCGCTCCATATTGCTGGCGAGCGAGTGGTTCGAGAACATTTCGGTTCACAACAACAGCGGGATTGTGACTCTACAAGGTAATACCGCTCGCGGTGAGCATAAAGACTGGGCGGAGAATATCGCCTATCGCACCGAAGAGGTGGTCGCGGTGGTCAATAAAATTCAAATAGTGAATCCAAATCCATGGAGCCTTGCTCCGCTCGCCGATCAGACGCAGACACTATTTCAACGGGCGTTGCGCCACATTCCCCAATGGATTGTAAGCCTTTTAATTTTGCTGTTGAGCGTGTTGTTAGCGAAACGTCTGGTGGCAACTGCACGCAGGCTGCTGGCTAGACGTGTCGACAGCCTTATGCTGCGCAGCCTTATCGCCCGGATGGTGGCCATACCGGTTCTGGTACTCGGCATTTATTTGGTATTTTCTGTCAGCGGTCTCGGCAGTCTTGCCACAACGTTAATTGGCGGTACCGGTTTACTTGGTTTGATTATCGGTATCGCATTTCGCGATATTACCGAAAATTTTCTCGCCAGCATTTTGTTGAGCATTCAGCGTCCTTTTGTTCTCGGAGATATGATTAAAGTCCTCGATTACACCGGTATGGTGGAGGCCATGACCACTCGTGGCACGGTGCTGATGACATTGGATGGTAATCATGTGCAGATTCCCAATACGATTATTTATAAAGAACCCATTACCAATCTCTCCGCCAACCCCAACGTTCGTCAGAGCTTTACCGTTGGCATTGGATATGATGCTTCCATCAGTGAGGTGCAGAGTTTGGTTTTGGCGTGGCTCGGCGAGCATCC
>DJFQ01000227.1:7266-35818 GCA_002432095.1 Marinagarivorans sp. UBA5868 | reverse complement strand
GTTATTCGCACGGTGAAATCCAGACTGATGGAGGCCGGCATCAGTATGCCGGACGATGCTCGTGAAATCATTTTTCCGCAAGGAATTGCGGTGCATATGGCGGAGCAGCAGTCATTGCCTCTGGCGAAACCCCAAGCGAACCCACCCAGGATTGCGGAAGCGGACGAGCACTGCCTAGCCACCCCTGCGGAGGGTGAGCTGGTGAGCGAGGAGGGTGTACTCAAACAACAGGCGCGCAACGGGACGCTGGGGGAAAATAAGACGAATCTGTTGCAGCCCTGATATATTGGCGCTCTTACGCTACGCTGGTCGCGGCAGTGTATCCGCAATAATAATAACGACGGGAGTTTCCATGAGCACCTTCTCCGAAGTGGTGCGCAGAATATGCGCACTAATTATAACCGGCTTAGTTTCCCTAGCAGCTGTTGCCGCCCCTTTGCCGAAATTAATGAGTGACGACGGGCACCACGCGCTGCTAGTTGATGGCGAACCCTATATTATTTTGGGGTCCCAGACCAATAATTCCAGCAATTATCCCGCCGCGTTGAAGGATGTTTGGCCGTCGGTAGAAAAGCTCGGCGCTAATACTTTAAGCATCCCAGTGGCGTGGGAGCAGGTTGAGCCAATGGAAGGGAGTTTCGATTTTTCCTATCTCAATGTGTTACTGAAAGAGGCAAAGCAGCATAACGTCCGATTGATTCTGCTTTGGTTCGGCACTTGGAAAAATAACGCCCCACATTACGCCCCCGCGTGGGTGAAGCTGGACAATAAACGTTTCCCCCGAGTGGTGACACGGGGCGGCGATACCCTTAATTCGTTATCGCCCATGAGTGCTAATACTTTGAATGCGGATAAAACTGCATTTGTTGAATTGATGAGGTACCTAAAAAAACATGACAAGGAACACCGCGTCATTATGGTTCAGGTGCAAAATGAAGTTGGCACTTATGGATCCGCGCGGGATTACTCGCCGGCGGCTCAGGCGGTTTTTCAAGCGCAGGTGCCGAAAGATTTGGTGCGCGCGCTGAATGTTCAGCAGGGCACCTGGAGTGAAGTATTCAAGGCGGATGCCGACGAGTTCTTTCATGCCTATCATATTGCTCGTTATTGCGACGAAATTGCCGCGGCGGGCAAGGCCGTAAAGAATTTACCCATGTATGTCAATGTGGCTTTGCGTCATCCTGTTAATCCAGGGCTGCCTGGTTCATATTCAAGTGGTGGTGCCACAGATAATGTGATTCATATTTGGAAGGCAGCTGCACCAAATATCGATTCGATTGCGCCGGATATTTATTTTCGGGAATACGATTTAGTTGAAAAAGTCCTGGATGCCTACGCCCGCCTGGATAACCCGCTTTTTGTAGCAGAAATTGGTAATGATCAGGCTTACGCGCGTTATTTCTTTTCAACATTGGGCCGCGGCGGTATTGGGATTTCACCTTTTGGTATGGACGATACTGGCTACACCAATTTTCCACTCGGTGCGCCGGTATACGATGAAGCTGTTATTGCACAATTCTCACGCTTATATGATCTGCTCAGGCCAATGCAGCTAGAGTGGGCAGAACTCAGCGCGGCTGGGAAAGTGTGGGGTGTCGCCGAACCAGATCCGCCGCCAGCAACCCGCGAAACCGATGAGGCAAAACAGAAGCAAACCACTGCGGAGTGGTATACCCAGATTTTGCAGCTCGGGAAGTGGAATGCCACGGTCACCTACGGCCGTCCCATGTTTTGGATTGCTCCCCCGCAGGGCAACACGCCATCTGCCGGTGGCGTGTTGCTGGCGCAGCTTGGTCAAGATGAATTTTTGGTTACCGGATATAAAGCGCGCGTGGAATTTTCTCCTGCGTCCGAGCTGGTAGGCAAAAAGCATATGATCGAGCGGGTGGAAGAAGGTTATTACCAAAATGGCAAGTGGACCATGCTGCGGGTATGGAATGGCGACCAAACCGATTGGGGCCTTAATTTTGCAGATCGCCAGCACTTGTTGCGGATTAAATTAGCTACCTATGCAATAACGTCTGATTAATAGTGATGATCACTGCAATATTTTGCAGAAACTCGCTCAGCCAAAAGAGGAGGTCGTATGGATAGATTTATGCAGGCCGCTATAGACGAAGCCAGACAAGGCATCGCCGAAGGCGGAATTCCCATCGGTTCGGTGATCGTGCATCAAGGTCAGATTATTGGGCGGGGGCATAATCGCCGGGTGCAGCAGGGCAGTGTGGTATTACATGGCGAGATGGATGCTTTTGAAAATGCTGGCCGGCAGCCGGCGGCGGTTTATCGGGACTGTACGCTCTATACCACGCTATCGCCTTGCCCTATGTGCAGCGGCGCCATTTTGCTTTATGGCATTGAGACTGTCATCGTCGGTGAAAATAAAACCTTTATGGGCGACGAGGATTTATTGCGCTCGCGCGGGGTAAAGGTGACGGTGTTGCAGGATCAAACCTGTATTCAAATGATGCAGGATTTTATTGCCCTCAAGCCCGCGCTGTGGAACGAAGATATAGGTGTTTAGAATGCGAGCGGTAATCACAAGTTAACCTTCATCGCTGCCTCTTCCAGCGAGCCAACTCTTTTTTCACTCGTTGGCTCATTTCCGCTGTATTGATCAACTGATCGGCCAGATTTTTTGTGGTGTCGCGGATCGCGCTGAGCACAATGATATTGAAAAGCCAGAATTCATATGAATTCTGGCTTTTCAATGTTCCAGTATGGCGGAATCGGCGAGACGAGATATTTGTGGCTTTATATAAAAAAGCAGCTCTCCCCGCGACTTCCTGGGCCGCTTAGCGCGTCTCCCACTCATTAAACTGACGCCAGTAGTCGCGGCTGCTGTGGAGCCATTTGCGACCGTGTTTTTCACAGATGGAGGACAGCACCATCAAAACCAGTCCGCCCATGGCAAGTGCCAGCCAGAGGTTGAAGTGAATATCCTGCACGGCGGCATAAATCAGATGAGCGCCAAGACAAACCGCGGCAAGCGCACCGCAGACAAAGGTGATTTTATGTTGCTGAATAAATCCGTGCGTCAGGGTCGCTAAAGTAGCGCACCACAGCATGAATTCGGCAGCGTAATATTTGCTATCCAGCACCCAGGCAATCGCAATACAAAGCACCGCGCTTGCAGCCAGTTGATAAAACAGTGACAGGAATTGTGAGCGCGCGGAGAAATATAACGTGCATGTCAGAGCGGGCAGGGTGTAAACAATGCTCAACCACTGTCTATCCAAGGCGTAAGATTGCTGCAGGTGGCCGAATAGCTCATGGCAGAAAGTGGGCAGAGCGAGGATCAGCAGCGCAAAAGCAAGCAAACGGAGAAATTCGCGCGTGTAGCGACTGGCAATAGAAGCGCCCTTGCAGTCCGCCAGGTAATGAAATATAAATCCGCTCACACCCATGATTGCACTAATACCCATGGCATCGCTGAAGTGAAATGCCGTGCGACAAATGGTAATGGACAGTGGCAGCAATATCAGTAGCCGTACGCTAATACCTTCAATTGTTTGGAAAATGACGTGGCGACGGAATATCCGCATTTCCAGTAATAGCGCGATGGCAATCAGACCAAAAACTATCGGCAATGCAGCGAAGGAGGTACGGAACGGCAATAGAAGAAGCAGATTCATCCCCACAAATGCGGCGGTCAATGGCATGGCCGCAGTGCGGGCGAGGATAGAAAATCCCGCTAAAGATAAACATAGCGCCACCGCAATACTCAACCCTCCGATCAATAACAGAGTGTTGAATGCCGGTGCGCTGACGGCAAACCACTGCAAAGCGAGTTGGGTGTCGGAAAAATAACTCAATGTCATACCGCCGAGCTGGGAAAATTGCACGGGAATCAACAGTGCTGCCAAGGCAAAAAATAAGCGTGCGCCTTTGCTGTCCTGCATCAGCCGTTGACTGAAAATTCCGCCCACTCCAAGGGTGCTCATAAGTGCAAGATAAACCCAATTCCGCAAATCAGAATTATTGTGATATAGCCCCTGCAGCATATACAGCAGACCGGATCCGCCAATTGCCAAGGCGCCGATGATACGGAGAAATCGCGCGGTGCGGCCGGCCGTCGGGTTTTCTGCAGGTAGAGTGTTTTGCAGAGTGCTGGAAATGGTGTTGTTCATCACACGGAACCTCCGTTATTTTGTTCAGCGCCTTGCGCCATCAGCTCAGCAAGGCGCTGCTCCAAGTGATTTTGTTGCTCGGCTTTGCGGAATTCGGCGTCTAGACCCGCGTCGGAGTTTTCACTGTAATTCGGTTGGGTCAGATACTCGTCAGCAATGACACTTTCTTCCCAACGCGCAAATATTTTGTCCGGGGTGGAGCCGAACAGCGATTTTTCTACATGACGCGTCACCTGATTTCGTGTTGCGCGTGCACTCAGGCTGTCACGTTTGAATTGCAATTCGGTGAGGTGATGCTCGACTTGATTTAAATGGCGAGTTAATTCGTCGTGCAGACGTGTGTTTTCCTGAATTTGCTGATGCAGCGCTTTTTTCTGCTGTTCGCATTGTTCTAGCGCCCGTACACAACGCAAGGCGCGTTCGTGCTCCTGTTTGCCGCATTGCACCGCGCGCAATTGCCAGCGTTCGCAATCCTGCTGCAATGCATTTTCCTGATTATGTAAATATTCGAGGCGTTGGCGGGTGATATTTAATTGAGAGCGGATTTTGGCGGCGGCGGTGCGAATCTCTTGCAGCGTGACCTCGGCGATGGCTTCGTGATTTTCGATTTTACTGACCAGGTCGTCGAAACTGGCGGAAATACTGGCGACCAAACGTTTGAGTTTCATAAGTGCGTCCTTTGGTTGGGTGAAGCGCACTGAACTCTAGGCGCGTCAAAAGCACTCCTCAATTTCGTCGAGTGAAGTATCAAACGGCAATACGCAGGGATACAGGGTGTGCACTGGCTCTGGCATGGACTGAGTTCAATGACATGCGGGCTTCCTGCTAGAATGCCGCCCCTCGAACTTGCCTCCAGGTGTACCCATGCTCAACCAAACCCCGCTCCACGCCGTGCACCAGGAAATGGGCGGCAAGCTGGTGGATTTTTCCGGCTGGTCCATGCCAGTTAATTACGGCTCACAGATTGAAGAGCACCATGCGGTGCGGCGAGATGCCGGTATGTTCGATGTGTCCCACATGACCATCGTCGACGTGCGCGGGCCCGAGGCCAAAGTCTTTCTCCAATATCTGCTTGCCAACGATGTGGCCAAACTGCAAACCCCCGGCAAAGCGCTTTATAGCGGCATGCTAAATCCGCAGGGCGGGGTGATTGATGATCTGATTGTCTACCTGATGGAGTGGGGCTACCGCTTGGTGGTCAATTGCGGCACCCGCACCAAGGACCTGGCATGGATCAGTCTGCAAGCCAAAGATTTCCTAGTGGAAATAGAAGAGCGACCGGAGCTGGCGATGATCGCTGTGCAGGGGCCGAGCGCGCGCACCAAATTTCATTCTCTGCTCGTCTCAACCGATGTGGCGGTGGCGGAAAATCTCAGTGTTTTCAGCGGCGCTTTCCTCGGTGGCGAACGTGCCAATTGGTTAGTTGCTCGCACCGGTTACACAGGCGAAGACGGGTACGAAATCATGATGCCGGCGGGCGAGGCAGAAACTCTCTGGCGCTTTTTGGTGAATGCTGGCGTGCGTCCCTGTGGTCTCGGTGCCCGCGACACCCTGCGTCTAGAAGCCGGCATGAATCTGTACAGCCATGAGATGAACGATGAGGTGTCGCCCTTGGTGGCCAATATGGCCTGGACCATCGCCTGGACGGAAGGGCGCGACTTTATCGGCCGCGCTGCCCTGGAAGCACAGAAAGCGGACGGCATCCGCGACAAGCTGGTGGGTCTCGTCATGCGCGAGCGCGGGGTATTGCGCGAAGGCTATCCTGTGCTGGCCGCCGGAGTGGAGCGCCAGGGTGTAATCACCAGTGGCAGCTTTTCTCCGACTCTGGGCTATTCCATCGCCCTCGCCCGGGTGCCCGTGGAAACTGGTGATCAGGCCAAGGTTGTGATTCGCGGCAAAGAAGTGGATGTGACTGTGGTAAAACCCTGTTTTGTGCGCAACGGCAAGCCGGTTTAAGATGCGCCTGTTTTGCAGTTTTCCGTTTTAATCGACCAGGGCCTGCGCCCAGATTTTTTGCACCGAGGAATCGACATGAGTGAGATACGCTCTGAACTGAAGTACTTGTCCAGCCACGAATGGGCCCGCGTCGAAGACGACGGCACAGTCACCATCGGCATTACCGACCATGCTCAGGCTGCGCTTGGTGATGTAGTGTTTGTTGAATTGCCGGAAGTTGGCGCAATGCTCACTGCTGGCCAGGAAGCCGGAGTGGTGGAGTCGGTAAAAGCGGCCTCCGATATTTATTCGCCTGTGTCCGGCGAGGTGATCGCCATTAACGAAAAACTGGCCGACGCGCCGGAAACCATCAATGCCGCTCCTTACGATGAAGGTTGGTTTTTCAAAGTGCAGCCGGATGATCTCGAAGAGCTGGAAAACGCGCTGGACTCTGAAGCCTATCAGGCGAGCGTCAACGAATAACGGACTTTACCCATCGTCACCAAGACGACCTGCCGCAGGCACCAGGGAATGGCACTTGCGGCAAGCCCCCCGCCTACCGAGATCATCATGACCCAGTATCCCCAACTCCTGCTCAACCCCCAGGCGGACCGCCGCGTCAAAAAAGGCCATCTTTGGATCTATTCCAACGAAGTCAACATAGCCAAGACACCGTTGAAAAGTTTTGCTCCAGGTGATTTGGCGGAAGTGTGCTCCGCCAGTGGACATCCGCTCGGGTTGGCCTTCGTCAATCCCAATGCGTTGATATGTGGCCGCTTGCTTACTCGGGATAATCGGCAAAAACTCGATTCTAAGTTTCTCCAGCATCGAATTACCCAAGCCTTGCGTCTGCGCGAAACGTGCTTCCCGGCGCCTTACTACCGATTGGTCTATGGCGATGCGGATCTGCTTCCGGGCTTGGTCATCGACCGTTATGGTGATTATTTGGTTGTGCAAGTTGCCGTGGCGGGGTTTGATCGCTTGCAGGATGACTTGTTGGCTGCGTTGACCAAGGTGCTCCAACCAAAAGGCATTGTCATTCGCAATAACCACGGAGCGCGCGAACTGGAGGGACTGGACGACGCCATACAGATTGTCGGAGAAGTGCCAGATCGCTTGGCTCTGGAGGAAAACGGTGCCCGTTTCGAAGTGTCTGCCACCACCGGACAAAAGACCGGCTGGTTTTACGATCACCGGGTGAGCCGCGCTTATTTGCAAACGATGGTACGCGGGCGTCGGGTGCTGGATGTGTTTTCTTATGTTGGCGGGTGGGGCCTGCAGGCCGCTGTGGCGGGCGCAGACCATGTTACCTGCGTGGACGCTTCGGAAACCGCCGTTGAGGGTGTAGTACACAACGCAGCCCTTAATAAAGTTACCGACCGGGTGACCGCTGTGCGTGGCAAAGCGGTGGATGTGTTGAAAAGCTTGGTAGCGGAGAAAAATCAATTTGATGTGGTGGTACTCGACCCGCCGGCATTCATTAAAAAGCGCAAGGATCAGCAGGCTGGCGAATCCGCCTATCGCCATATCAACGAGCTCGCCATGCGTTTGCTAGGCAAGGATGGCATGTTGGTATCGGCGTCCTGCTCCATGCCGCTCACGCGTGAGCTTCTGCAGGAAATAGTACGCGGCGCAGCGCGGCATCTGGATCGCCACGCGCAGTTGATTTACAGCGGAGGTCAGGGGCCGGATCATCCGGTTCACCCTGCAATACCAGAGACGGATTATTTAAAAGCCCAGTTTTATCGGGTCGCGATGGAGTAAATTTCACATTGTTTATCCATATTTTTTGTATGGATTAAATTTTTGTGCGTTTGCGCATTAACCGCAAATACCATAGCGGCTTGCTTGGTTTTTAAAATGTTTTGCGTTAGGGTTAGGCACTTTCGGCGCTGTATGTAGGACTTTTCGGGCACATATAAAAAGAGCAATCTGTTCCGAGAAGGGCGCTGATTTCCTGCCGCAATCGCAAAACGGTAAAAATCATGGATCTCCAGCACCTCACTTTTGGTATCGATGTAGGTTCCACCACCGTCAAACTCGTTGCCGTAGAGCCGGCAAGCCGCCAAATTCTTTGGTCTCGCTACGCCCGTCACGAAACGCGGCAGGCGGAAAAAGTTCTGGAAATGCTGGAGCAAGTGCTTGCCGATCTTCCAGATATTTCCCTACAAAATACGCGGATATTTATCACCGGTTCCGGTTCCAGTCCTATCGCGCCGCATTTGAATGCAAAATTTATTCAGGAAGTTAACGCCGTTACCATGGCGGTGGAGGCGTTGCACCCGGATGTGGGCAGCGTGATTGAGCTGGGTGGGCAGGATGCCAAAATTATTATGTTCAAAACCAGCGAAGCGACCGGTGAAAAACGCGCAACCACCTCTATGAACGACAAATGCGCGTCGGGTACAGGTGCCACTATTGATAAATGTTTTATCAAAGTGGGCATGGAGAGAGATCAGGTGGCCAAACTGGTTTTCGATCCATCAAAATTACATCACGTTGCCGCTAAGTGCGGTGTCTTTGCCGAAACAGATATCGTAAATCTGGTAAAAAGTGGCATTCCCGCCAACGAAATTATGTGCTCTTTGGCAGATGCAATTGTCAGCCAAAATATTTCTGTTCTCACCCGTGGCAATACGCTGAAATCCAAAGTTCTATTATTGGGTGGTCCCAACGCGTATTTGCCATTTTTGCGTGACTGCTGGCGCTACCGCATTCCGCAAACTTGGGAGGAGCGTGGTTTCAATTATCCAAAAGATGTCCCGTTGGAAGAATTGATTTTTGCTCCGGAAAATTCCGAATATTACGCCGCTTATGGCGCCGTGCTATTTGGACTTCACGAAAAAAATGTCGCGAGCTGCGATACCCTCGACAAACTTAAATCGTTTATTCGCGATGGTAGAAAAGCACAGCTTGGCTCCAACGCCGGACCACCGTTGGTCGCGGGCAAGGATGAAGTGACGCTGTTTGTGCAGCAGTATCGTGTGCCCTCATTCACACCAAAAGAAGCTCAAGGACTTTCATTAATCGAAGGGTATATCGGGCTGGATGGTGGCTCTACGTCCAGCAAATGCGTGCTGGTGGATGATCAGGGCGAAATTTTGCAGAAGGTGTATCAGTTATCCAAAGGCAATCCTTTGGAGGATATGAAAAACATGTTTCTGCAACTGCAGACTTGGGCAAAAATGCAGGGCGCAGAGCTGCGGGTTAAAGGTTTCGGTGTGACAGGTTACGCCGGCGACGTAATGGAGGCTGCGCTAAAAGCCGACACCAATTTAGTCGAAACTGTCGCGCACATGCGCAGCGCGCAACATTATTTTCCCGATGTGGATGTTATCTGCGATGTGGGCGGGCAGGACATCAAAGTTATGTTCATGCAAAACCGCACCATCAAAAATTTCCGCCTGTCGAATTCCTGCAGTGCTGGCAACGGCATGTTGCTGCAAGCCATGGCAGACCAGTTCGGTGTGCCGGTGGAGCAGTATGCGGAAAAAGCGTTTAACGCCGAACTTTCGCCGGAATTCAGTTATGGCTGCGCGGTGTTTCTCGATTCGGACCGGGTGAACTTTCAGAAAGAAGGCTATAACGGCGAAGAGCTGCTGGCGGGTCTCGCGCTCGTACTGCCAAAAAATATTTGGCAGTACGTGGTGCAAATTCCCCGCATGGCAGAACTCGGTCGTGTGTTTGTATTGCAAGGCGGTACTCAAAAAAATCTCGCGGCGGTCAAAGCGCAGGTGGATTATATTCAAGAGCGCGTACCCGATGCCGAGGTGCACGTCCATCCACACACCGGGGAAGCCGGCGCGCTGGGTGCGGCGTTCGAGGCCATTCGCGTGGTTCAGCGTCGCGGTCATTCCACTTTTATCGGCTTGGATGCCGCAATCAATTTGTATTACACCACTCGCAACGATGAAGAGACGCGGTGTAATTTCTGCCCGAATAATTGCTCGCGAACCTTTATTGACGCCCATGTTAGTAAAGAAGAAACCGTTCGTTATATTTCCGGATTTTCCTGTGAAAAAGGTACGGTGGAAGATCATGATGCATTGCGCGCATTGAACAAAAAGCGTCGCGAGCGCACGATTGCTTTTCCAAATTTGGTGGATTACGAAGCCACCTGGGCCTACAAACCTTTATATAAGGTAGCGCCCATCCCCCAAGCCGGTGCCGAAATTGATGACATCGAAGTTAAGCGGACTTTATTGGGAGGTGTTAAGCATAAAAAAGTCCGACGAGGTTTTTTGCGCTCGGATTCTACAGCGCAGGAGCTCCGGCAGAATATCCGTATTGGTATACCCAAAGCGTTGAACATCTGGAGTACGGCGCCCTTTTGGCGTGCGTATTTTGAAACGCTCGGGTTGAAATCGAGAAATATTGTATTTTCCGATGATACAGGGGAAGAAATGTGGCAGGCCGGTGGCAAATATGGATCCGTTGATCCATGTTTTCCCGCTAAGGTGGTGCAAGCGCATATTCATAATCTGTTGTTCGAGCATCATGTACAAAAGCCCTTGAATTTAATCTTCTTTCCCGCCATCACCCATATCCCCACTTTTGTGGAAAAAGTGATGGATACTGCCTGCTGTCCAATCGTAGCCGGAACTCCCAAGGTCATCGGTGCTGCCTTTACCAAAGAACAAGACTTTTTTGCGCAGCGCAACATCACCTACCTGGATACGGCGGTTTCGCTAAATGAGCCGCTGTTGCTCAAAGCCAAAATGCTTGCGGCGTTTGCGGAACATCTGCAGATGACCGAGGACGAAAATAATTTCGCGGTCGATCAAGCCTATCAGGCGCTCAAGCATTTCGATGAGCATATGCAGGAAAAAGGCCGCATTATGCTCGATGCGGTGGAGGCGGATAACCGCATGGCGCTGCTGATGATAGGACGCCCCTACCATAATGATCCAGGCATGAACCACAGTGTATTGGAGGAATATCAGGCTATGGGGTATCCCATCCTCTCCATGCGCTCGATTCCCAAAGACAAAGATTATCTAAAACGATTTTTTCGCGAAGATTTAGCGAACGAACATGTGGAATCGCCGTTGGAAATTCATGACATCTGGCCGGAAAACTATAGCGTTAATAGTGTTCAGAAAGTGTGGGCGGCGAAATTTGCCGCGCGGCACCCTAATGTGGCGGTTCTGGATTTGTCCAGTTTCAAATGCGGCCATGATGCGCCCACTTACGGTCTGATCGATCGGGTCATGGAAGCGTCAGGTTCACCTTATTCTGCATTGCATGATATCGATGCGAATAAACCTTCCGGTTCTATCAAGATCCGTGTCAAAACCTATGGCTACACCTTAAGGCTCGCCGAAGAAAAGCTCGAGGACGAGACGCGCCGCCGGCAAGAGGCCGAGCGCGCATTGGTGGAAAAGCGCCTGCAGTTACTGGAGGCGGCGCCAGAAAAAATCAAACGGGACGCGACGTTTATTATGGAGCTGGAAAAATGGCACAAGCGGCGTCAGCAACTTATGGTTCCAACCGAAGCGCCGAAGATAAGTGTGCCGATTGGCGCAATGATAGCAAACGATAATTTAATCGCCGCTGTTGAAATAGACTGAGGAGACAGGTAATGACGCAAGCATCTCATGATTCTCGAATAGGCCAGCCTTCAGCTGATCACAACGCGGCAGAGTATTTGCGATCTGTCGAGGAAAATCTNNCAGCGAGAACACACGACGATTCTGCACGCGGGTCTGACCATGGCCCACGACCTGTTTATCCAGTCGGCATTCCGTGGCCTGGGCTACAAGGTGGAAGCGATGGATGTGCCGGATAATCGCGCTTTGCAGTTCGGGCGGGAATTCGGTAATCGCGGCCAGTGCAATCCCACGTATTTTACGGTTGGCAATCTGGTTAAAAAGCTCAAGGCACTTGAGGCGAACGGATTGAGCAAGCAGGACATCGTCAAAAATTATATTTTTGCCACCGCTGGATCCTGTGGGCCATGTCGCTTTGGCACCTATGTCACGGAGTACCGAAAAGCACTGCGCGACGCCGGCTTTGAAGGCTTTCGCGTTATTTTGTTTCAGCAGGCGGGTGGTATTAAACAGGCCACTGGTGAAGCGTTGGGTTTAAAAATCGATGCGCAGTTTTTTGTGACCATCGGCAAGGCGATTTTATTGGGCGATGTCCTCAATGCACTGATGTACCGCATCCGCCCCTACGAGGTTGAACCCGGCGCGACAGATGCCGCCCTTGCGCTCACCAAGCAGCGTATCGCCCGAGCATTTGAAACCCGCAGCGGATTTTTAAAAGCGCTATGGCAAACGCGCAAGGAGTTGGCGGCGATAAAAGTGGATCGTACCTGCATCAAACCGCGGGTGGCGATTATTGGCGAATTTTGGGCGATGACAACCGAAGGCGACGGCAACTACAAAATGCAACGATTCCTGGAGCAGGAAGGCGCCGAGGTGGACGTGCAGTTGGTTACCAACTGGATTTTGTATTTGTTGTGGGGCGCAAAATACGATACCCGCGAGCGCGCAAAATTAAAGGGCGTGGATAAAGCGATTGGCGCAGATGGTCACGGCAGTAAATTTGCGCTGGAAAATACCAACGTGACAAAAAAAATGTGGGGCTTGCGCGCGGCAGATTGGTTTGTGCGAGGTCTTTTCCACACTTATGCAACGATCCTCGGCCTACGCCGGTACCATTTGCCGGATATGGAGCACATCGCGGAAATCAGCCATCGCTTTTACGATAACAGTCTGCGCGGTGGCGAGGGACATATGGAAGTTGGCAAGTTGATTCATAACGTGGTGGATCAGAAGGTGAATATGACGCTTAGTATCAAGCCGTTCGGTTGTATGCCCTCCAGCGCGGTTTCCGATGGCGTGCAGTCGCTGATCACAGAGCTTTATCCGAGCGCAATTTTTCTTCCCATTGAAACCAATGGCGACGGCGCGGTAAATGTCTACAGCCGGGTGCAGATGCAGTTATTTAAAGCGCGTCAAGCGGCGGAAAAAGAAGTACAGGATGCCCTGTTGCAGACAGGTTGGACGATACAGGAATTTAAGAACCGAGTAAGTCGACATCCAAGACTTACTTCGGCAACTCACTGCAGCGCCCATGCGGGTGCTTGCACAGCGCTGGATTTGTTGGGCGATGTTGTGGCGAAAGAGAAAGGCTTGCTCGCGCGAAGTTATGCTCAATTACAGCAATTCTGGGTCGCCGGTGGACGCAGAAAGCAGGAAACGCTTGCCGCTGTAACAAAAGCGGCTCAGCAGTATCAGCAGCGTAAAAACCAGCCGGCGGCTGGCGTGGAGATGGCCGTAAAAATTGTCGAACCTTAAACGACGGTTAAAGCTGGTCGCGCAGCAGATAGGCCGTTTCGTCAAAAACTCGGTAATACCACGGGCGCTTGCGCCAGTTTTTTAATTCAATTTTTTCACAGCGCCGCAGATCATCTAGAAATGCGGCAATCATTTGCTCGGCGACATTTTTGTCCAATATTCCCATTCCCACCTCCTCATTTAGAGCGAGGGAGCGAGCATCAAAATTGGTGGAGCCAACATGGGTCCACTCTCCATCTACGACTACAATCTTCTGGTGTAGGAGCGAGGGTTGGAATTCGTAAATATTGACGCCACCCTCAAGCAGCGGGCGATAGAGCGAACAGCCGGCCCAACGAACAAATGGATTGTCGGTGTGTTTTCCTGGAACCATTAGATGCACCTCTACGCCCCGTCTGACCATTTTGCGGAGCAACTCCACGACATTTTTCTCGGGGGCAAAATAGGGGTTCTGAATATAAATGTGCTTTCGTGCGCTGGCGATGGCGAGGTTGTAGAGCAGCCCGACACTGGAAATGGCGTCGCCCGTAGCGCTGCTGACCACATGGGCGGTGACATCCCCCTGTTGTTGCAATTCTGGAAAGCACGAGCTTTCTGTGGGGATACAACTGGTTTCTTCTATCCAGTTTTCCATAAACACGGATTGCAACGCAAAAACGGCCGGTCCGGTAATACGCACTCCGGTATCGCGCCAGTGGTTTTGGTCTTCACCATTGCCGCGCCATTGATCGGCGATGCCGTGACCAAACGTGAAACCAATTTCTCCGTCAACCACGAGAATTTTGCGGTGGGTTCGATGGTTGAAGCGGCGCAAATTCCACCACCGGATATTGCAGTAGATTTGCAGTTCGACTCCGGCGTCACGGAGTTTCTGCAATTGTTTTTCATCTGCGTCCATACCTCCGATGGCATCCACCAGCACGCGGACCTTAATACCTTGGCGCACCTTTTCACAAAAAAGCTCCACAAATTGATGCTCCAGTTCGCCCTTGTCCCAAACAAAAATTTCCAAGTGAACAGTTTCCCTGGCAGCGCGGATATCGTTGATCAGCTGTGGGAAAAGGCTACCGTTTTGAAAAACTTCGACTTGGTTGCCGGCATGGACCGCGCTTTTGGTGAGACCCGCAAATTTTCTCAGGCATTCACCCACCTCGGGCAGTTCATCGGGATTCATATGGTATTTCGGGGTACGGCGCCGGCGGGACATGATGAAATATAGGGAGGTCAACGCCGCGCTTATAAGAATGGTGATGATCGTAGCTAACAAAAGTGTATCCGCCGTGAAGTTTTGAGACGACGACTAGCGCAAAATTGGTGCCATCGCCACGTTCCCGGAGCCGCACCGGGCCGGAGGGCATTTGCACGGTGTGGCTAGGGGNNTTGTGGCTAGAGGCGATGATTACAGAAAGCGGAGCATTTTTTACAAGCTAAAGGGCGGCATCGCCAGTGGTGATGGGTTCGGGGGGTGCAGGGTTCAGCGCTTTGATCAGCTCTCTAAGGCCGGCATAAGCTTCTTGCCAATCCACCTGCGTAGGAAGACCTTGTTGGTTTAGTGGTGGCATGCGGCGGATGTCATTCAGGCTTGCCATGCTTCGCGCAACAGCCTGCGCAACTTGTTCGCCAAGGTTAACCACCAAATTGAACCGCGCTAATCCATCGAGCTGGGCTGCCAGACGATCCGCCAGTTGTTGGTCTTGCCAAAGATCTTTGCCGCGCTGATTGGCGACAACCACGAGTTGTTCCGTCGCCAATGCTAAAGCCGCTTTTTGTAGCAGTTCAGCTTGCTGACTGGACGCCAACAATTCGAAACGTTGCTGTAAAGCATCCGGTTGGTTGCTGATCCAGGTATTGTGTAGGTGCCCTAGGTCTTCTACGAGCAACTGCGCTTGCAGGCGCAGCAATTCCCGGCGCCGGTTACGCGGTAATTCTTCGACGCTGGCATAACCATCTTCTTGATATTTTTCGTTCAATGCCGTGATGGGTTGAAAGACTAAAGGGCCGCGATTGTTTTGCTCGCCGAACAGCAGAAATTCAATGGCGTAGATCCCAAGGGTGGCGTCGCTGTTGTCGGTCATTCCGTGCTGTTCCCTCAAGACCTCCGCGGTCATTGGCATGCCGACGTCGAACACAATACCGGAATAAGGGTGGTCGCCAAATCCGTCCAGGTAGCCAGGTTGAATTGGCCAAGCAGTGAGATTGAACTGCAGATCCACAAGTGCCTGAAAATCCTGAGGCGCAACGGTGCCGAGACGGGAAAATAGATGAAATCGCTCAGTGGCAGCCGCGACTTCCCGCCAGAGTTGCTGCGCGCGTTCAAGGTTTTCGATATTCGGACTATTAAGCAGCTGGCCAATGGCACTATTCAGAGCATTCGCTTTGGCGAGGCCGTCGCTCAGGATTTCTTTGCCGAGGGGCCAGGCTGGAGTTTCGCTTCGCACTTTGACGCCGGCGCCAGAAGCTGTCCTTTTAGGCGAAACCGACTCGGCTTTTTTTTTCGTCGGCGGGACTGACTCGTGTTGCTGCTGGCAAGCCATGACACCGAGCAAGAACACAGTCATCAAGGTGAATTTGAACATCAAAATAAAGCTGGAGCGCGCAGCGAACACGGTTCACCTCAAGCTGATAATAGGAATGCTGTTGGCTGTAGCGAAGTCGCGCAGGCGCGCATCGGGATCGACCGCGACCGGGTGACTCACGGCCTGCAACAACGGAATATCATTAGCAGAATCGGAATAAAAATAGCTGGTGCTGAGATCCTGGCCGCTGGTGGCGAGCCACTCGTGTAAGCGTTTTACTTTGCCGTCCTGAAAGCATGGGATACCGGTGGCGCGACCGGTGTAACGGCCGTCCTGAAGTTCCGGCTCGGACGCCAGCAAATGGGGAATCTCCAATAGGCGAGCGATGGGTTCGGTGATAAACCTGTTGGTCGCGGTGATGATCAGCAGAGTGTCACCTTGGTTGCGGTGATCCTCAATCAAAGCTTTTGCCTTGGGCAATAAGATTGGGTGGATTTTGTGTTGCATAAACGCCAAGTGCAGCGCTGCGAGTTCGTCCGGGGAAAATCCGCATAATGGCGCCAGGGCAAATTCTAAGTAGGCATGGATGTCGAGCGTGCCCTGCTGATATGCCTGATAGAAAAAGTCGTTGCGTTCGCGGTGGTGCCCCGCGTCCACCCGGCCTTGCTCGATGAGAAACTCTCCCCACAGGTGATCACTGTCGCCAGCAATCAATGTGTTGTCGAGGTCAAATATCGCTAAACTCAAGAAAATGCTCCTGTGAAGTTCACCGGATGTGGCGCGTAGTAAAGGTGGGAAAATCCGGCGAGGATCGCTGGTAACAGGCTGCTGTGGTCAAATTGCTGAGTCTGACCAACTGTGAAACAATAGCTCGACTAGTATAACAACAAGCGCGAGGCCGCCGTGATCGACGCCGATGGTTTTCGCCCCAATGTGGGCATCATTCTCACCAATTCCAGAGGCGAATTGTTGTGGGCGCGGCGCGTTGGCGGCCAGGATGCCTGGCAGTTCCCCCAGGGCGGTATCAAACAAAATGAAAGCGCTGAACAGGCACTTTATCGCGAGCTGGAAGAGGAAGTCGGCCTGCGGCCGGCGGACGTGGAAATTCTTGGCGTCACCCGCGGCTGGTTGCGCTATCGCTTGCCGACGCGTTTTGTCAGGCAGCAGCAGCCGGTGTGTATCGGCCAGAAACAAAAGTGGTTTTTGCTGCGATTTCTCGGCACGGATGAACAAATCAATCTAGCTCTCAATGCCACTCCCGAATTCGATCACTGGCGGTGGGTCAGTTATTGGTATCCCGTGAATAATGTTGTGGCGTTCAAACGTGACGTTTACCGCCGCGCTCTGCGCGAGCTTTCACCGATCCAATCGCAGTTCCAGGAAGATTTCTGCAGCTCCGGGGAGGCCGCATGCTGAACTCTCTGCGCAGCATTGTGCAAGAGGTCAATTCTGCGCGGGATTTGCACTCGGTTTTACGCATCATCGTCGCCCGGGTAAAAGGTGCAATGGATACCGAGGTTTGTTCTGTCTATTTGCGCGATCCGCAGGGCTATTACACATTGATGGCGACGGATGGGCTGAACGAAGCGGCCATCGGCCAGGTTCGCCTTGCATTTAATGAAGGGTTGGTCGGCATGGTGGCCGCGCGTGAAGAACCCATCAATCTTGATCAGGCCGACTCCCATCCCAAGTTCCAGTATTTCCCCGAAACCGGGGAGGAGAGGTACGCCGCTTTCCTTGGTGTACCAATCATCCATCATCGCAATGTGTTGGGCGTGCTCGTTGTTCAGCAGGGCGAACGACGCAAATTCGATGAGGGCGAAGAGGCATTTCTGGTCACTATGTCCGCGCAGCTGGCCGGTGTTATAGCCCACGCCGAAGCGACCGGTGCCCTCAATGTGATGGGTGCCAACAATCAGGTGCGCGAGGCAAAGTTTGCTGGTGTGGCCGGTGCACCAGGGGTCGCTATAGGTCGAGCGATGGTGATCTCTCCCCTTGCCGACTTGACGGCTGTGCCATACCAGACCTGTGAAGATGTTGAGGAAGAATTGGCATTCTTCCAAAGTTGTCTTGCGGCCGTGCGCGAAGATGTTAAACGCTTGGGCGACGAACTGAAGTTGCGGCTTAATAAGGAAGAACAGGTTTTATTCGACGCCTACCTTGGCATGCTCGATGATGCATCCCTGGGAGGCGAGGTGACAGAGCGCATTCTCGAAGGTTTCTCCGCGCAATACGCATGGAGTGATGTGATTCTGGAGCACGTCAAAAATTTCTCTAGCATGCACGACCCTTATCTGCGGGAGCGCGCATCGGATGTCCAAGATTTGGGCAGCCGGGTTTTGGCCTATTTACAGCAGTCCGCGCAGAAAGAGCGGATATATCCGGAAAATACCGTTCTCATCGGCGAAGAGCTGACAGCATCGGTTCTGGGCGAGGTACCCCAGGGGAAGCTCGTCGGTCTGGTATCGGTGCGCGGCTCCGGCAATTCCCACGTTGCCATTCTCGCGCGCTCGATGGGAATTCCCACAGTAATGGGAGCGGTCGATCTTCCTTATACCAAGCTCGACGGACGCGAGCTTATCGTCGACGGATATCACGGCTCGGTTTATAGCGATCCGTCGCCGGGTTTAAAAGCTCACTATCAAGACATAGTGGAAGAGGATCTACAGCTCGTTGCCGGTCTTGAGCAGCTGAAAGATCTGCCGTGCGAAACCCTCGACAAGCATCGAGTGGCACTTTGGGTTAACACCGGCCTTATGGCGGATGCCATGCTTTCCCTAGAGCGCGGGGCGGAGGGTGTCGGACTCTATCGGACAGAAGTGCCCTTTATGCTGCGCGATCGTTTTCCCTCCGAGGAGGAGCAGCGATTGGTCTACCGGGAGCAGCTGCAGGCATTCGCGCCCCATCCGGTGACCATGCGTACACTCGATATTGGGGGGGATAAATCGCTGCCCTATTTTCCCATCTCGGAAGACAACCCTTTCCTGGGTTGGCGCGGTATTCGTATCACCTTGGACCATCCAGAGATTTTTCTGGCTCAGGTTCGCGCCATGCTCAAAGCCAGTGAAGACCTGAATAATCTACGCATTCTGCTGCCCATGATTTCCTCGATTCCCGAATTGGAAGTGGCGCAGATGCTGATTTACCGAGCATTTGACGAGCTATTGGATGAGGGTTACAACATTCAGATGCCACCCATCGGGGTGATGGTGGAAGTGCCATCGGCGGTTTATCAGGCGCGCGAGTTGGCGGCGAGAGCGGACTTTCTCTCCGTCGGCAGCAATGACTTGACTCAGTATTTACTGGCGGTGGACCGCAACAATGCCCGCGTCGCAGATCTTTATCATTCTCTGCATCCTGCGGTGTTGCGTGCACTCAATACAGTTGTGCGGGAAAGTCACAGTCAGGGAGTTCCTGTGGGAATCTGCGGCGAGCTTGCCGGTGATCCATCCGCTGCCATGTTGTTGGTTGCGATGGGATTCGATGTGTTGTCGATGAACGCCACCAACCTGCTCAAGGTTAAATCGGTCATCCGGCGCATTACCCTCGAGCGCGCCGAAAAATTGTTGGCCGAGGTAATGACGCTCCCTGATACAGAGTCGATCAATCGAGCTATCGAAGCCACCTTCGAAGAATGCGGGCTTACCCGCATGCTCAAACCAAAACTGCCGGAATAGACCCGCGCACCTTTTCTGCTTATGATTCGCCCTCAATTTTAGAAACGGGCGATATTTCCATGCTGACATACCCGAATATAGACCCCGTGGCGATTTCCATCGGCGCCTTCACTGTAGCCGGCAAAACGTTCGGCCCCTTCGATATTCACTGGTATGGCTTGATGTATCTTTTCGGTTTCACTGGTGGGTGGCTGCTGGCGTGGTATCGGGCCAGTAAAAAGCACACGGTGATCGAGCCGCGTCAAGCTGAGGATCTGGTTTTCTACTCTGCTATGGGCGTTGTCCTGGGTGCTCGTATCGGCTACATCTTCTTCTATAACTTTCAGGCGTGGATGAGTGACCCTTTGTTGATATTCCGAGTGTGGGAAGGCGGGATGTCATTTCACGGAGGTCTGATTGGTTATGCCATCGCGATGCTGATCTACGCTCGCAAGATTAATAAAAACTTTTTTGATCTGGTGGATTTTGTCGCTCCGTTTGCTCCGCTTGGCCTATTTTTTGGTCGCATCGGCAATTTTATTGGTGGCGAGCTGTATGGGCGTGCAACCGATGTATCTTGGGCGATGGTATTTCCCAACGATCCCACAGGACTGCCCCGCCATCCCTCGCAGCTCTACGAGGCATTTCTTGAAGGTCTCGTGATGTTTGTCATCCTCTTCTGGTTTTCCGCCAAGCCTCGGCCGCGGGGAGCGGTCATCGGTTTGTTCGTTCTTTTATATGGCGTATTCCGGTTTGCTGTTGAGTTTGTTCGCGAACCGGACTCCCACCTGAAAGCCGATCTCTGGTTTGGCTGGATGACTCGTGGTCAGCAGCTGTGTCTGCCGATGATTGTTCTCGGTTTGATGCTGATTATTTGGGCTTACAGCCGTGCACCCAAATCCCCCGTAACCCAGCCGCTGAGTGAAAAGAGGCAAAACGCGTGAAGCAGTACCTCGATTTGATGCGCCACGTCCGTGATGCGGGCGTGCGCAAGGAGGATCGCACAGGAACGGGAACCCTTAGTGTGTTTGGCTATCAAATGCGATTCAACCTGGCTGACGGATTTCCTCTGGTCACTACTAAAAAGTGCCATATGCGCTCCATTATTCATGAGTTGCTGTGGTTTTTACGCGGTGACACCAATGTGCGGTACCTGCAGGAAAATGGAGTGCGCATCTGGAATGAATGGGCGACAGAGAGTGGTAACCTTGGGCCGGTTTATGGCGCTCAGTGGCGCTCCTGGCCGACTGCAGACGGCAGAGTGATCGACCAAATAAGTGAGTTGATCGACCAAATCAAGCGCAAACCGCACTCGCGACGTTTAATCGTATCCGCGTGGAATCCGGCGGTGTTGCCGGATGAAGGAGTCTCTCCGCACGACAATGCCTTGGCGGGCAAAATGGCTTTACCTCCCTGTCACACAATGTTTCAGTTTTATGTGTTAGAGGGACGATTGTCCTGTCAGTTATATCAGCGCAGTGCGGATGTTTTTCTTGGCGTACCGTTTAATATTGCTTCCTATGCGTTATTGACCCTGATGGTGGCCCAAGTGACGGGGCTGCAGCCTGGTGAATTCGTCCACACGTTTGGTGATGCGCACATCTATCTCAATCATTTACAGCAGGTGGAGACACAGCTCGCACGAGAGCCGCTGCCACTGCCGAGCATGTGGCTAAATCCAGAGGTAAATAATATTTTTGATTTTGACTTTGATGACTTTGAATTGCGGGACTATCAATCCCATCCCCACATCTCCGCACCAATAGCCGTTTAATGATTTCATGTCCAATATCCGTCTGAGTTTGGTTTGCGCGCTCGCCCGCAATCGCGCCATTGGCTTAAATAATCAGTTGCCGTGGCACTTGCCCCGTGATTTGGCGCATTTCAAAGCGATCACCATGGGGCACCCTATTATCATGGGGCGCAAAACATTCGACTCCATCGGCCGCCCGCTGCCTGGACGGCGCAATATTGTGGTCAGTCGGCAGCAGGGCTGGTCGCACGAAGGGGTTGAAGTAATGGACAGCCTTGACTCAGCAATTACCTGTGCAAGCGAATTCGCGCAGAATTTGGAGAGTAGGGAAATTATGCTGATCGGCGGGGCGAGCCTATATGAGCAGGCGATTTCCCGGGCGCATCGGCTTTATTTGACAGAAGTGCACGCGGAGGTACCGGGCGATGCATTTTTTCCAACGATTTCTTCAGAGGAATGGCTAGAAACCAGCCGCGAGGATTTTTTTCCGGACGAAAAGAATACAATTGCCTGTGCGTTTGTCACATACGATAGATCATCCGTTTTTGTGCCGAATTCTGATAATCACAGGCAGGTTTAATTGCACTTTTTTTGGATTCCTCGCAGGTTTGTTACCCAGTTGTTACCGAATCCGGGAAAAAATGGCGCCAGTGTTACCAAAAGTGATACCGGCACCGGGGCGCCAAACAACGACTTGATAAACATTTGTATGTTGCGAAGCCGTCCTTTTAAAATGCGCTACTCTGAGTTTTGGCCCAGGCACTCTCGAAAAGTTTCTGAAGGCATTTACCCGTACGGGGTGTTTTCAGTGTCCGATTTTTTACCGTAAGCACCCGAGTTGGGGGGAATATGAAGAAGCAGCGAATTAAAGCTGTGGCACTGTCCACAGTGCTAACTGCCGGAGCGGTTTTTGCTGGCTCGTCTTACGCAGACCAGTCGCTCGACGCCCTTCTGGCAGTAGGCCAGTCCAAAGTTGCGGATGCGCAAAAATCGCAAGTGCGCATCAATAAACTGCAGGATGAAGCCACTGACCTGATTGAAAAATTTAAGCAGGTCAGCAAAACCATAGAAGGTTTGCGCGTTTACAACGCTCAGCTCGATAAACAATTGTCGAGTCAGCGTGAAATTATGGCCAGACTGGAAGAATCCATCAGTCAAGTAACAGTTATTCAGCGCCAGATTCAGCCGTTGGTGTTGGAAATGCTTGATGCCATTGAGCAATTTGTTGAGCTTGATGCCCCCTATCGAAAAGAAGCTCGACTTGCGCGGATCGCTGACGTGCGAGAGCTCATGGACAATGCAGATGTCACCATCGCGGAGAAATTCCGTCAGGTGCTAGAGATCTACAGCATCGAGTCTGAATACGCTCGTAAAGTCGACACTTATGAAACTACTTTGAATGTCGGCGGCCAGGATATCCAGGCCAACATTCTGGCTATTGGCCGAGTTGCTCTGATGTATCAAACCCCGGACGGAACATTAAATGGCGTTTGGGATCGCGAAACCAATCAATGGGTTGAGCTGGATGCGGGCGAGTACAAAACACCCATCCGCAACGCGGTTCGCATAGCCCAGAAAAAAGCCCAGAATGACATTATGCTTCTGCCTATTGCTGCTCCGGAGGCTGCAAAATGAGAGTTTTTGCTAAAAATAACATCTTAAGTCTGGCAGCAGCGGGCATGTTGCTGTTGACCGGTGCTGCGCATGCGCAAGACAAAGCTGCTTCGCTTGATCAACTGCTGCAGATGATGAAAGACAGTAAAGTTCGCGAAAGTAAAGAGCATCAGCAGCGCGAAGCTGAGTTCCTGCGTGAAAAAAATCAACGCGCATCTCTACTTGCCAACGCAGAAAAAACCCGCGACCAGGAAGAAGCTCGTTCTGCGCAGCTCGAAGCTACATACGAGCAGCAGGATCAGCAAATTAAAACTTTGCGTGGTCAGCTCGATGAGCGTATGGGTTCATTGAAAGAATTGTTTGGTCACTTGAAAACTGCTTCCGGAGATTTGCAGGCCAACCTGAAGAATTCACTGGTGAGCTTGCAATATCCAGGTCGTGAAGAGTTCGCCAATGAACTCTCCAAAAAAATGGATAACGAAACTAGCTTGCCGACTATTGAAGAAATCGAGCGATTGATATACGAAATTCAACGCGAAACTGTAGAAGCCGGCAAAGTTGTCCGCTTCAATGCCAAAGTCGCTTTTGGTGACGGCGAGCAGTCTGAGCAAGCGGTTGTGCGTATTGGTAATTACGGCGTTGTGTCAGACGGTCAATATCTGTTCTTCAGTTCCGGTTCTGATACTTTGGCAGTTCCACGCATGCAACCGAAAGGCTTGCCAGATCCTGCCGGGCTGGAAAATGCCACAGACGGTTTTGTTAAAGTTGGTGTAGACCCGACTCTGCCTTTGGGTGGAGAAATCATGCAGATTCTGGTTAATCGCCCCGACCTCAAAGAGCGAGTAAGTCAAGGTGGTCTGGTTGGTTACATCATTCTCTTCGGTTTGGGTGGTATAGGTTTGTTGTTGATTATCTGGCGCTTTGTTGCTCTTTCAGCTATTGAAGCAAAAGTAAATAAGCAACTTAAGTCGAATAAGGCCAATACGAATAACCCGCTTGGCCGAGTGTTGAAGGTTGCCGAAGACAACCCAGGTATCGATGGCGAGTCTCTTGAGTTGAAGTTGGAGGAAGCTGTTCTGAAAGAGCGTCCCCATATCGAGTCAGGCCTCAACATGATCAAGATCATATCCATGGTAGCACCGCTGATGGGTCTGCTGGGTACCGTAACCGGTATGATTCAAACCTTCCAGGCGATCACTGACTTCGGTGCCGGCGATCCGAAATTGATGGCGGGCGGTATTTCGACCGCACTGGTAACAACCGTACAAGGTCTGGTGGTTGCGATCCCAACGGTGTTTATGCATACCATTCTGAGTGGTAAAGCCAAACGCATCGTGCATGTGTTAGATGAACAAAGTGCGGGAATCATTGCTGAAAAAGCTGAAAACAACTAACAGGAGATAAACATGTCCTGGTCATTGTCGGAAGCTCTGGAAACCATCCAAGCCTTTGTGGCCTCTGGTGGCCCGGTATTGCTTGCGATTGCTGTGCTGACGTTTGTTTTATGGACTCTTATATTTGAGCGGCTCTGGTTTTACCGGGGCGCTCTACGAAGTTCAGTGAAGCGAACGGTAGAAGCATGGGATGCACGCTCTGAGCGAAAGTCTTGGAGCGCACATCAAATCCGCGTCGCAATGGTATCGCGAATTTCCGAGAGCATCCGAACCAACCTTGATTTAATTGGCACGATCACGGCGCTCTGCCCACTTTTTGGTTTGCTGGGAACGGTATCAGGGATGATTGAAGTGTTTAACGTGCTTGCCACTACCGGCGGCGCCGATGCGAAATCCATGGCCGGGGGCGTGAAACAAGCCACTATCCCTACTATGGCAGGCATGGTGGCCGCAATTTCCGGCGTATTCGGCAGCACAATCGTGAACCAGATTGCCAATCGTGAAGAGCAATTACTGGAAGACCATCTGACGATGGACCATTAATCGCTGTCCCTTTAACCATGGCTGGCCTCCGGGTCAGCCGGATTAAGAGAAGTAACCATGAGCAGCAGGAAATCATCCGCTGATGAAGATGTAGGGGCCATTGACCTGACCCCTATGCTCGACGTGGTATTTATCATGTTGATCTTCTTTATAGTGACGGCCACTTTTATTAAAGAGCCGGGGGTTGAAGTAGATCGGCCCGATGCGAACACCGCGAGAGTTAAAAACGCCAAAATCCTGGTTGCGATCAATGGTGAAAACCAGGTTTGGATTGATAAAAACGAGATTGATCCACAGTTTGTAAAGGATCAAATTGAGCTGTTGCTGGCGGAGAACCCGAAGAGCCCTGTTATTATCCAGGCTGATGCTAAATCCAGCATCAAAACCCTGAATGATGTGGCGCAGGCGGCGCGCCAGATCGGTGTTGTCGATATCTCCATCGCTGTGCAGAAGGAGTAATCGTATGAGCTTTGCAAGACTTTTGACCGCTGGCGGTATGGCATTGGCGGTGACTTTCGGGTTGCTGTTACTTATGCATGTCCTCATCCAAACCAATATTAAAGGTCCTGGCGAGGTTATCGAGTTTAAAGTTCCTGATATCGTCATGCCCGAGCGTGAAATTGAAACGGAATACGACACCGCAAAACCAGAAAAACCGGACGATGTGGAGCAACCGCCACCGGATTTGCCGGAGCCTGAATTCGATACTCCAGACGTTAATAATGAAGGCATCAGTATGCGGCCTGCGTTCGACGGTAAACCCCAGATTACCGGCCCTACGGGTTTTGGCGACGGTGAAATGATTCCTTTGACGGTGATACAGCCAGAGTATCCGCGTCGTGCGGCCCAGCGTGGTACTGAGGGTTATTGCACAATTGAATTTACTGTGGCTGCCAATGGAACCACAAAAGACGCATTTGTTGCGGACTGTCCGGACACAGTATTTGAACGATCGGCACTTAAAGCAGCTGAGAAGATCAAATATAAACCCCGTGTTGTAGATGGCCAGCCTGTGGATGTACCGGGAGTTCAATATAAGTTCCTGTTCCAGATGGCCAAAGAATGAGTGGTATTAAGATGAACAAAACTCTTGGAATAAAAATCGCTGGGATTTTTACAGCGGTGGCCGGCCTGAGTTTGACCAGTCTGCCTTCTGTGGATACGGTCGGTTTGCGATTTGTTGACAATGCTGCGCTGGCCCAGGCTCCAGCACCTAAGTTGGCCGGTTGTAAAGCTCCACCAGAGAAACGTCGCTTGAAAGCGCTGGACCAAAAGTTTTTCAAGAAAGTCGCGGAAGTCGACATCTTGATGAGTCCAGAAGTCGACGAGAAAACCGGCAAATCACCAGAGCCGAACTACCAAGCTGCGTGGCCAAAACTCAAGCAATTGGTTGATCGTTGTGATGACTGTAACGAATATGAGTGGGCGCAGCTTTATCAGCGTGCCGCCGTTGTGCAGTACAACCTGGATAACATCCCCGGTGCAATTGATTACTTCAAGAAGGTACTATCCAAATCGCCTAATATCCCCGAATCTTTGGAAGCTCAATTAACCTACCAAATTGCGCAGTTGATGACTTCTGAAGAGCGCTATCAAGAGGCGTTGGACTTCTTCAGTAAATGGGAAGCTTTGTGCCCAACCGTAGTGCCGGACGATTATTTTTATTTCCGCGCACAGAACCTGTATCTATTGAACCGAAAAGATGATGCTTTGCGGGAGATCAGCAAATCCATCAAGTTGGCTCAGGACAAAGGTGAAACACCACGTGAAGGTTGGTACAAGTTGCAGATGGCGATTTTGATCGACAAGGAAGATTATAAATCTGCGGAAAAAGTCGCCGAGCAGCTCGTGATTCACTACACCGATTCTCGTGTTATGGCGCAACTCGCGTCGCTTTACGGCATGAACGGTAAAGAAAAAGAGCAGATGGCATTGATGGATACCCTGTACGTTGCCGGTGCGTTGGATAAAGAAAACCAGTATAAAAATCTGGCATATCTTTTCCTCGGTGCTGAGGCTCCGTATTTGGCCAGCAAGGTCATGAAAAAAGGCATAGAGTCCAAAACCGTAAGCCGGGACGCGAAAAATCTCGAAGTGTGGGCGGTTTCGCTGACACAAGCGCAAGAAGTGGATGATGCGCTGCCGATTATGGAAGAGGCGGCCCAGAAGATGGATAACGGGAAGATTTACGCCACTCTTACTGCTATCTACCTGAATGCGGAAAAATATGATGAGGCGGTTTCATCTGCGAGAAAGGCGTTGAATAAAGGCGGTCTACGCAGCCAGGGAGAAGTGAACATGTATATGGGTTCGGCATATTTGAGCATGAAGAAGTACGATGAGTCGATTAAAGCGCTGAAGGAAGCAGTAAAGGACGAAAAATATAAGACTCACGCGCAGAATCTGATGAAATATGTGCAGAACGAGCAACGTCGCGAAGAAGAGCTGAAAAAAGCAAATATTTAAACCTTACTGTTTAGCGATATTAAAAAGCCCTCTTTCGAGGGCTTTTTGTTTTTGCGCCATGGGGGAATTGCGCGTGTCGTGTGGTCGCCCTTTGTGGCTTATTCGTGGCTGAGCCGATCGAGTTTGTCCAGGTCCCGCACTGCTCCCATATCCGCACTGGTGGCGAGTAATGCATAGGCTTTAAGTGCGGCGCTGACTTGCCGGGGTCGTGGATCCGTGGGTTTCCAGCCCAGTTTGTCCTGTTCGCGCCGGCGGGCCGCAAGTTCTTCATCACTGAGGAGCACGTTAATACTGCGGTTGGGAATGTCGATTTTGATATGGTCTCCGTCGCGTACCAAACCGATAGCGCCGCCTGATGCCGCTTCTGGACTGACATGGCCGATTGAAAGACCCGAGGTACCGCCGGAAAAGCGCCCATCGGTCAACAACGCGCAAGCTTTTCCTAATCCTTTCGATTTCAGATAAGAAGTGGGGTAGAGCATTTCCTGCATGCCCGGCCCTCCTTTAGGGCCTTCGTAACGAACAATTACAACGTCACCGGCTTTCACCAGGCCATCAAGAATGTGTTGCACCGCCTGATCTTGAGATTCTGTGACATGGGCGACGCCTTCAAATACCAAATTGCTCTCGTCCACCCCGGCGGTTTTCACAACGCAGCCTTTCTCGGCGATATTGCCGAATAGTACCGCCAGACCGCCTTCGCGAGAGTAGGCGTGTTCGAGGGAGCGGATGCAGCCCTGGGCGCGATCCGCGTCCAGCATTGGCCAGCGAGTGGCTTGGCTGAACGCCTGCTGAGTTGGAATGCCGGCGGGGCCCGCCCGATAAAACTTGATTACTTCAGGCGATGGGTTGAGGGTGATATCCCAACTTTCGATGGCTTCTTTCATGGTGCGCGTGTGGACGGTGCTGCATTGGTTGTTGATCAGGCCGGCGCGGTCCAACTCGCCCAGAATGGCCATGATGCCACCGGCGCGGTGAACGTCTTCGATGTGGTATTTCTGAGTGTTGGGCGCCACCTTGCACAGTTGTGGCACCTTGCGGCTCAGACGATCAATGGTGCTTAGATCGAAATCCGTCCCCGCTTCGCGGGCAATTGCCAGCAGGTGAAGAATGGTATTGGTGCTGCCGCCCATGGCGATATCGAGGGCGATGGCGTTGGCAAAGGCGGCTTCGTTGCCGATGTTGCGCGGCAGAACACTGGCGTCCTCCTGCTCATAGTAGCGGCGGGTGATCTCAACGAT
>DJFQ01000227.1:0-7258 GCA_002432095.1 Marinagarivorans sp. UBA5868 | reverse complement strand
AGCGCTTCGGTCAGGCAGTTCATGGAGTTGGCCGTGAACATGCCGGAGCAGGAGCCACAGGTGGGACAGGCACTGCGTTCGTATTCCGCCACGGTTTCATCCGACACTGAGCTGTCCGCCGCTATGACCATGGCGTCCACCAGATCCAGTCCATGATTGGCGAGTTTGGTTTTGCCCGCTTCCATGGGGCCGCCAGAGACAAATACAGCGGGGATATTGAGACGCATGGCGGCCATCAGCATGCCGGGGGTNNGGTGATCTTGTCGCAGTTGGAAATACACACCATGGCGTCGGCACAGTGCGCGTTCACCATGTATTCCACGGAGTCGGCGATGATGTCGCGGCTGGGCAAGCTGTAGAGCATCCCGTCGTGACCCATGGCGATACCGTCATCCACCGCGATGGTATTGAACTCCTTGGCTACACCTCCGGCTTTTTCGATCTGTCTAGCGACCAGCTGACCCAGATCTTTCAGGTGTACGTGTCCCGGAACGAATTGCGTGAAAGAATTGACTACAGCAATGATCGGTTTTTGAAAGTCTTCATCTTTCATCCCAGTGGCGCGCCAAAGCGCGCGGGCGCCGGCCATATTGCGGCCGGAGGTGGTGGTGCGGGAGCGATATTGCGGCATGGGGACGACCTCGAATTGACTAAAGACCCGCAGTGAGGCGGAGAAAGCCCGCAAGGATACCAAAAACAATTCAGCTACCCCAAAACTCCAAGCATTTCTGATGTTTCCATATCCTAACCCGCATACTCGGTGGCTGAGCGAAGTCGAAGCCGCACCTTAGATACGCTGATGGACTGGTGACATCACGATGGAGTCAGTCCAAATTCCGCTCCTTCGGAGGGGTGCCCGAAGGGCGGGGTGGTTATTGCAGTCGCAGTTGAACTTCTTAGACGGCCGTCAGCACTTCAGGGTAATGCTTGCTAAGTTGTTTTTGCAGGAAGGCGTAACGTTTGAACTGCTTGTGATCGCTATTAATTTGACCTATGGCACGAATGCTGCGGCGGCACAATTTTTCATATTTTGGATTGGCGCCCACGACTTCGGTGGCCGCCAGCACTGCTTGAATCAGGTTGAGGTTCAGACCTATGTGTTTCGGGTAGGCATTGATGGCTTGATTGAACACGTCTATGGCCGTGTCAAAATCCTTTTCCTCGTAAGACGAAATACCTGTTTTGGTGAGTCTGGTGGCGACCACCTTGCCATCGTCCGAAATCGGCTCACTGGTGATACCGTCAATGATCCGCAACAGTTTTTTGTCGTTTGGATGGTTGGCTGCCAGCGATGTGAGAATCGCGCGGGCCTGTTCTTCCTCATTCATGGTGTGCAAGGTGCGGGCTAATTCGAGGCTGGCGTCGACGGAGGGGCTCTTTAAATTGTTATAGAGTTTTTTAGCTTTCTCGGTTGACTCCTGAGCCTTGTCTGTTTTGCCCTGGCTGTGGAACAACTGCGCTTCCACCATATGAGATTGAGCTTCTACCTCAGGTGAATTGCCGTAGCGTTTGCGAGCCCGATCTAAATAGCTGATCGCCTGCTTCACCATGACATTGCCTTCGCCCGGACTATCGCCGTCCCGTACCACATCCGATACTTTTCGTGCGTAGTTGAAATAATCCTGAGCCGATTCGTGGCAAGAATTCATACCCCATTTAATCGCGTTTTGGTGGCATTTNNACGGATTTGGGCGATACGTGGGACGCTTTCTCAATGGCTTTTTGCGCGCTCAGCATATCGTTTTTGGCCACAAATACATCGGCCAGCAGATCGTGAGCTTCGATATAGCGGGCATCCTCGCGAATAACCTCTTCAAGAATATCCTCGGCGGAGTCCAGTTTGCCCATTTCCAACAGAGTTTTGCCCATGCCGAGCTTGGCCCATATCAGCGGCTTTTTATCCAGAACACTCTCATAAAGCTGCTTGGCTTCCGCCAGCTGCCGCAACAGGAAGAGCAACTGGCCTTTCATTTTGATGCAGTCATTGCTGTAACGGCTACCGGATTTGATGAGCTCATTGCAGGAGTCCACCGCTTTTTGGTAATCCCCATCGGAAATTGCTTTTTTGATGTGGAGCAGTGCTTCGTGGCGGATGATGGCGCGATTGAGACGGGTACGCAGAGACGCTTCGGTGTAGGGTTTGGTGATGTAGTCGTCGGGCTGACATTCCAGCGCCCCCAGCACCATTTCCCGAGATGACTCGCCAGTGAGCATCACAAACAGACTGGTCATTAACAGCACGCGAAGATAGCGGACCTCTTCCAGAACCTGCTGCCCATCTTTGCCCATTCCCAGGTTGTAATCACAAATCACGATGTCGTAGCGATTCTGGCCGCAGAGTTTTACCGCCTCATCACCATCGGCTGCGGTATCCACCGAATCCGCGCCGAAGTTGCGCAAGGTGCGCATCAGTGAGCCGCGAATTTCCGGAAAATCATCAATCACCAAACATTTTTTGGTGTTGTACATCTTGATGATGTCGATCTGGCGTAAGTCGTCGGGAGAGGTCTGCATCAATCACCTGTTAATCAGCCCGCGAGCGCGGCCACAGGGAAAGTCTAGACCCTGTGACGCGGGAGGGCGAATCAGGTGCTGGCAGGCATTCAGCGAATTTCGTGCAGGTGTTTGACGAATACTTTGGATTTGCGTTGATAGTTATACAGAGCTTTGCGTTCGACCGGCAGCAAGTCCACCAGGGTTTCAACAAAACCCTGTTCAATAAACCAATGGGCGGTTTGTGTGGTGAGCACGTAGAGTCGGTTGATCCCAAGTTTGAGTGCTTGACGCTCCACATGTGTGAGCAGCTTGGCGGCGCGGCCGTCCCGGCGATAGTCCTTATCCACTGCAACGCAGGCGAGCTCACCGGAACCAGGCTCTGAAAAGGGATAGAGCGCCGCGCAGCCAATAATCAGGCCGTCTTTTTCCATGACGGTGAAGCTGTGAACTTCGCGCTCCAGCAATTCCCGTGATCGTTTGACGAGAATGCCATCAGATTCTAATGGCTCGATCAGCTTAAGCAATCCCTGTACATCGTCGATGCGCGCGCGGCGGATGGTTTCGTAGCTGTCCCGGTACACCATGGTGCCGGCACCGTCGCGAGTAAATAGCTCTTTGAGTAACGCGCCATCTTCTCGAGAGGAAATAACGTGGGCGCGAGGCACACCACCATCGCAGGCTTTGTAGCAGGCGCGCAGCGAAAAATAAGTATTGCTGCGGTTGGCCTCCGGCTGCTCGACGAGAAATTTCTCGCATTTCAGCAGCGTTAATTCGCGGTAGATGTTGCCTACGGCGTCGCGGATCGGGCCGTCATCATTAAACGCAATTAATTTGTCGGCATTGATGGCCAGGGAAATTTGGATCGCAACATCGGCAAAATTCAAATTAAAAATCTCGCCGGTAGCGGAATAACCCAAGGGCGATACCAGCGCCAGCGCACCGGAGTCGAGCAAACTGATAATGCCCTGACGGTCGACGTTGCGCACCTTGCCGGTATATTGGAAGTCGATTCCGTCGATCACGCCCTGAGGCATTGCGGTGACAAAATTGCCACTGCGCATGCGGATTTTCGCACCGTACATTGGCGAGCTCGGTAAGCCGTTGGAAAAATGCGCCTCTAACTTAAATCGGGTGCTGCCCACAGCTTGCAATACCGCTTCCATATCCTGGCGCGAAGTAATGCGCAAGCCTTTGTGAAACTGAGAAACCACATCCTCGCCAAGCATCTCGTCGATCTGATCACGCGCACCGTGCACCACGACCAGTCTCACCCCGAGGCTGCTCAGTAGCGCGATGTCCGAAATAATATTGAAGAAATTGCTCTGCTCGATGCAGTCGCCGGGCAACATGATGACAAAGGTTTTGCCGCGATGCGCATTGATGTACGGACAGGAATGCCGAAACCAGGTGACGTAATTGTCGGTGGATTGGGGGATGTCGTCGGTCACTTATGAATCCTGGCGGGGTGAAACAATCGCGCAAGTATACGCGCTTGTCGTGTTTTCGGAAGATGCTGAACCAGCGCTGTGCATGAGGCAGGTCAGGTACAAGTTGAACTGCTGTGCGGCCTCCGCGAGGGCAGAGGGATCGCCTTTGATGCGGGCTAAAACGCTCGCGCCCTGCAGGCAGCACAGCAGATGTTCCGCCAGCGCCTCTCCATTGGGTAGCGCCGGCCGATTCTGGGTGAGCGGTGCGAGCAACTCGCCAAAATGCCGCCGCCAGCCGTCAATCGCCGCCCGACTGATGTTCTTGAGTTCGGGAAAATCCTGGGTGAGCTGATAGGAGAAAGCGGCCATGACGCAACCCGGAGCGCCCTGAAGTGCGTGGGTAAACAGCGGCGGCAAACCTTCAATCACCTTGCATGCGCGGGCCAGTGGGTCTTGGATCGCCTCTGCTTCCGCCATCAATTCCGCCATCGCGCCGCCCTGGCGATTGAGGAACCGTTCCAGCAATGCCGCGGGCAGCGAATCCTTAGTCGGGAAGTGATAGAAAAATGAGCCTTTGCTCACCCCCGCCGAGGCGATGATACGGTCGACGGACACGCTGTGAAACCCTTCCTGCAACATCAGGCATTCAGCGGCTTCAAGAATTCGACTTTGGGCGTTGGGTTTGGGTGTGGTCATAGGTCGGCTATTTTAACGACAACTCATCTTGACGGCTGCAAATTTATCATTAGACTGACTGGTCAGTCATATTCTCCGTGCAGACCTGCGCGGTTTCATCAACCAGGAGTCAGTGTATGGACCTTTACTGCAATCCCCTTTCCTCTTTCAGTCACAAAACCAAAATGGCGTTTTACGAAAAAGATGTGTCGTTCAATGAGATCCGGGTCGACCTCTTCGACCCGGAATCCCGGCAGCGCTATCGTGAGTTGTACCCCTTAGGGAAAGTCCCGTGTTTAAAAACTCCCGGCGGATTGATTCCAGAGTCCACGGCAATCATTGAGTGGTTGGACCAGTATTACCAAGTGCCCAAGCTGATCCCCGCGAATCCAGACGACGCCCGCCAAGTGCGGTTGAAAGATCGTTTAGCCGATCTTTATCTGACGACCAATGCGGCGCTGTTATTTTTTCAAAGCTTGAAGCCGGCGGAGCAGCAGGACCAGGAGCGCATCGCCACCGCAAATCGGCAGATTCAAGTGACGTATGACGAATTTGAAAAAGCGTTGGCGGGGAAAAATGACAAGAGCTTATTTGTGCATGGAAGCCAATTGTCGATGGCGGATTTGGCACTGTTGGCGGGGCTAAATGGGACGTCCGGTTTTGTCGCTCTCGATCATCACCCTGCGTTGGCTCGCTATCTCGCACTTCACAACCAACGACCGTCAGTTGTTGAGGCGCGCAAGGGGTTTAAAGAAGTGGTCGAAAATCTTATGAGCAGTGCTCGCCGATAACGCTAACTCAAATCGCCCCACAACATCTGCACGGCGACTAGCGCCGCCACTGGCGCGGTTTCCGTGCGCAGTACGCGTGGACCGAGAGTGAGAGGGGTGTAATCGAATTGACGAACAGCCGATTCGATTTCCCGTTCACTCAGCCCCCCCTCCGGCCCCACCAATAAAGTGACGGACGAAGGTAGTGGCAATTGCCGCAGTGTTTGTTCGGTGCGGTGATGCAGCACGAGCTTAAGCGCGGAATTATCCTGTGGCAGAAATGAGGAAATATCCTGTGCCGGAAGCAATTGCGGTGGAACGTTGCGCTGGCACTGTTCGCAGGCACTCAAGGTGATTTGCTGCCAATGTTGAATTTTTTTCTCCAGCCGCTCGCCCTGCAGACGCACTTCCGTGCGCTCGGTGAACAGAGGCGTAATTTTAGTTACGCCCAATTCCGTCGCTTTTTGCAACACCCAGTCCATGCGCTCGCCCCGGGAAATACCGATGGCGAGATGGGTGTGCAATGGTGACTCCCTATTAATCTCGGCGCCGCTGAGCACAGCGATTTCCACCGCGCGTTTATCCACCTTGGTGATGGTCGCGCGATATTCCTTGCCATCGCCATTAAAAACCTGCAATTCCCGACCCGCTTCCATGCGCAGCACTTTGTTCAGGTAGTGACTTTGCGGCTCGTCCAGTGACACAGACAGGCCGGCGTTCAGCTGCGCATTTAGATAGAGGCGAGGGACGCGCATATCACTCGGAATCCAGGCCTAGATTGTGTAGCAGAGTCGCCGTAGGCTCAGTTTGATTCATGGTGTAAAAATGCAAACCGGGTGCGCCGTTGTCGAGCAGGGTTTCACACAGCTCACTGATCAAATTCAGGCCAAACGCTTTAATACTTTCCAGATCCTCGCCATAGGCTGCCAGGCGTTTGCGCACCCAGCGCGGAATTTCCGCACCACAGTTGTCGCTGAAGCGCGACAGATTTTTGAAATTTGTGATCGGCATTATGCCTGGCACAATTGACTGGTGAATGCCGGCGCGTGTGCATTGCTCGACGAAATAAAAATACGCATCTGGGTTAAAAAAATACTGGGTAATAGCGGAATTGGCGCCAGCGCTGAATTTCCCTTTTAGATAGCGGATGTCGTGATCGTAACTGTCCGCTTCCGGGTGGATTTCTGGATAAGCCGCAACTTCCAAATGGAATTTATCGCCAAAATGCTGACGAATAAACGCCACCAGCTGATTGGCATACACCATTTGCGAGCCTCCGCCCATGCCGGATGGCCGATCACCGCGCAGGGCAACGATTCGCTGGACGCCCATGTTTTGATATTCGTGCAGCAATTTTAGAATCGTCGGCTCTTCATCGCCACCGAACGACAGGTGCGGTGCGACAGATAAACCAAGATCCATCAATGCCTGAACAATATTTTTAGTGTTATCGCGAGTAGAACCGCCAGCGCCATAAGTCACGGAAAAAAACTCCGGTTGGAACTGGCTGAGTTCTTGCGCCACCTGCATCAGGTTAGTGCGGCCCTGGTCGGTCTTCGGCGGAAAAAATTCAAAGCTCAGGCGAAATTCGTCGCTCATAAAAATCCTGTTTATCAGTATTTGTAACTGTCCGGTTTATAAGGGCCGTCCACGTCCACGTGAATATATTGGGCTTGTTCGGGTCGTAAACGCGTAAGCACACCGCCAAAACCTTCCANNCATGGCTTTTGCCACTTCCTCATCCAGTTTTTTTGGCAGCACTTCAACGTACACCTGCTTAGCCTTTTCACCCTCTGGAAGATCGGCAAATTTGCGTTCGTAAAGATACATCTGTGCCAGTACTTGGTTGGCGAAAGATCCATCCATAATGCGTGACGGGTGGCCGGTAGC
>DJFQ01000052.1:7607-25544 GCA_002432095.1 Marinagarivorans sp. UBA5868 | reverse complement strand
GTTTTAGCGCCGTCGGCGAGCGGGTAGCGCATATGCCAGAGGTGGCCTTTTTCATCGCGGTTTTCCACTTCCAGGTCGGAGATGGCGGTATGGAGTTTCGGGTCCCAATTCACCAGGCGTTTGCCGCGATAAATCAGGCCGTCGTCGTAGAGGCGGACAAACGCTTCCTGCACGGCTTTGGACAAACCCTCGTCCATGGTAAAGCGCTCGCGGCTCCAGTCCAGGGATGAACCCAGGCGACGCAATTGGCGGCTGATATTGCCGCCGGATTCCGCTTTCCACTCCCATACTTTCTCCAGGAATTTTTCACGGCCTAAATCGTGGCGACTAATTCCCTGAGCAGCCAATTGGCGCTCCACCACCATCTGCGTGGCAATGCCGGCGTGGTCGGTGCCCATTTGCCAGAGGGTGTCGCAGCCTTTCATACGGTGGTAGCGGATCATGGCGTCCATCACGGCGTTGTTGAAACCGTGGCCCATATGCAGGCTGCCGGTGACGTTTGGTGGCGGGATCATGATGCAGTAGGGCGAGCCTTCACCCTGGGGAGCAAAATAATTATTTTCTTCCCAGGTTTTGTACCAGTTTTGTTCGATAGCGGCTGGTTGGTAGGTTTTTTCCATTGAATCGGAGCCTGTGACAATTAATTAATTAGAGCCGTAACAGCGCGTTCGGAAATCGAAGAGGATCGCCTCCGGCTTTTGCGGAGGGAAAGGGACGCATTATACATGGCAGAAAATGCCCCGCCAGGGCGCGCGGAGGGGTATTAATGATGCGCTTGGGCCAACTCATTGCGGGCGAGAAAATACACGGCAGCGATATTGCCATCGGCGGTTTTCTGGCTGTGTTGAGCAATGGTGACCTGATTCATGGGCAGTAGCCGGCTTTGTAGAAACGCTTGCACAAAAGCATCCTGTGCTGCGGAGTTTTTGTGGGTGATGGCAAACCGGCACAAAGTCGTGCGGCATTCCGCTTGTTCCACCCTACTGTCCTGCAATCGGACTGCGTCAAAGACACTGTGAAAACTTTCTTCCAAGGGCGTCGCCCACTCTGGGTCAAAGACCTCGGTCAGATAGACTTCTTCCAATTCCGCCAAGGGTTCGGTAGTCGCAGTCGGTTCCTCAATAGGGAGCACATGCCGCGGGTCCGGTTCGTCAGCGGAAGGTTCGGTCGCTGGCGCAGCTGTCGATTGCGCAGATGTAGATTGCTCAGCGGTGCCGGATGGTGCCGGGAGCTGCGGGACAAAATTGGTAGCCGCGACCGATTCATCGGGTTTTTTTGCCGGCTCAGCGGATACGGGTTTCGACTCCTCAGTAAGCGGCGATGTGCTCGTCGCCAAAGGATCGTCTTGCGGTGTGTCGATCCAGCGTGATGTGTGCGGCAATAATGCCGCCATGGCGATGATTGAAAGAAAAATTACATTAGGTTTGCGCATAAGGTTCTCCTAAGGGTCGCCAGCGTCGCAGCGCTGGCGGTCTTTTTATCAACTAGCGGAATACACAATCACGTAGGGAATACTGGTGGTGCTGCCGGAATAAGTGGCGACACAATTTTTGTTGATCCAGCCAACCCAACTGGTCGCTTTGCCTATCTCCCTTCCCAGACACTCCAGGCCAGACTTGAAAAAAGTCTGATATTGGGTGGTGCTGCCGGAAGTTGTCAGTTGGGTAGCGCGTATTGCCGCGTACCAAATGGAATTGGCAGGATCCTGACGCCAGCAACTGGCGGGGAGAGCGGTTTTAGTCCCGGCGCTATATATGCGGTTACCTTGCGGGTCATATGAGCCGCTGGTGCTCGGTGAAATGTTGGCCACCGTCACCCAGCTCGCAGTATCTGCTGAGGGGTAGAGGCCAAAGTGGGCCGCCTTGGCGCATTCAAATTTCACCGGGTTGCTGGTACTTGTGGAAAAAGCCTGCATCGGAATAGCTTCCGTGTGGGTGGCAAACTCCTGATTCCAGAACGGGCTGGTTAACAGGCAACCCGACAGGGTGGGAATGAGCGTCAGAACGCCGACCTGGACGAGTCGTCTGTTCAGTTTGTAGAGGGTGTGAACAAGCGGAATGGATCTCATGGCGATACTCCTTCATCAAATAGGCAACATGGTTCATCAAATAAGCACATGGGCGAGTAGGGGCAGTTTGCTTGGCGCGGGGATATGGCGCCGTGAAAAAGTAGTGCGTGCCGACGTGAACTATTCACATTCTTGGGGAGCATGGGCTGGGGATTAGGGTCGCTGGTCAAACAGAACAAGCACGGGGTGGCGGATTGCTGTTATAGGTCAAACCCAAAAAGTCGATTTGCGGTAGCCTTGGTGACGCGCCCCAAGTCGGGTTTATTCATACAGATAAGAAGGTTGTCATGGCCACGATAAAGTTTTTAGGTGCGGCCCAGGAGGTCACGGGTTCGTGTCATTTGTTGCATTCGGCCGGGTTTGGCCAAATTTTGTTGGACTGCGGCATGCATCAGGGAGGTGATGCGGTAGAGCGTCTGCCGGAAGAGTGGTTTGGTTTTAAGCCTGCTGAGTTGAACGCCGTGATCCTGTCCCACGCCCATCTGGATCACTCGGGTCTTCTGCCCAAACTGGTTCACGATGGTTTTCGCGGCCCGATTTGGTGTACTCCAGCAACCGCAGAATTATTGGGCATCATGCTGCGGGACGCCGCCGGACTTTATGAGCGCGATCTCGAACGGGAAAACCGCCAGCGCCAGCGTCGCGGATTGCCGCCGTTACCACCCGAGTACACCTTGGCAGATGTTGAAAGTGTGCTACACGCCTGCGACACCGCGCCGTATGGCGAAGCTTTTACCATCGGGGGGGCCAGTGTGACTTTCCACGATGCCGGCCACATTCTCGGCTCCGCAATTACCGAAATTCGGTTTGATGAGCAGGGGCGCCAGAAAACCCTGGTTTTCTCCGGCGATCTTGGCAAACGCAACGCCGTGCTGATGAATGATCCGACGACCTTGACCCAGGCGGATGTGGTGCTGATGGAAGGCACCTACGGCAATCGCAACCACCGCTCGCTGGAAGACACAGTCACGCAGTTTGAGGAAATTCTACGCGACGCCTGGAGGCGCGGCGGCAATGTGATCATTCCGGCGTTTGCCGTCGGTCGCACCCAGGAGCTGATGTTCTACATCGGCTTACTGGCGCACCAGGGCAAGCTTGATGATTGGCAGGTAATTCTCGACAGTCCCATGGCTATCGCCATCACACATATTTACGATCGCTGGCTGGCGGAACTGGACGCCGACGATATCCGACCATTGCGGGAAAGCGATAAGAATTCCCTGCGCAAATTCATCCCGCGGTTGCATTTGTCGGCAACGGTGGAGCAGTCCATGGCGATCAACAAAATTCAGCGCGGAGCGATCATTATCGCCGGCAGTGGCATGTGTACCGGCGGCCGTATTCGCCACCACATCAAACAACGCGTTTGGGACAAGCACAACACTTTGATGTTCGTCGGGTTTCAAGCGCGCGGCACATTAGGCCGCGTGCTGGTGGACGGCGCAAAACGTATTCGGTTGTTTGGCGAGGAATATGTGGTGAGCGCGCGGATTGAAACCCTGGGAGGGTTTTCTGCTCACGCGGGACAGACCGAACTTATGGACTGGGTTGGTAATTTCACCAGCCAGCCGCGTGTTGCGCTGGTACACGGCGAATCAGAAGCGCTGGATGCGCTGGCGGAAAAGTTATGGCAGGACAAACGCATCAAAGCAGAAGCGCCGATGCAGGGACAAAGCTGGGTTTTTTGAGGCTTGCTGTTTAACCGTTGATTTATGAGCTGAGGAATTGCGTGCGGATGATCTCCCACGCTTCNNAGATCCCAATTGATCAGTTTCTGCCAGTAGGCGCGGTCGAACATGAGTAATGGCAGCGGCTTGATTTTGCCTGTTTGAATCAACGTCAAGGTTTCAAACAGTTCGTCCAACGTACCAAAGCCCCCCGGAAATGCCACTAATGCCCGGGCGCGCATGAGAAAGTGCATTTTGCGCATGGCGAAATAGTGGAAGCGAAAGCAGAGCTCCGGGGTGATGTAAGGGTTTGGTTCCTGCTCTCTCGGCAACACGATATTCAGGCCCACCGACTGCCCACCCGCTTCATGCGCACCGCGATTCGCCGCCTCCATAATCCCCGGCCCGCCGCCGGTCACCACATGAATGGGCGAGATGTTTTCCACTTCACTGCGCTCGGTGATCACCCTCGCCAGTTCCTGGGCAGTCTCATAATTCTGCGCCTGCCGCCAGTTACGTTTCGCCTGGGACAGTAAACTCTGAAGTAGCGTGTTTTGCGGATCTTGCTGCACATTGCTCTCGGCGAGCTGGACGAATCCTTCCGCCTCTTGCCGGCTGAGTGTGCGCGCGCTGCCAAAAATCACCACCGTATGGCGGACCTGGTGCTCGGTCAAAATCATTTCCGGCTTGCTGAGTTCGAGCAACAGCCGCACCGGGCGCATTTCGTCGCGCAGTAAAAACTCTTCGTCATCAAACGCCAGACGATAAGAAGGCGATGCGAGCTGCGGGGTGACGGCGGGGGTGAGACGGGCGGTTTTGGCATCGTCCGCCGCGCTGGGAAAATTACGGTCGTTGTTTCCGGTGTTGCTCATGGGACAAGGCGATTAAGTTGTTTCCAAAACTGCCCATGGTGGAAGGCAGTAAAAATTGTTGTTTCCAAAACTGCTCGTGGTGGAAGGCATTAAAAATTGTTGTTGCCGGTACCGCTCATAGCGGACGCAGTAAAAAATGTAGTTCCGGTGCTGCCAATGGCGCAGGACAAGAAATGTTAACTGTGTATGCGGGACCCGGCGTTATTCGTCGAGCAGCTTGCGCAAGCGGCGGCGCAACTCCGCAGCGATCAACGGCAAGTATTCCTCAACCAAATCGTCCACCATCTTCTGTTTTTGCTGCGCCGTTTTGTCCCGGCTGAAGGAGTGTTGCGGTCGGGGTTCGCTGTAGGTCGGTTTGGTCAGTCGCTCCGCACGTGCATGGGTACGCAGAATGGCGGTGCTGGCATCCAACGCGGCGCTCGATTGGGCGATTTCTTCCACCAGATTGCGTTTGCCCTGATTGAGGCGGTCAAGAATATGTTGCGGCAGAAAAGGATTTTCGCTTTTGGTCGGCAGGGGTTTGGTCAGCGGCGGCGATACAGGCGGCGGCGTAGCGAACACGAGAGATTCCGGTAGAGGCGGAATATCGTCAGCGGTAGCAGACTCCCGCTCTGTATTAAGGTTTGGTTTCTCATCGCTCCGGTCTTTTTTGGGTGCCGGTGCGTTGGGATTCCCGCCGTCGAAAACAATGGCTTCGAGCGTGGCGATCTGCTGTTTTTGCTCAGCGCTGACCAGTTGGTCCTGTGAATCGTCCAATACCATCTCCGCAAGAGGTAGTGTTTGTATTTCGTCCATTTCCGCAAGATCGTCGTTTTCGACGTAATCTTCCGTCTCTTCCGCGTAACCGAGGTTTACGCTGAGTTCCAGGTTGTGCGACGACTCATCGCTGGTGAGTTCCTTAACGTCGCCCATTGTGGACGGAGCGGCTTCATATTCGCCAAGTTCAGCCGGCAGATCAAGCGCCTCATCGAGAGTGGGAATGTGGTCCGCATCATCATCGGTGTGCGGCTTTGCCTTGTTTTGTTCGGCAGGCAGCGGGTTGTCTGGATTCATTAATGTGTGCTCTAGCAGGTAAAGCCTTGTTTCGTGGCTCTTTATTATCTTATTGCCCGTTCCCAGTGATGCTGCTCGGCTGAGGTTCTGGTGCACATCCGGATGAATTCTCCAGATGGCTTCGCTCAAACGAGTGGGGTATCCCTATTCCAGTTCTGTCCTAAGTATTGCCACAAACGGGTTTACCCGCAATTTTTTGTTTAGGACGTTAATTTATGGGTATTCACCACGCAGCCCATTTCACGGTATCGACCGTAGCGCGACCGGGTCGGTTCCAGCACTTCCGGTATCTGAATCACCACCTCCGCCAACCGCTGGAATCGTTCTATTTCTCGCGGAAGCGCGGGGCCGAGGTTGATCAACAAATCGCGCAGCGGCAGCAGGTCCGGGTTGGTAGTGATCACCACCGGTGCATCCGCATCTGTCCGGCTGTGGGGAATAAATGACTCCGGCTTGAACTGCCAAAGCTGAGTGTCGAGAAGCTCTGCAGTGGCGAGGTCCGCCACAAGTAAAACAACGCTGCAGTTCTGTTGCCATGCTTTTTCCGTCAGGCGGATGGCAAAATGAAGGCGCTCCTCTACGGAGGACGACTGCAGAACATAAAAATCGATACGCACCAGCGATCAGCCGCCGTTTTCGCCAAGCAGATATTGCATCAACAGACCAACGGGGCGGCCGGTTGCACCTTTGGCACCACCGCCTTGCCACGCCGTACCGGCGATATCCAAGTGCGCCCACTTGTAGTTTTTAGTGTAGCGAGCCAAAAAACAGGCGGCGGTGATGGAGCCGCCCTCGCGACCACCCACATTTGCCATATCTGCAAAATTGCTGTCGAGCGCTTTTTGATAATCGTCCCACAGCGGCATTTGCCAAGCCCGGTCTTGCGCCGCTTGACCTGCCGCCAGCAATTCATCGGCGAGCGCTTGGTCGTTGGCAAACAGTCCAGATGCATGATTACCCAGCGCGATAACACAGGCTCCTGTCAGGGTGGCAATATCGATCACCGCTTTTGGTTTGAAGCGCTCCACGTAGGTCAGCGCATCACACAGCACTAGACGCCCCTCCGCATCCGTATTCAAAATCTCGATGGTCTGACCGGACATGGAAGTCACCACATCGCCCGGCTTGGTGGCTTTGCCGCTGGGCATGTTTTCGGTGGCGACGATGACGCCCACCACATTCTTGCGCGGTTGCAGTTGCTGCAGGGCTGTCATAACGCCCAACACGCTCGCCGCGCCGCACATGTCGAATTTCATTTCGTCCATAGCCGGGCCGGGTTTGATACTGATACCGCCGGTGTCAAAGGTAATGCCTTTGCCCACCAATACCACGGGAGCGTTGGACGCGGCAGCGCCACGATATTGCATCACAATAAATTTCGCCGGCTGATCGGAACCGGCCGCCACAGACATAAAAGCGCCCATTCCCAGTTTGGCTATCTGTTTTTCATCCATAACACTCACGGCGAGTTTGCCCCCGGCGAGCGCTTGAGCCCGTTTGGCGAGATAGGTGGGGGTGCAAATATTCCCAGGTAGGTTGCCGAGATGGCGTGCAGTATTAATTCCCTCGCCAATATATTTGCCGCGTTGTAAACCGTTACGCCAGGCTGCGTCGAGTTTTTCTATGCTGTGCAAGGTAAGTTTGGTTAGCGCAGGGGTGCTGACATTTTGCGTTTTGGTTTCACTGTAGGTGTAGACACCGCTTGTTGCCGCCTCGGCGATAATGGCAGCAAAAACCTGCGAATCCACTTCCGATGAATTTTCCACCGACCAGACAGCGTTTTTAATGGATTTGCTTTTGAGCGCTTTGGTGACCGCCTGAGCTGCACTTTTGATGTTCTGTCGGGTGAGGGTTTGGCTGGTCGTGCCGACGCAAATCAGCAACACCCGTTTGAACGGGGCGCCGGCAGGTGGCAATGCCCATGTGCAATTTGCCACTTTGGTCGGTAATTCATTGAGATCACGCAGCCTGGAAATCAAGTCATATTTTTCATCGAGAGTCTGCGCCGACCTGGACAAAGACTTATCCGCGTAAACCTGCACCACAAGGCAATCTGTACGCAGAGTGTCCAACTGACCGGTTTTTACCAAAAAATCCATACCTGTGCCCCGATGAATAATGAAAAGAAAAATGAAGTGCCTTCATATAGTGGCCCCTGAACCGAATTATTTCAATGTGGACGCGGTGTGCGGGCACCAACGGTGCAGGCTATAATGCGCGCAAAATGTGCTTTAGAACTTTCACTGCGACTGCGGTCTCACGCCGGTCACTACAAAAAAGCCTGCCAATGTGATTATTTTTCGTTATCTCGCCAAAGAAGTCCTCACCAGCATGGTTGCGGTCAGCTCCGTACTGCTGTTGATCATTATGAGCGGCCGCTTTGTTCGCTATCTTGCCGATGCCGCCGCCGGCAAATTAGATGCAGAAGTTCTGTTGACCCTCATGGGTTATCGCCTGCCGTCCTTTCTCGAATTGATTCTGCCACTGGGTTTTTTTATCGGCATTCTATTGGCTTATGGACGCTTATACGTCGACAGTGAAATGACGGTTCTTTCCGCCTGCGGCATGAGTGAGCGACGACTGGTGGGTTATACGCTGACGACTGCCGTTATTGTGGCGACCATTGTGGCAATCCTGAGTTTGTATGTAAGCCCTGTAGGGGTGAAAGCGGCAGAGGATTTGTTTGTTGAACAACGCAACAGAACGGAATTTGAGACGCTAAAACCCGCACGTTTTCATAAATTGAGCAGTCGTGATGGAGTGTCTTACGCACAGAGCCTTAGTACGGATAAAAAACAACTGCAGGGCGTTTTTCTCGCCGGCACGGCGGAAACGAGCGACCAGCTTTCTGTGTTGACGGCGGCTACCGGCCAGACAGTACTGAATCCCACCACCGGCAAACGTTATCTAGTGTTGGAGCGTGGGCGGCAATATCGCGGTCAGCCCGGGGATGCGGATTATGAAGAAATCACATTTAGTCGCTATTCGCAGTACATCCCCGAGCCGGAATTTGAAGCACGGCCGAAAAAAGCCACAGACGGCCAGTCGACCATGGCGCTTTGGCAGTCCGATTCCCGGGAGGCCAGCGCTGCATTGCAATGGCGCCTGTCTCTGCCAGTGCTGGTTCTGGTGGTCGCACTTTTGGCCGTTCCATTAAGCCGCACCCAGCCGCGTAAAGGCCGCTACGTCAAAATGATTCCGGCAATTTTGCTGTATATCGTTTATCTGGTAGTGAGTAACGCAGCGCGCGGATTGATGGAAGAGGGAGCAGCCGTGCCATTTTTATTGTGGTGGGTTCACGGCGCATTTTTGCTGCTGGCACTGGCGCTTCTGCTGATGCCTTCACTGCTGCGTTTGCGGCGATGATTCAGATGAGTATGGCAGCATGAAAAAAATTAAAAGATATATAGGCCGTTCCGTTGCCGGTTCCATCCTTGTTGTGTTGCTCGTTATTGTGGCGTTGGATTTTATTTCCGAGCTGGTGGATCAAGGAGCCAGGATAGAGGGCAATTTCACTTTCAAAGAGGTGATTCTGTATTCGCTGCTTTCCATCCCTTCAAGTATCTACGATTTTTTACCTCTCGCATCGCTTGTCGGCTGTCTTATTGGACTCGGGTTGCTCGCTAATACCAGTGAGCTGACAGTAATGCGCGCCGCCGGCGTTTCGGTGACGCAAATTATTTGGGCGGTGATGCGTCCCATTTTAGGCTTTATCGTTATAGGAATTTTCCTCGGTGAATTTGTGACTCCCACATCCGATCAATTTGCCGAAAGCCGCAAAGCAATTGCACTGGGACATGAATCGGCGCTGCAAGGGCAGCGGGGTATCTGGAACCGTGAGGGCAATGAATTCATGCATTTCAGTGCGGTATTGCCAAATGGAAAATTATTCGGGGTCACTCGTCTTCAATTCGATGGCGAGGGTCAGCTTGAAAGCAGCACTTATGTAGAATCAGCGATTTTTCAAGAGGATCATTGGTTCGAGCGCAACGGTATGCGTACTGTGTTCCACGGGGATCATGTCACGACCGATTTTTTTACGACTAATACTTGGCATTCTGAGCTTTCACCGCGCCTTCTGGATGTATTGGTGCTGACGGCGGAGGATTTGCCGATGAAGCGTTTGTATACCTATGCCAATTACCTTGAGCGCCAGGGGCAGGACGCCAAGGAATACCGGCTTGCCTTTTGGCAAAAAGCGCTGCAACCGCTTGCCACGGCCAGTTTGGTCATGATCGCCATCAGTTTTATTTTTGGCCCGTTGCGCCAGGTCACAATGGGTTTCCGCATATTTACCGGAGTGATCGTCGGTATCGTGTTTCGGACGACTCAGGATTTGCTCGGACCCAGCAGTTTAATATTTGGCTTTTCGCCTTTTGTCGCTGTAATAATTCCTATATTACTTTGCGCGTTATTTGGATGGGGATTGCTCCGCCGTTCGGTTTAACGCTCTTTCGCCACCTCAATCACTCGCGTGTGTGAGCATCTGTCATGCAGGCAACGTCTTTGTTTATCGATCAAGCCATACCAATATCCCACGCCGCCTAAAACGATCAATGGCGGCGATACGAGAGCACGTAAAGCGCATAAGCGCCACCTTGGTGTGATATTTGGGTTGCCATCGTCCACGAGTTTCAAGCGCCAGGTGCGCATACCAATGGTTTGGCCGGATTTATGCCAAAACCAGATATAAAATATCGCGAGTACCAATACCCAACCCAGAGTGAAGGCCCAATGTTGAAACATGGGTTGATAATCAGCTTGGTGCCAACCGGCAGCAGCCCCCATGAAAGTGGCGGCTGCTCCGTAAAGAAAGCTAATCGCAAGCAAAATAAAACTATCGTAGAGAAGCGCGGCAAGCCGCCGCCAGACGGGGGCGGCGGGAAATTCGGAGTTGTTCATTGGCAGATGCTTACGCTTTTGGCGTGTTTAAAAGCAAGGGATTCTGCTGGAGACTCGTCTCGCCAGTCAATCTTTTACTCTCGCTAGCCAATCCCTCAGAAGCCCAATCAATCTCTACAATGTTCACTCAGAGAGCATCGCGGTTATTGTCAGGCAGCGATTGAGCAATACGTGCATAAAGCCGGTTTAGCTGGGCCGAATCACCCTCATATTCGGCGAGGCGAATTTGATAAGTGTCCCCGTCATCGGTGTGTTCGATTTGCCCGACCTGATAATTAATCGCCGGAATCACCCATATGGTTGTGGACTTATCCTTATCTCGATCTTTACGTGACACAACTTCTGAATCGTATGTTTGTTTGCCGATTTTCAGCTTAGCTCCCGGCTGTTTGGTAAATATGTATGTTTCTATACGCTTTCGTTTGATGAAGGAATACGAAAAAGCATCGCGCCCCTGGGCGAGATCAGCTTGCATTGCAAGCTGATAAAGGGCTGGATCGAGAATTCCTGGCTGAATTTCATGCGAGGTGTTGTTTTGTGATCGGTCGCTCCTGGTGTAGTGAGCAACCCCCTCAGACCAGTCGAACGCGATCTTTTCAGTGGTNNATCTCCGATTTCAAATTCGCTGACTTCCCGAATTGAAGCAAATAGATTTTTCGCTTCGGATCGGAGTTCATAGTGGTCTTCTGAGGTTTGTTTGAGTGTGCGTACCATCTCGACTTTCCAGCCAGAGATGGATCCTTTGTACACACTTCGTGAAAGCACCGTTTCAGCATATGTCGAGCTATAAAAAAATGGACAGGCCAATAAGACAAAAATATTCAGCCATCTTAGCCGGTACGACATGTTCAACGTGGACGACATGATTCACTCCATTTGTCAGAAAGTTTTACCGGCGTAAGCGCGAAGCGCCGACCAGCCGGACCATTTCTTACCTAACTGAGAATACAGATTCCCGCTGAAGTTCTGCTGAATAAAAAAGGGGAGCTACTGCTCCCCTTTTTTCACTACTGCTGAAACTATCAGCGGTTGGCTTTCATAATCGCCATAGTGGTATCAAGCATGCGGTTGGAGAAGCCCCACTCGTTATCGTACCAAGCGAGAACTTTAACCATATTGCCACCGATGACGCGTGTCTGTGTGGAGTCAAACACGCTCGAAGCGGAGCAATGGTTAAAGTCCACCGACACCAGCGGTTGAGTATTGACTTGCATCACACCGTCGAAACGGCTCTTGGCGGCGGAGGTGACAATTTCGTTGATTTCGGCAACAGTCGTGTTGCGCGGCGCTTGGAATGTGAGGTCGAGCAACGAAACATTGATGGTAGGAACACGAATAGCGAGACCATCCAGTTTGCCGGCCAATTCCGGAATCACCAAGCCAATCGCCGAAGCCGCACCGGTCTTGGTAGGGATCAGAGAGTGTGCCGCGGCGCGCGCGCGATACATGTCTTTGTGATAAGCATCAGTGATGTTTTGATCGTTAGTATAGGAGTGAACGGTGTTCGCCAAGCCGGACACTATGCCGATGCCTTCGTGCAGGGCCGCTGCTAACGGTGCAAGACAGTTGGTGGTACAGGAGGCATTAGAGATTACTTTGTGTTCTGCGGTAATTTTGTCGTGGTTTACGCCGTAAACAACGGTCAGATCAACATCGGTACCGGGAGCGGAAATCAGAACATTTTTTGCGCCGGCTTCCAGGTGAGCTGCAGCCTTGTCGCGTGCTGTAAACAGGCCGGTACATTCGAACACGATGTCCACACCGAGTTCTTTCCACGGCAGGGCGGCTGGATTGCGCTCGGCAATAATTTTGATTTTATGGCCATCAACTGTGATGGACTCATTGTCCGCAGAAACTTCGGAGCCGAAGCGACCGTGGACTGTATCGAACTGCAGCAAATGGGCATTGATGGCAGGCGAACCGAGATCGTTAATAGCAACGATTTCCAGATCCTTATCCAGATTTCTTTCATAAAGTGCGCGCAGTACGTTGCGGCCAATGCGTCCGAAACCGTTAATTGCGATACGTGCCATGGTTTAATCCCGTAAGTCAGTTTGGTCAAGATGGAAGCGCCGCATCAGCTGCGCCAGGTGTCAAAGGGGTGTTTGCGTGCGGTATGCGGGTTGATCTGATGTGTAGTGGCTCTGGCCGTCGAATGCGTTGGCAGTCGGCGGATTGAGTCATGCTGGTGACCTGACCCTTTTCGCGTGCTTTAGGCTGCGGGATTATCCGTAATCGCAGTTGAAAAAGCAACCGGCCAGCCTCTACAATACGGCCTGTTTGCCTGGGTACGAGGCGGTCCTTTGGGGCTCGTTTAGCGCACTTTACCTACGAAAATCGGGTCCCGTACTTACGAAAATCTGGTCCTGCGTACCCGTTTCGCGTGAGACGTTTCTGCGAATCCGGGCTGTGGTCTGGGCAAATCAAGTCAAGCAAGAGCAAATCCCGTGCACCGCCCTCCAGATTCGACAAGGCTGACTTTTCATAATCCCGGCGGCTAACCTATCGCACAGTTGACTCCTTATAAAAAGGTCGTGGCGCGTTTGACCACTCTATTTAAACAAAGGCAGGTGTAACCTCTATGAATACCGACATCTTGATTGTGGGGGGCGACGGCGATCTGGCGCTGCGCAAACTGTATCCGGCTTTTTATTACCTCACATTGAATGGATGCATGCCCGAAAACACGCGCATCTTTGGTATGGCGCGTTCTCATAACGAGCAAGATGCTTTTTTGGCCAAGGTGAAAGAGTGGTTAAAAGAAAACACCGGTTCTCTTTACGATGACGCAATTTGGGCAGAATTCAGCCAGCGTCTGACATTTGTTCAGGGAGATTCCACTAAAGCTGAGGATCTTGAGCGCATCAAAACCACTCACTTCGGCGACGACCGCGACCTTATTGTTTATTTGGCTGTACCGCCGCTAATTTTCGGCAAAATTTGTACAGCGCTGGAAAAATGCGGCTTGGCCAAACCTACCACGCGACTGGTAGTGGAAAAACCTCTCGGCGACAGCAAAGAGTCGTTTATGGCGATCAACAATGAGTTGAGCCGCGTATTTTCTGAAAAGCAGCTTTATCGCATTGACCATTATCTCGGCAAAGAATCGGTGCAGAATTTGTTGGCGCTGCGCTTTGCCAACGATATTTTTGAGCCCATTTGGAATTCCAAACATATTGATCATATCCAGATATCCGTTACTGAAACGGTTGGCTGCGGTAATCGCTGGGATTTTTACGATCAGACCGGCGCGATGCGCGACATGATCCAGAATCACCTGTTGCAGGTTCTCTGCCTGGTGTGTATGGAGCCGCCGATTAATTTGGACGCAGATTCTGTACGCACGGAAAAACTCAAAATCCTCAGCTGTCTCAAACCGATGAGCGATCAGGATATCGAAAACAACACGGTGCGCGGGCAATATCGCAAAGGCACTGTTGGCGGTAAATCAGTGCCTGGATATCTCGAAGAGGAAGAGGGTGGACGAACCAGCTTTACCGAAACTTTTGTGGCGCTTAAGGCAGAGATCAATAACTGGCGTTGGTCCGGTACGCCGATCTACATCCGCACCGGCAAGCGTCTGGATCGCCGTCATTCGGAAATCGTTATTCAGTTCAAACAAAATCGCACCAATTTGTTTGCCGATCAGCTCACGCAGAACTGCGCCAACCAATTGATTATCCATCTGCAGCCTGATGAGGGCATTTATCTGCGGGTGAAAAATAAAAAAGCCGGCCTTGACGCACGCGTGCCACTGGAAGACCGCAGTATGGATCTTTCATTTGCCGATAATGCGAAGGGCAAAAAACACGATGCCTATACCCGCGTATTGTTCGACGTGATTCGCAATGATCAAACACTGTTTGTCAGCGAGGCGGAGGTGGAAGCCGCGTGGGATTGGGTGGATCGCATTATCAACGGCTGGAAAAACAAAAACAAAAAACCGGTGGGTTATGAATCCGGCACGAGCGGCCCTGTTGAGGCCATCGAAATGTTGGCCCGTGATGGGCGCCGCTGGAATCGATCTGAATAAGAGGTGTTGATGTGAATATTACGGTTGAGGCGGTAACCGCTCGAATTATTGAGCGTAGTCGTAAGCAGCGCTCCGCTTATGTCGATGCGATGCGCTCGACGATGGAGCAAAATCCACCGAAGCGCCGCCTCTCCTGCGGCAATCTCGCCCACGCCTATGCTGCATGTAGTGAAGGGGATAAAAATACTATTCGCCTGATGCAGACGGCNNGACATGCTGTCGGCGCATCAGCCGTATGAACACTACCCCGAATTCATTAAAGAAGTCGCCCGCAGTATGGGTTGTACTGCACAAGTTGCCAGCGGTGTGCCCGCCATGTGTGATGGTGTAACCCAGGGGCAGGCTGGCATGGAGTTGAGTTTGTTCAGTCGCGAAGTGGTCGCTATGGCTACTGCGGTTGGTTTGACCCACAACATGTTTGACGGCAATTTGTTTTTGGGGATTTGCGACAAAATCGTGCCCGGTATGGTCATCGGTGCGCTGCAGTTCGGCCACTTGCCGGCGGTATTTGTGCCTGGTGGTCCTATGCCCTCCGGTATCCCCAACAAAGAAAAGGCGAAAGTTCGCCAGCAATATGCCGCTGGTGAAGTAGGGGAAGACAAACTACTGGAAATCGAGACCAAGTCTTACCATAGCCCCGGAACCTGTACGTTTTATGGCACCGCCAACAGTAATCAAATGCTGGTGGAGATGTTGGGCATACAGTTGGCTGGTTCGTCCTTTGTCGACCCTAATTCAGATTTGCGTAAAGCGCTTACTCGTGCTGCGGTAGAAAAGCTTATCGCGTGTACTGCCACCGCCGGCAAATATCGCCCCCTCTATGACGTCATCACGGAAAAGTCCGTCGTCAATGCGGTGGTCGGTTTGTTGGCAACTGGTGGGTCCACCAACCACACCTTACATTTGGTTGCGATGGCCAGGGCTGCGGGCATCGTCCTGACCTGGGAAGATATGGACGAGTTATCCCGTGTGGTGCCGCTTTTAGCTCGCGTCTATCCCAATGGTGAGGCGGACGTGAACCACTTTCATGCGGCTGGGGGTATGTCCTACCTCATTCACGAGCTGCGCCGTGGTGGTCTGCTCAATGAGGATGTTGTCACAGTAATGGGTGGCGAAGGGTTTAGCGATTACGAGAAAGCTCCAACACTCGATGCCAAGGGGGAAGCCGTTTGGCAGGACGTTGTGTCCTCATCCGGCAACACGGAAGTATTGCGCAGCGTCGATCAGCCATTCTCTTCAGAGGGCGGTTTGCGCCTGATGCGCGGCAACTTGGGCGAAGGTGTGATCAAAATCTCCGCCGTGGCGCCGCAGAATCGTGTCGTCGAGGCGCCTTGTATCGTCTTTGAAACCCAGGAAGAACTGATTGATGCCTTCAAACGCGGCGAACTCGATCGTGATTTCGTCGCAGTGGTCCGCTTTCAGGGACCTGCGGCGAACGGCATGCCCGAACTGCACAAAATGACCCCCCCTCTCGGGTTATTGCAGGATCGTGGTCATAAAGTGGCGCTGGTAACGGATGGTCGTATGTCTGGAGCTTCGGGCAAAGTCCCTGCGGCAATTCATATTTCGCCAGAAGCTTCGAAAGGTGGCCTACTCAATAAACTGAAAACCGGTGATGTTATCCGTTTCGATGCTGAGCAGGGTGTGCTCGAAGCGTTAGTCGATACCGCGGAGCTCGCCGCGCGCCCGGCAGCCGTCCTCAATCGCGAGGAGCAAAACCTCGGCCGTAATCTGTTCGGCGGCTTCCGCGATTTGGTTGGTATCTCCCAGGAAGGTGCTTCGGTTTTCAATTCCTCAATCGATTTCAGTAAGGAATCCCTGTGAACATTACGCGAGATTATTTGACCCCTATAGGGGTTATGCCCGTTATCGTGCTGGACAATATCGATCACGCAGTCCCAGTGGCTAATGCGCTCTACAAAGGCGGTATCAAGGCGGTGGAAATCACTTTGCGCACTCCGGTGGCATTGGATTGCATCAAGATCATCAAGCGTGAATGTCCTCATTTGATCGTCGGTGCTGGCACTCTGATCAATGAAAAAAACGTGGAAGATTGCGCGGATGCCAAAGTCGACTTTGCAGTCTCTCCGGGCATGACTCCGACGCTGGTGCGCAAGGCGCAAGAGTGCGGTGTGAAGTTGTTGCCGGGCGTTGCGACTTGTTCCGAAATCCTGACGGGAATGGAGTTGGGTCTGTCCTGCTTCAAGTTGTTTCCGGCCACCGCAGTGGGCGGTTTGCCGCTGTTAAAGTCCATCAATGGTCCGCTGCCGCAGGCAACTTTCTGCCCTACCGGCGGTTTAACCATTGATGACTTCGATCAATATCTGGCGTTGCCAAATGTCGCCTGTGTCGGCGGCTCATGGCTGGTGCCCAAAGCGGCGGTGGACGCTGGGAACTGGCAAGCTATCACCGACATTGCTGCCAAGACCATGGCGAAAGTGAAATAAAAACCCTCAGGCTGAAGTGATCGTTCTGATCGCTTCAGCCTGCTTCTAACACCTCCCCCTGCTTAGAACTACAAAAACGCACCCGTAGGTCGAAAAGGCGCCGACTTCTCAAACAAACCGTGGAACATCACCCAAAGTGCGCGACATCAGCATAAGGGCTTGCATCACACCAGCAAGGCTGTAGGAAGTGCCGTCACGCAGTTCCTGACGAATTCGATGTATCACCAGGGAGCCTTCTATAGGCAAAGATTCCAGCAGTGATTCGGACAAAGGCGGGGGGGCGGGCATGTCGGGCATGGCTGAGCTGAGGAGCAGGAATCCGCGATGGGTGAGCACAACTTGGTCCAAGGCTTCCTGACGCACCGCCTGTTCGTAACGCAGATAGTCGCAGCTACCTAGCCACATCATCGTATGGAAACAGGCTTGATGCCGCGGGCTGTGCAGGCCGAACTCATCCGGCGTGTCCGGCCCGCAGATATCCTCCACATATAGCGTGGCCTTGCGTGGGAACTGTGCATAAAGCGCCGCCAGAATTCGGGCGGCATCGCGGTAAAAGTCGTCTATATGGAGATCCGACAAGGCCGCCTCGCTATTTTGCGTAACGTTGGAGAAATTGGCCGAACTTGTCGATAGCCTTATTCAACTCGTCAACCACCGGCAGAAATACAATGCGCGCGTGATCGGGGTGCGGCCAATTGAAGGCGGTTCCCTGTACCAAAAGAACTTTGTAATGGATAAGGAAATCGAGAATCAGCTGTTGATCATCGGCGAAGTCGTAAACGTTGCGGTCGATCTTGGGGAACATATAGATCGCGCCTTTGGGTTTAACGCAGCTGACACCGGGAATTGAATTAAGCGCACTCCATGCCGCGTTTCGCTGCTCCATCAGGCGCCC
>DJFQ01000052.1:291-7548 GCA_002432095.1 Marinagarivorans sp. UBA5868 | reverse complement strand
GCCAGATGCTTGGCACCGCTGAAAATCAGCCAGCCCGAACGAAATCCCGCCAATCGATAAGTTTTTGACAACCCATTAAAGCTCACGCAGAGCACATCCTGAGCCAGCCGCGCCAGCGGTATATATTCCGCGCCGTCATAAACAATCTTGCTGTAAATTTCGTCGGCAAAAATAACGAGTTTGTTTTCCTGTGCGACCTGCACCAGTTGTTTCAGTAGATCTTCGCTGTAAACAGCGCCGGTGGGGTTATTCGGGTTGATCACCACAATTGCGCGGGTTTTGCTGGTGACCTTGCTGCGAATATCTTCGATATCCGGAAACCAGTCCGACTGCTCATCACACAGGTAATGGACGGCTTTGCCTCCAGCCAAATTCACTGCCGCTGTCCACAGGGGGTAGTCGGGGGATGGAACCAGGACTTCGTCACCATTGTTGAGCAGCGCCTGGCAGGCCATGACAATCAACTCACTGACGCCGTTACCCAGGAAAATATCATCAATGTCCACATCTGGGATGGCGAGGCGCTGACATTCCTGCATGATCGCCTTGCGAGCAGGAAAAAGGCCTTTGGATGCAGTGTATCCCTGGGCCGCGCGCAGATTGTGAATCACATCAGCGATGATTTCGTCGGGCGCATCGAAGCCAAAAGGGGCGGGATTACCGATGTTCAGTTTCAGGATTCGATGACCTTCTTCTTCGAGTCGAGTCGCATGATCGAGCACAGGACCACGAATGTCGTAACAAACCCCCTCAAGCTTTTTGGATTTTTCGATGTATTGCATTGTGCTGTGGTTACCTTTTAAATCGCCCGGATCGACAGATACAGACGCACTGTCTGAAGACGCGGTGGTCCATGCCATGTTGGGATGGTTTTTCGATCGTGCGGTTTCAGTTGGAAAACGGTCAGCGTCGGAGTGAACCGCGGCGCTTTATATCAAGATTAGCAGGTGGGCGATTATGTCAGATAGCACTTTAAAAAACGATGAGCACTGGCGCGAGCAACTCTCGCCGGAGGAGTTTTACATCTGTCGCGGCAAAGGCACCGAGCGAGCCTTTACCGGTGAGTATTGGGATTGCAAAAAGCGCGGCATTTATATGTGCCGTTGTTGTGGCAAACCCTTATTTTCCTCGTCGACAAAATACAATTCCGGTTCGGGTTGGCCCAGCTTTTATCAGCCGGTGACCACGGGTGTCGTCGGGGAAGTACGGGATATGAGTCATGGCATGCTGCGCACGGAAATCGTGTGTGAGAATTGCGGCGCCCATTTAGGCCACGTATTTCCGGACGGCCCGGAGCCGACGGGGCTGCGTTATTGCGTCAACTCAGCATCGTTGAAGCTCGAAGAGTCGGACAGCGAAGCGCCGCCTCAATCGTAAATCTGTTTCTTTTTCCAGCTTTGTTCCTGCGCGAATTTGTCCCATTCGCTGCTGATGGCTGCNNCGGGTTTCCAAGTCATTGATGGCTGCGCGGATCTGCGCAATGCGCCCATCAAATTGCCCATTGGCACGCTCACGAATCATCAATTTCAATGCTAGATCCAAATAGTGAACTGCGAGACGCAGTTTGCCTTTGTCCCGGGCGATACGGCCATGCAACACATAGGAATCTACTGTTAGTTGCAGAACAAGGTGTCGAATCATGCCACGGTGTACATCTGCTTGCGCTCGAGTTAGATTTTTCTTGCCCTCCAGGTGAAAGATGAATTTGTACAGCTCTTCTAGGCACGCTTTGATTTCTCGCGCCTTCTGTGGATTGTCGATAGCGGCTGGCTGATTAGCGTTGGCAGGAGGCTGGCGTTGGATTTCTGCCATTTGTTGGGCGATGGCCTGTAAATCTTCTTGATGACTATTGTTGCCCGGTTCGAGTTTTGTCAGTTGCTCCAGGAGTTGCATCAGGCTGCGTTGGACGAGGAGTGTGAGTTCCTTCGGCAGAAAACCGGCGGGAAAACCGCTGAGGATGAACTTGAAATTGCGGACGCGGGTTTTCAGCGCCACCAGAAGGCGCTCTCTTTGCTGCCGTTTTTGCGCGATGGTTTGCGCAATAAACGCATAACACACTAGGCCGGCGAGCAGCACTATGATAGAGGTGATAACGGCGACGGAAGACATTGCGGGTATCGTCAGGGGTTCTTTAAAAGGCTAGTCAGGATGCCCCCGCCTTGCAAACCCGAGCAAACAGCACTGGCTCGCCACCCCGGGCGGTTTGTGGTGCAGTAGCGCGCCATGCCTCCGCTATGTGGCTGTTTTTTAAGCTAATTGTTGGGATGCCATCCAAGGTGTTTTATTTTCCCGCAGGCCAAGAAATGAGAAAGGAAATTAATAAAAAACTTTTTATAAAAGTGTTGACAGCCCCCAGCACCGCCAATAGAATGCGCCCCACTTCTGACGACAACAGAGTTGTTGAAGATTTAAGTCCCCATCGTCTAGAGGCCTAGGACACCGCCCTTTCACGGCAGTAACAGGGGTTCGAATCCCCTTGGGGACGCCAATATGCGGGAATAGCTCAGTTGGTAGAGCACGACCTTGCCAAGGTCGGGGTCGCGAGTTCGAGTCTCGTTTCCCGCTCCAAATAAAAAAAGCAGCTGCGAAGCTGCTTTTTTTATGCCCGCAAAATACTGCTCGATAATCTCTTCTTCCTTTATCGCGGGTTGGTGTCTAACCAGCCAAGACTATTGTTTTCACGTAAGAATTGGTTTTCACCTCTAAATTTGTTTTTACTCTCAAGTTTTCTGGTTATCTGCAAATTTTGCCGTTATCCGCAAATTTGTTGCCGCTCGCAAATTTGTTAAAGTTGCACCCTCTTTATTTTGCTCGGAATCCTGCCTCATGACACTTGAACCATCATCCGCGCTTTCGATTCGCTCCCTCAGCAAGGTCTATGGCAATGGATTGGTGGCGCTCAACAGTGTCAGTCTTGATGTTATGCCTGGAGACTTTTTTGCGTTGCTTGGTCCTAACGGAGCAGGCAAGTCCACCACCATCGGCATTATTTCGTCGTTGGTGCGTAAAAGTTCGGGAACCGTTTCCATTTTTGGCAATGATATTGACCAGAATTTCTCCCATGCGAAGCAATGCATCGGCGTAGTTCCCCAGGAGTTTAACTTTAGTGTTTTCGAAAAGGTTCAGAACATCGTGGTGAACCAGGCGGGATTTTACGGAGTGCCGCGACACCAAGCTTTGGCGTCGAGCGAGGCGCTTTTGCGTCAGTTGAATTTGTGGGAAAAGCGTAATGAGCCGGCCAGAAATCTTTCTGGCGGAATGAAGCGTCGTTTGATGATCGCGCGTGCATTGGTACATCAGCCGAAGCTGTTGATCCTCGACGAACCCACCGCTGGCGTGGACATCGAGTTGCGGCGTTCTATGTGGGAATTTCTGACGGAAATCAATCGCGCCGGCACCACGATTATTTTGACCACACATTATCTCGAAGAGGCGGAAAATCTTTGCCGCAATGTGGCGATCATCAATAAGGGCGAGATCGTGGAAAACACTAGTGTCAAAAAGCTGCTCAAGCAACTCAATCGTGAGGTGTTCATTCTCGATGTGCGAGATGAATTATCCATCTGTCCGGTGATTAGCCAATATCAACTGCGCTTGCGCGACAGTCACAGTCTTGAGGTGGAGGTTGAAAAAGGTCAGCCGCTCAATGATCTATTCCAGCAGCTAGCCGAGCAGAATATCGCGGTGGTTAGTATGCGTAATAAGGTCAATCGCCTGGAGGAATTGTTTGTGACTTTGGTGCAGAAGCATGAGCGACAAGAGCGAGTGGGAGGTGGGCTATGACCATTACGCAGCAGTGGATTGCATTTCGCACGATTTTGCGGAGAGAAATCACTCGGTTTACCCGTATATGGGTGCAGACGCTGATTCCTCCTGTCATTACCATGGGTTTATATTTTGTTATTTTTGGCCATCTAATTGGCGAGCGCATAGGGCAGATGGGTGGCTTTGATTACATGTCTTTTGTCGTCCCAGGTCTGGTGATGATGGCGGTGATCAATAATTCCTATTCCAACGTTGTCTCCTCCTTTTTTAGCGCCAAATTTCATCGCAGCATTGAGGAACTTCTGGTAAGCCCCACGCCTAGCTATATCATTCTCTTGGGGTATGTTGCGGGAGGCGTGCTGAGGGGCTTGGTGGTGGGCGGAATTGTTACCTTTGCGTCCACATTTTTTACCAATTTTATTATTGAAAACCCGTGGCTCACTGTATTTGTCATTTTGCTGACATCATCGTTGTTTTCAGTAGCGGGTTTAATCAATGCCATTTTCGCCAATTCATTTGATGATATTTCGATAATTCCTACTTTTATTTTGACGCCATTGACATATTTTGGCGGCGTTTTTTATTCCATCAGCATGCTGCCAGAATTTTGGCAAGGTGTTTCCCAATTCAATCCGATTTTATATATGGTAAACGCGTTCCGTTTCGGGTTTTTGGGCGTGTCTGATGTTAACGTCAATCTCGCCGTCAGCGGTATCGCGGGCATGCTGGTGGTCGCTTATTTATTCGCTTGGTATTTATTGCAGAAGGGGCGCAAGCTGCGCTCGTGAGGTGTGAGATGCATGATCCGATGGGTGAATTGAAGCTTGGTCAAACCCAAGCTTATGTTGAGCGCTATGATGCGTCTCTGCTGCAGCCTATTCCGCGGGATTTGTCGCGTCGGCAATTGCCCAATATCGCCTTTTTTGGAGCGGACGTCTGGACAGCGTATGAGCTGAGCTGGCTGGCGCCAGGCGGAAAGCCTCAGGTCGCCATTGCGGAATTCACTATTCCCGCGAGCAGCGTCAACTTGATCGAATCAAAATCCTTCAAATATTATCTGAATTCGTTTAATCAGACCGAAGTGGAATCCTGGGAGGCATTGCACTCGCTATTGAGTCGCGACTTGTCTGCTGTTGCCGGTGGGCAGGTCGCTGTGCGACTGTTTGAGCTAGCCGAATTTGACGAGCGGCGTCGAGCGCAATCGCCGCAAGCTGTAATGCTGGATAGCTTTTCATTAGAAAACCCAGATAAGTTGTCTTTGGAAAACAGTGATAACTTTTCCGAGGAAAACCGAGACAACCTGCGGTTGCAAAATACTGTACTAAAGCCCAGCGCCGACATTTTGATTCCGGCCGATGAATCCTTTACTGGCGTGTGGTGCAGTCATTTACTCAAAAGCAATTGCCCCGTTACAGGGCAGCCAGACTGGGCGTCGCTCTGGGTGGGATGGCAGGGTAGGGGGATCAAGCCGGATAGCTTACTGCGCTACGTTGTGTCTTACCGCCAGCACCAGGATTTTCATGAAAATTGCGTGGAGCGAATTTTTACGGATTTGACGGAAGTAGGGCAGCCGGAAAGCCTTTGGGTGTATGCGCGCTACACGCGGAGGGGAGGGTTGGACATAAACCCCTTTCGCAGCTCACAGTTAATGGATGTGCCGCTGTGGCTTGCCCCTCGCCAGTAGTGCGGCCACAAAAATCAATTGATGTTTTTTTCGCGTAATCGCTCTGAGGCTTTCTGCAGCATCTCCAAAATACGTTCCTTGTCATAATTGCGGATTTTTTCGAGATCCAAGTGCATGGAAAAGCCATCCGTGTTGTCTTCAAACCAGCTTTGATCTTTGCCCAGGTCTTTGCGGAAATCGATAACCTGATGAACCCGGACCGGCTGGCTAAATCCCTTCACGCTAATTTCACCTTTGTCGCGACATAACACGACATCTTTAACCAGTGCCCAGGAGTCGTGTGAAATCAAAATCTCGCCGGGGTCCGCAGCCGACTCCAGGCGCGACGCCAAGTTTACGTGTGTTCCCAGAACGGTGTAGTCCATATAGTGGCTGGTACCAAAAGAACCCACCGTGCAGAACCCGGTATTAATACCCATGCGAATCAGCAACGGCTTTTTGATTCCCTGGTTGAACCAGCGCTGTTGCAGCTCTTTCATTTTTTTGCGCATCTCGATGGACATGGAGACCGCTCGCAGGCAATCCCCTTTTAAACCTTCGCTCTGTGAGTCACCAAAAATCACCATAATGGCGTCGCCCATGAACTTGTCGATGGTGCCTTTATGCTTGGTGGCGATACGGGCCATTTCCGTAAGGTAGGAATTCAATAACTCCGTCAAAGTCTCTGCTTCCAACTCTTCAGAAAGTGCACTGAAGCCCTGAATGTCGGAGAAAAAAATAGTGACGCGTTTGCGCTCGGTGGTAAGAGATTTTTCCCGCCCTTCGTTGATCGCCTTCCACACCGTTGGCGTCAAATAACGGGACAGTTTATAAGTCCGCAATTTGTACATGGTGTGTTCGTTGGAGAGTTTTTTTATGTGCATCTCCATCTTGCGAATCTTCTTATGTGCATAAAGTGCATAAGCGCAAAAGTAGGTGAAAATACCGATAAGACTGATGCTGCTGATTTCGAGTTTGTCGGAGAACACCCACTGTGGCTGGCGAACAAAAAAGCTCAAGATAATGCCGGCAATCATCGCAGTATTGTCGATTGCCCATTTGCGAATGCCGCCGTTAATCAGGCTGTTAAACTGCACCATGGTAATAAAAAGAATGGTGGGCAGCAGGTTAAAGTCCGAAAAACTCAACACTACGCCGATCACCGCCGCATCCGCCGTCATAAAACGGTCGAAGGCTTTGTTGGGATTGATGGCCCGGCGCTTGATGAACCAGTAGCTTAGAAACGTATAGAGAAAAACCCCGGCGGTGATGCCAACCATCAGCCAGTCAATTTGCTGCCACTTGATTTGTGCCAGTACAGTTCCCGCAGCCGCCAGGCAAATTAGGGCGCGAATGTCATGCTGGCGTAGGGAAAAATCCTGGGTATCCTCTGATTTATTGCCAGAGGCATCACTCATAAATACACCTTGTTCTTGTCATGAAGCCTTGTTTCGTTCTGTTTCTTCGCCAGCGGACGCCGGAACATGGGTAACGAAGCGGTCGTTATCCAGGTCTGCTTTGCTTTATAGAGGGTCTTTTCACTGTCTTGCTGTTGATTATGGCCGTATCTTTTTTATAGCGGGGCTCATAACCTTAAATATCTTATTGTTATCTGACAGCGCATTAAACGATTTTTGCCTATGGATGTCCATCTCTGCGTGAGCCTACTCCTTAAGCTTGAGGTTCAGGAACTTCTCCTCCAGATCATTGTATTTCGCTTGCAGCGTATTCAGCTCCTTGCGCAGCGTTTTAACCTCCTGATTGTCCTCCGGTGGCGCTTCCTGCGTTAGTTTGAGTTTCTTGGCGAGCCGCCGGTTTTCCTGCTTCAG
>DJFQ01000052.1:0-254 GCA_002432095.1 Marinagarivorans sp. UBA5868 | reverse complement strand
CAGGTTTCGGATTCCTGGAGGAAGCGGGCCTGTTTCTGCAATTCCGTTTGGAGGTTGGTGACGACTTTCGTTTTCTCCTCGTTATTGCCTGACGATGCAAGCTGCCCTTGTAATTCGGTGATGATCTTGTGCTGATCCGCCGCCATTCCCCGAAGCCGCCGGATTTCCTGGAGATGTTCCTCGGGATTTTCACTTATGGTGTTGATGCTGTCTTGGAAGCCTCGCTCGATCAATGCCCCTAGATCGGTATAACT
>DJFQ01000187.1:8332-8697 GCA_002432095.1 Marinagarivorans sp. UBA5868 | reverse complement strand
GCGCCGACATCCACCTCTCCTTCAACGCTGACGAATTCATGCCCAGAGACTTCCACGAAGCCACCGTCGCCAGATGTTTGTCCGCCATGTGCTTTGATGACCGCGTCTTCGGTAAACCAGGTGGACTTTTCTGCAATCACCACTACGTCGCCCGCATTGCCGGACTGGTCGGAACTGGCGTCGATGTCGCTGCCCGAGTGCATGGCAATGGCATTGCTGGCGAGCAATTCGATTTGACCACCGTCCCCTTCGCCCGCCACCGTTGCGCGTATGGCACCGGACTGATTGATGGTTTCGGCCTTGACGCTGACAGTGCCGCCGTCGCCCTGCTCCGACGATGCATCCACAGTGCCGCTGTTGACCAC
>DJFQ01000187.1:3631-8324 GCA_002432095.1 Marinagarivorans sp. UBA5868 | reverse complement strand
GTACCGCGCACGGCGCGTACCAAACCGCTGTTATTGATGGCCGAGTCGTACACGGCTTGCCTACCGGAGCCATCCAGTACCAGGGCGATTTCCCCTGCATGCAAGCTGCCTTCGTTAGTGACCTGACCAACCAGTGCAGGGTCGTCTACCAGAATGGGGATTTCGCTGCCGGCGGTATGCAGCAGGGCTTGGCGACTGCTGCGCATCACGATCTCGCCATCCGGCACTTGAATATCGCCGCGGTTGACTACCTCCGGCGCCAGCAATACCACGCGATCCTGGGCATTGATGGAACCTTGGTTTTCCACCCTTCCGGCACCATCACCGCTAAACGCATCTCGACCAGCGAGGAAATCCTGATCGGCCATATCCAGGGTCGTGACCACTAGGCTGCCGACATTGATCTCCGCCCCGTTGCCAAATACCACGCCGTTGGGGTTGATCAGNNAGCACGCGATTCAGCGCCACTGCGTCCGCACCCGGTTGTTGAAAATTGACGGTTTGGCCGCTGTCGATATCGAAGCTTTGGAAATTCAGGATGGCGCGCTGGCTGCTCTGCAGCACCTGCATGGTGTCGCCGCTGACGTCGATGGTCGCTTCGCCCGCCACCACTTCGCCACCTTCAGGCAATGCATAAACGGGCCCGGATAACGCAAGCAGAACTGCGGCGCAGAGGCGTTTGGGCCGCAGGCAATTGCTGCCAGAATCGTTACTGCCAGCGCAGTTCAAAGAGGACTTGATCATCGCCTTCCACCTTTACACCGTCGAGTTCACCGTCCAGCCCCTTGGCGCCAACCACCTGGGCGCTGAACCGGCTCCCCCAGTTCAGCGATAAACCAAAACCGGCACCACTCAGTTCACCATCACGTTTGTCACCCAGAATATTTTCCTTGCGGCCATTGGCGTATTCAGCAAACAAAAAGGGTTCCACCCGCCACGTGGCGCCGCTGCGCTGCAAGAAATTGGGTAGTCGCCATTCCAGAGCGGCGAGCACTGCGCTGTCGGCATTAAATACGCCGGGTTCAAAACCACGCACACCATAAGCACCGGACAGGGCGAGCCCCTCGATGCTGGGCAATATGTCCGGGGTGTACTGGCCCCGGGTATTCAATTGCCAGATATTACGCAGGCGACCTTTTCCTGTGCCTTTGGCCAGCAACAGACTGAAATCCAACTTGTTGAAATCGCCATCCGGCAGGCCGTCCACCTGATATTCGCCGTAGCTGTATTCCAGCAGCGACTGAAATACCGCACTGCGCTTGGCGGATTGCAATTGTTTACTCCATTGCAGGGATACGGCCTGGCTCTGTTCGTCCGCCACCGTGGTCTCATCCGCCTCGATATTGTTGCGCTTGTCATAAAACCCCAGGCGCCAACTGCCTCGCGCATCTGGGTGATGACGGGTGATATAGCTGAAACCGGTGCGCATGGTACTGGCGTCACCTTTCAAACCCAGCGCAGCAAATCGGTCGCCGACTTCAAATTGGTTGTTGCTGGCGCTGATGTCCCACACATAATCCAGCCCGCCAAAGGGTCGTTGATAGCCGATGCTACCGTAGGTATTGGCCACGTCATCCACGGCATGCAACACCGCCAGGGAAAGGCGATCAAAATGCCCGGTTAATTGATATTCCGAATATTGCGCGATCAGTCGTTGCTCGCCGCTGGCGGGACTGCCGTAGTTATCGGCCTTAAGAGCAAATACGCGTTTATCGTCTGCATCAATGCGTAAATTCAGCAGTGCCTCGCCGCGATTTTTGCCACGGGAATAAAACGCAAATACCCGAAATCCATTCTGTGATTTAAGTGCCTGAACCACCTCCTCAATATCAGGACCGTAGAGAACGCGGCCGACGAGTTTGGTGAACGGACGGGAAAAACGGCGACTCGGCCAGCGGGTTTGATTGATCACATGAATACCACCAAGCACACCTTCCTGCACTCGCATTTCCACCACACCGCCTTCCACTTTTTGAGGCGGTAAATAAACGGTGTGAAAAACGTAGCCGCGATTGCGCAGAAATAGTGTCAAAGCATCGGCGACCTGATGCAGTTCATCGACCGTCATAGTGTCGGGAAATCGCGATCGCTCCAAAGCAAGACGCCGGTTAATCTCTTGCACATTCAGACCATGCACTTGAGCCTGCTCCACGCCAGCAAGGGAAAAACCGGCGACACGCAAGCGAAACGCATCCTCTATTGGATTCAAGTTTTGTGCGTGAACCACGGCTCCGCAGCCGATCCCCCACAGCAAGACCAGCAGTCGCACCAGAACACCGTTTATCCAAAATTGCATGGGCATTGTTTTATTAATATTCGGATGACGTTAAGAGCACTGTCATTAACGCAGTAATAAGAGTGACGACCAGTAAGATTTCGGCGGTCCCGGAATATTTTTATAAATATAGACCACTCCCGCTTCCCAGCAGGTAGACCCGGTAATGACTGCCGCAGTAAATGCTAGGCCGGGTGAAAAATGCGGCGGAATTCTGCCACAAAATTGTGTATTGAACGCGGGGCGGCAGCATAAGTCAAAACTCTGCCAACACCAAGCGCTGCACATACAACCTTTATTAAGGAAGGTTGCCAAGGCCACTGCGCTCCTCCATTCTTTAGGTGGCCGTGTGTTCAACAGTGCATCATCGATAAGTGACAGGCACATACCTATCAATAAGTGACAGGCATACACGTATCAATAAATGACGGACGCGCACCCATCAATAAATGACAGGCATAAGCACGAATGACAGGCGTTATCCCCGCATGAAAGTTTTACTCGTCGACGATCACGGACTTTTTCGCCACGGGTTGGAGATGCTGTTGTCCGGGCAGAACATTTTCAGCCAGATTCTCCACGCCGCCACCGGCCAGGAAGCCCTGGCCATGCAGGCGCAGCACCAGGATATTGATTTAGTGCTGCTGGATTACAACCTGGGCGCGGACCATGGCCTAGATGTGTTGCTGAAACTCAAACAGCGCGACCCGGCGCTGCCTATCGCCATGGTTTCCGGGCGCGACGATCCGCAGGTGATCCTCAGCGCATTGGGCAGTGGCGCCAGCGGTTTCATTCAGAAAAATCTGGATCCTGACGACATTATTTCCGCTATTCAGTTGGTGTTGGATGGCGGCATTTATGTGCCACCCACCGTCCTGGAAGGCGGCCAGCAGGAAGCGCCGACCGAACATAAACTCAGCCGTCAAAAACAATTGCAGCATTTAACGGAAATTGCCCGCCGGGTGATCCGCGAAAAAAACCTGGATGTCCGCGCTCAGGGTGATATCGAAAACGAAATGACCTCCGCGCTAAACCGCCTGGTGATGGAACTGCAGCAAGACCGCACCCGCCTGGAAGTGTTGGCGTTCCAGGACGACCTTACTGGCGTGGCCAATCGGCGTTTGTTCCTCGAACGCCTGGAACAAGCCCTGCGCAACAGCCGACGCAACAAAACCCAGATGGCGCTGGTATATCTCGACCTGGACTTCTTCAAACAGATCAACGACAGCCTAGGCCACCAAGCNNCTGGGCGGCGACGAATTCACCCTCGTCCTGGTGGACATTCAATCCGAAGAGGGTCTGCGCAGCCAACTCACCCGCCTACGCAACACTCTCAAAGCAACCGTCACCTTGGAAGACGGCCAACAATGCAGCCCCTCCGCCAGCATCGGCGCCGCCATCAGCGACGGCTCCGAAACCGCCGCCGACCTGATGAAGCGCGCGGATGAAAGCTTGTATCAGGTGAAGGAAAGTGGACGGGATAATTTTGTGGTGGCGCCGGTGAAGTAGGGAGCGCTACCTCTGGTTGAAAAATGGATCATATATAGCTCATAAGATAGCCATCTGACTTGTATATAGATCATTACGCTTGAAATTTCCCTTGCGGAAAGCCATTGGGAAAGAGTATGTGATGAGGCACAGCTAAGCCCGGCGGAACGCAACTTGTTTTGGAGAAGACAGTTCCTCAATCCGTTTGTGTTTGAGGATTAGGGGTGGCGGTGAGTTGGCCTTATTCTCCTCCACCTGGAAAGGGGAGGCTGGGAGGGGGTCTTTCGTGCCCGTGCCCAGTTAAGTGATATAAGTGCGCGCGGCGAGGGTTTTGTGTTGGACTCGGGAATCCTGTCCCTCGGGGCTTTGCCCCNNTGTCCAAAATGGCTGTCCTGCCATTTTGTGGCGCACCCATCGTGCCCTCGATCTTGTTCTCTGCCACGTCCAACGGGAGTTCTCGCTCTCCGGGTGCTTAAACAAAAAACCCCCGCCTTGCGGCGAGGGTTTTGTGTTTGGCGCACCCGGAGAGACTCGAACTCCCGACCAAGTGGTTCGAAGCCACCTACTCTATCCAACTGAGCTACGGGTGCATGACTGTTTCAGCTGGGCTGAAGAGGCGCACATAATATCAGGCGCGAAAATTAAGGCAAGCGGGGATTAAATCTCGAAAAAAGAACCCGTTGTTTGAATCCCCGCACCAAAGGGTGGCGCGGTGGAGGGTTCTGCAACCTCGCGCCCCGGATGGGCGCGGGGCAGGCTCCATGGATGGATTCATGCCGATTGCGGAACCATCTACCGCACCGCCCGTCCCGCTTACGAACGCACCCCTCCAAACAATTACCAGCCCATTCCGTCAACCAATGTCAGGTAGGTGTGCCGATCAAACAAAATACTGACGAATTCCGCATATGAGGGGGTAAGAAAAAACAG
>DJFQ01000187.1:2062-3611 GCA_002432095.1 Marinagarivorans sp. UBA5868 | reverse complement strand
CTGCCAAAGGAGCGTTTAATGGCGACGTTCATAAAATCCACGCCGAACATTTCATCCAGCAACAAATGAATGCAGTAACCAAAACCGAGGAATAACGCCAGAAACCAGCTCGTAGTACCGCTGGCCCCCAGAAACGCAGCTCCGGATGCGGCAATGAACATGAACAGGAAACAGGCAAGAACAGAGTGAAATATGCCGCGATGCACGGTGAAACGCGCAAAAATCTGACGCACGCCAAACTGCACCAGGAGAAAAACCAGAGCGCAAGCGCCCCACACCCAGGAGAGCGGCCAAGCGTCGATCCAGGCAACCGCGGTGAAGCCGCAGGCGATAATACTGAACGCGCCAAATAAAATGCCTAAGCTGTGGGAATTGTCCGAGTCTATGTCCGGCAGGATGCCGCCGAGGGTGCCCATCACCCAGCACAAAAATGCTTCGCCAGCGGTCAAATGTCCGCTGCTGTAAAACAGTGAGCTGGCCAGACCACTGCCGACACTCGCAACCTGTAAATGCGTTTTGAAATTCGCCATACTGCCGTCCATTGTGTCTGAATGGGCGGCATTTTAGCGGTGGCATTGACGCTATAGAAGACCATCCGAACGGCGCGCTGATTGTTGCACGGCAAATATTCATGATTCCCTTGGTCACCCACCCACAATACAGTTACCCCTTCCCCGCCAGCCATCGCTTCCCTATGGAAAAGTTCGGCCTGCTGCACGACTATCTTCGTCAACAAGGCTTGGCAACCGAGGCGAATACCTTTAGGCCGGGAACCGCGCGTTTGGATGTCTTACAACTCGCCCACTGCGTCGATTATCTGCAGCGATTTATTCACAATCGCCAAAGTCCCGCAGAAATCCGCCGTATGGGCCTGCCCTGGAGCGAGGGCCTCGTTCGACGCACGTTAATTTCCCCGAATGGCACTTTGCTGACCGCCAAACTCGCGTTACAACACGGCATCGCCTGCCACTTGGCGGGTGGCACCCATCACGCACATCGGGATTTTGCCTCCGGGTTTTGCATTTTGAATGATCTCGCCGTTACCGCGCTGACCCTGCTCGCGCAGAAAAAAGTCCGACGCGTGCTCATTTTTGATTGCGATGTTCACCAGGGCGACGGCACCGCCAATATCCTGATGAATGAGCCAAGGGCATTTACCTGTTCAGTGCATTGCGAGAAAAATTTTCCCGCGCGCAAAGCGCTCAGCGACATGGATGTGACTATTGCGAAAGGTGCTACAGATGATGAATATCTGACGAGTGTTGAAAAGGCGTTTGCTCGCGCTCTCGACGTCAGTCAGCCGGATCTCGTGTTATACGACGCAGGCGTAGATGTTTATGAGCATGACCCATTGGGCTTGCTGAATATCAGTCTTGCGGGCATCCGCCAGCGCGACGGTTTTGTTCTGCAAGCCTGTAAAAATTCCGGTTTGCCGGTGGCCACGGTAATTGGCGGCGGCTACGATGACGACCGCTACGCGCTCGCCAAACGTCACGCGATAGTGACGGAAGAAGCATTTGCAATCTGGCGTTCTCGCCAAAATCACTTT
>DJFQ01000187.1:0-2049 GCA_002432095.1 Marinagarivorans sp. UBA5868 | reverse complement strand
GCCACGGCTCTCATCTGACGTCATGGAAAACCGCGACAGGCAAAGAATGGATATTTCTCAGCGAACAGGCTGCATTTTCTCCAGGCAGTGCTATTCGCGGCGGGGTCCCAGTGATATTCCCACAGTTCAGCGGTTTCGGGTCGGGGCAGCGCCACGGTTTTGCACGCAATGTGGACTGGCAATTAACTCAGGCAGAGTCTAGCGACGAAAGTAGTCAATGTATTTTTACTTTGGCAACAAATGGCGCAACCCTAAAACTCTGGCCCCACCACTTTCGCGCAGAGTTCAAAGCAGTTTTGCGAAATGACCGTGTTTCCATGACTTTGACTATCCACAACATCGACAGCAAACCTTTCACCTTCAGCGCCGCGCTGCATACTTATTTTGCAATCAACGACATCCATCAGGTGCAGCTGCTCGGAATAAACGGACTGCAATTTTGGGATAACAATGGCTCTGATTTTCAGCGAGACCGGTACATTGATGAAAAAAATATATTGGAATTTCCGGATGCCATCGACCGCGTTTATTTCAACTGTCAAAAGCCACTGCACCTTGTCGACGGCAGCGACCGATTGGCCATTCAAGCGCACGGATTCACGGAAGTGGTGGTATGGAATCCGGGAGCAGAAGCCACAAAAAATTTAAATGATATGGCAGACGATGAATATCAAAAGATGCTGTGTGTGGAGGCGGCAATTATTGACAACCCTATTACCCTCGGTCCCGGCGAGACTTGGAGCGGTTCGCAAACGTTGTGTCAGGAATAACCAAGAATATCGCCGTCAGCGCCTCCTTTTTCGCACCCAGCCCACCTGACTCTCGCGTCATCCCGGTGAAAACAGGGACGGCATTCCTAATAGGCGAACCATTTGCGGTCTATTTTCCGCTGGTAACAAGTCGGCCAAGGTATATTTTTCGAGACAATCAAAAAACGCCTGCAAAGCGTTGTGGAAAGCCTTTTTCAAATCGCACGCCGGCGTGAGCACACAGCCTTGACCATCACCAAAACATTCGACAATTTCCAAGTCCGGCTCGAGATCGCGCACCAGAACTCCGATATTGATATCCTCCGGCCGCCCCTTCAAATACATGCCGCCATTTTTCCCACGGTTGGCCATGAGATAACCCTTGACCGAAAGTTCGTGTACGACTTTGCGCAAATGATTTTTGGAAATTCCGTAAGCGTCGGCGATTTCGCCAATGGTAGAGATCTGCTTGTCCTTGAGCGCAACGAATAACAAAACTCGCAGCGAATAATCTGTGTAGCGGGTAATACGCACAGCAAACCTCTGTTTATCTCGCCAGCCATCCACTCGCGGACGCAGCGGCACAATTGTATAAAGAATCAGAAAATATATGAGGCCAGTATCCAGGAGGCGCTAGGTCGCCGTCACGAAGCCGTAAATCATCACATGGCCGTCCGCAAATAAAAATAAACCCCAACCCTCAATTAATAACAGCTTATAGCGCCAGCAATGATGAAAAAGATCCGGAATGGTGTGCCGATACTATGACTGCACTACGTTGGACGTTATGACGATCGTTGAATGTTATGACGATCTCCTCGGAGCGGGACAGGACAGGACGAAGGCACCGACGCTGACGAAGATGACTCCCATGACCACAAGTATCGGCGCCGCGGAGTCCAAAAACCACAAAAAGGACCAACTGGTGGACATAGTGATGACAGCCAGAGCTTTGGCGCGGGTGCTAATCGCTCGCTGATCACGCCAGTCGCACAATGTCGGTCCCCAGATGGCATGTTGATGCAGCCGCTCATACATCTCCGGCGCGCCACGCTTAGCCGCCCATGCCGCCACCAAGAGAAATGGCGTTGTCGGCACCACTGGAAGTACGGCCCCTATAGCGGCAAGCGCAACGCTAACACCAGCAAGAATCCGCCAAAGGGTCCTTCCCGAAGGTGGTATGGATAATTGCGGACTGCTCATAGGCGTCTCCAGCTCATCGAAAGATGTATAAACTCTACATCATACGACAACAGCTGCGCGGTTTAATGCCGGCAACGCTTGAGCCACCAGCGGCAAA
>DJFQ01000007.1 GCA_002432095.1 Marinagarivorans sp. UBA5868 | reverse complement strand
TCATCAATTGATTTTGCGCGTGAAGTCAAATCCCGCGCATGCACAATTGATGTATGAATTTAAAAGTGAACTCGTCGACGACACCGTTGTTTGTGAGTGGTATCTTATGGAGCGCGCGATTTTAAATCTGCTGCACAACGCCCAGCGCTACGCCAAAAACACGATTACAGTCACGCTGCGAAGGTCGGCGGAATATTTTCAAATCATCGTCGACGACGACGGCCCCGGAATTCCCGAACACGAACGCCAACGCATCTTCCAATCTTTCATCCGCCTGACCGACCACACCAACGCCCAAACCCGCGGCTTGGGTTTGGGACTGGCGATCGTGAGTAAAATCATGCAGTGGCATGGTGGTAGGGCATTTGCANNGGGGCACGGGTGGTGTTGGAGTGGTAGAAGGGTGCGGCACAAGGAGGTCCGAAGTACGGAAAATTTATTTAACTCTCCAGCTGATATATGCCGCGTAAATTGGCAATCAGCTCCTTAATCCCAATGGTGATACCGAAGTCATTGAGATTTATGCCGCATTCAGTCGCTATTGAAGTCAAAAAGTCGTTCATGTCTTGCTTGATCGACCCGGCAACATCAACCTTTTGTGTCGGCGCCAGTAATACAGACAAACGGAATACATCGTTCCTATGTTTTTTTATTGCTCGGGTGTCCACTTGCTCACCGTTTCTTTTGCGTTGACTGAGATCGAGCCAAGCCTTGGCTTTAAAAGGCAATAAAAACTTCGCCTCCAACACAGGGACACCCTCGATTACGACCTTTCCATTTTGTATGCATTGATAGTAGTCATCGTCCAATAGAATAGCTGACAGGCTGGAGATTTCTTCGTCTGTGGGGATTGGCGTTAAATGTGCATTTTCTGTCAACGTCAATTGATCGGGCTCGCGAGAGAAGAGTTCCAGCATAAATGGATAACCTTCTGTCGTTGGTTTATCAAAGCGGTAGAATTGGANNAACCACCGGCTTTCACAAAACTCCAAAAACGAGCGATAAAAGCAGCGTCCAATGCCTCTGCGCACAGCACAATGTCCAGATCTTTGGTGGCCCGGAAATCTAAACCGGCCTCATCCATGGTCAAGTAGCATGCGACACCGCCTATAAGAACATAACTTTGCTGAAAATCCTGGAAATATTCTCTGAAAACATCTAGCCCTCTTATCATGGCAATCTGTTCCAGACCTGTTCCAATAAAGTTTCACGCGCTATTTCTATTCGTTCGTCGTTGCTGTTGGCTAGGCTTAGCCAAAGTGAAAGCGGATCTACTGCGTGTTCTTCGGAGGTAATAATTCGGGGGCGATAGGACCATACCTCAATCTCCATCACTTCACGCTCTTTGCTAAATTGGTTGCGCTCAGTCAATGCGGCATCTGCAGATCCGCTTGCCAGTATCTTTACATTTGCCCGTTTTGTCAGGCCGAGCCAAGCATCTTGGTCAATAGCCCATTGTTTGACGCCGGTATCTGCTAAAGACGTGTAGTGAGCTAGTGCGGATTCTCCGGTCACCAATCCACCAAAGCCTATCTCACTGTTTGGTTTGTCTCGCCATGCCAACCAAGCTCGCTTTTTTACTGGGCTCTGAAGCTCAGGTAAAGCGGCATCCCACAAGCTGCGCCCTTGGGCTGAAAAGCGTAGATGTTTTTCCTTGCCTACGTATTCGATTGTCGCCAGTCGTCGCGGAGTTAACTCATTGATGGCCCGGGTAATTGTCATTGGACTGTAGCCCAGCCGACTGGCCAGCGCTTTTGATGGCAGCCCGGTGCAGTCACGTAGCAATATTTCACGCAACACAATTGCTTGTGCGGGGGCCCCTAAGTGTTCTGGTTCAGCTTGCTTACTGGGCTTGAAGTACTCCCGCAAGTCGACGCCCATACTAGGTAAGTACAGCTGATTGCCGGGGACGAGAAAAGGTACCCGTTGTTCGATTAACCGTTTGCGATTGTAGGAGCTTACGGCTTCGATCACATACAGCACTTCACCGGGGAAATGTTTGCTCACAGCTTGGCGATGTTTGCGCACCACTGCGGGGGTCTCGCCCTCTGGTGTCTTGGCGAGCATTAGCAGACAGGCTTGGCCGAAAAGTGCAGCTGTATAGTAGGAATAGGAATTATGCAGATAAAAGGGAAGCTGTTCAGCATCCAGCCATGGCTCGGCCCAAGCGCTTACGCTGCCAGCGCCGGTAGAGTCTGGGCCCAGGATCTCCAGCAGGTAATTTGTTGTATCGGTAAGCAGTTTTTCTGCATCCATATCAGGCGCATTCCGTTAGTATCTCAGAAATTGCACACTAACATTGTTGGTGTTATCGTGCAATTCCGATGTTATTGTTCTTTGCGGAAATTTTGCTTAGGCCGATTCTGGAGCTGCCTGCCATCGGAGAGAGTTGCGATTTTTGTCATATTTCCTACCCCTGCCTCCCAAACCGCGCCGCCTCCAATTCCCCCTGCAACAGAACATCCTCCACCGCCCGCGGTTTGTGAAAACGTCCTATTGCCAGGTAAACAACGGGTGTTAAAAACAAAGTAAAAATTGCGGCGAGGCCGAGGCCGCCGAACATGACCCAGCCGATGGCTTCACGGGCTTCCGCGCCGGGGCCGGTGCTGAGGATGAGGGGCAGGCCGCCGAGGGCGGTGGAGAGCAGGGTCATGGCGATGGGGCGCAGGCGGACTTTGGCGGCTTCGGCGATGGCTTCGCGCAGACCCATGCCTTCGTCCCGCAGTTGGTCGGCAAATTCAACGAGCAGAATGCCGTTTTTGGCCATTAGACCGATCAGCATCACCAAGCCGATTTGGCTGTACAGATTGACGCTGATGCCCGTGAGAAAGAGGGCGTAGATGGCTGCGGCGAGTCCGAAAGGCACTATCACCATCACGATGATGGCGCTGGAGAAGCCCTCGAACTGCGCGCACAGCACCAGAAATACCACGAGCAACGCAATGGCGTAGGTGATGGCGACATCGCGAGAGGTTTCATT
>DJFQ01000211.1 GCA_002432095.1 Marinagarivorans sp. UBA5868 | reverse complement strand
CCCGCCGTTACGGCTTTCGAGTGTAAAAAATGGATCTTGCGCACCGTCCAATTCTGAATACCACCATGTGATTCCCCGTCTCGGGTCGCTAGCTTCAGGAAAACCAGCCGTCGTCGGCAGCGCAGCAATTGCAGGGTCATATTCGGGTGGAATAATGGAACGGAACTCGCGCTCAAATGCCGCTAAATCGCGCACGTAATCTAACCTTGGGACGTAAAAAGCGGTGACACTGCCATCAACAAACGCATCTCCATTATGGAAGTCGCTGCCAAAATCATAAATTTCTTGAAATTGCGGATAGTCCTCAACGGACCGAACGTGCTGAGGACTCCATTCGGGAGAAATAACGCCCCAATCGTATTCTGTGGACTTATGTGTTTGAGTCCTGTCGGAAACGCGGAAACCGACTTTCACATTAGTTAACCAGCTATCCTCCAATTCATAATCCGCATCCAGAGCAAAAGCGAAGTCTTTGCCGGAGCTGTCGGTATTGTGANNATCCATCGCCGAACGCGTATGGATATTGGCGGGGTCTGTGATTGAAGTAATATCACCACCCCAAAAATTTCCATTCGCGTCTTCAAACACCGTGCCTTGATGGCCTAATGCCACTTCCGCCGGAGTTAGCATATGAAAATCACGACCAAGAAAACCCACTTGGGGGTTATCGGCGCTGCGCAGGTCCATCCAGACATCACTTTCAAAATAGCTATGAATTGTATGGTCAAACATGACCTGCCCAGAGTCCACGAATTGAACATCGCTGTTAATGGTCAAGTTATCGCTTACATTCCACTCAATGTCGAGGCTGATGTCATTTACATAAGTCTCTTCATCGTGATATCGCGTTTCTGGAGCGTATCCATATGTGGCGGTATCATTACCGGACAAAACACCATGGGTGAACAAACCAGTCGCGGGGTCAAAACTTTCATTTATCCCGGAAATGCCTGGAATCTCCAACAAATCCACAATATTTGCGTTGGCGAACTGATCACCAAGTTGATCCTTGTTTTGAACTAGGCGCTCGGTCCAAACAGATTTATTATCAGAATGAATAAATTCCAAGGTTGCCAGAAAATTCTCAGCAGGGTTACGCCATTGCAAAGACGACACAAAGCCTAGACGTTCGTTAGAATCTTCTTTGGATCGCACCTGAACGGACGGGGGCAACCAGTAAACGTCGCCAGCAGCGGCGCCCGGTAATGCATTACCCACGCCAGGGAACAATTCCGATCCCGGATCGCCAGTCGTGTTTCGAGTACTTTTTTCGTAAAAGTTATGGGTACCTACGGACTGTGAAGCGGCGTTCGTTTCGCTCCATGCCATCGACATTAAAAATCCAAGTTCACCTGCATCCGTTTCCCAGCGATTGCTAAATAGACCGGACAGGCTAGGAGACCACTTCTCGACAAGATCACCGTAATCGCCTTTTATCGCCCCGCCCAACTGCATATCGGGGCTGTCAAATGCTTTGCGGGTAATTACGTTCATGGTACCGGCAATTCCGCCTTCGATCATTGAGGCCGTCTGGTTTTTCTGCACCTCGATGGCGCCCACCAACTCCGATGGAATATGCGATAAATCCACAGCTCCCCATGGGGTCGCACTAAAAGAGGTGCGCCCATTAAATTGAGTCAGTGTGCGATCCAAACCGCGAATCAATGCTCTACTACCTTCCGCACCGAAATGTTCCGGATCATCAGTGGCCTCAAATACCTCCACCGTAACACCCGGAACCCGCGTCAGCGCATCCACCACCGATTTATCCGGTAGCGATGTAATGTCAGATGCGGTAATCGCATCAATTACCGTTGCCGAATCTCGCTTGAGATCCTGCGCATTTTTCAAAGATTGTTTGATGCCATATACCACCACCTCTTCCACTGCAGCAGGCGCTTTATCACCTTCCGCCGCGGAGTCCGCGCCCTGCGCATAGGCATGATGAGCAAACAGAGCGCTCAACAAAACCGCTGTTGATGAGTAGGTGGAGATTCCAGTCTTACTACGCAGCTTCATTATTTTCTGTGCCATAAGTATTCTCGATAATTCAAAAGGTGACTGTGAATAAGCCGTTCGAAGCAACTCAATGCGTATAGACTTCGTTCATTTCAGTGACAATCAGCCCATCGATGTAATAGGAACTCGTTGCACCTTCCGCTTCGAAATACACCTTAAAAATCGGCGGCATTTCTTCATATTGAAACGGATAAATTACGCTGAGCTTCACCCAATCCGCAGTATCGGAGGCATTATCCAGCAAGGTGTAGGTCGACATTGTTGCTTCTGCAAGCCTCGACTCCAATGTCATTTTGATGAGATCGGCAGTATCCCCTTCAATTTTGACCCAGGCGGAGATTTCGTAAGTTTTGCCGGGTTCTATGCCACTGGTGGTCAAATCGAATTGGGCAGAATTCCAATTTTCAGTTCGGCCACTTACGAAAAGAGATCGCTCACCGAAACGTACATTGGAAGTATCCAGCGAAATAGTGGCCCCTGCGCCATTCCAACCAGTCGTTGCTGTTGAGCTGGCTTCCAATCCTCCGTTAACGGCAAAATTGGGAGCAACGACCAGGTCATCAATAAAATAACTTGTCGTGGCACCTGCAGCTTCGATATACAAACGTAAATCCGAGACGTCTCCTGTCGGTACGTAATCAAACGTCCCGACGAGCTGGGTCCAACCATCTGAAGTAACGGTGGCGGAAGCAACATTTATATAGGGATTTGCACGGCCATCATTGAGCAACAAGGTCATACTCAATGTATCCGACGCGGCGGTTTCGCTGGCGATCTTGACCCATACGGACGCTTGATAGGACGTTCCGCTTTCTAGCCCAAGCTCCAACAGGGGATACTGAGCGGAATTCCAATTCATGGTTCTGTCCGCGACGCGTAAGCCAAAGAAACCAGCATGTGCGCCACCTTCGGGCCAGTTGGCCATAGCCAAGGTCGCGCCACTCGGCACCCATCCCTCCACGTTGCCAAGCTCCAGATCCCCATTGGTAATCACGGATATTGGCGGCACGTACTCAGTGATAATCAAGTCATCGATAAAATACGAGCCTGTCGCACTATCTGCCTCGAAATAGACCTTCAGCGTGCTGATATCACCTTCAGGAAGGTGTGTGTACGTGTTGCTAAGCTGCATCCACTCCAGAGTTTCGGATGACTGAGCAAGAGTGCGGTACTGCGGGCTTTCTCCAGCATCAACATACTCCATCGTCATTTTTATATTTTCTGCAGTCGCGCCGTCAGTTTTCACCCACGCCGAGATTAAGTAGGTACGTCCTGCTACCAGACCTATGTCTCTCATATCGTATTGCGCAGAGTTCCAGCTCTCAGTTCGTCCCGTCACATGCGCCGCGTAGGTTCCCGAGCGCACATCCGTCATAGCCGCAGTTACTGACGCGCCGGCAGCCTGCCATCCAGTAATGTCGCCGGATTCAAAACCTCCATTTATGTTAAATACCTTGGTAACGAAGAGATCATCAATGTAATAGTTCGTCGCTTGTTGACTGGCCTCTATATAGATCCTGACACCGGTAACCGTTTTGCCTTCATCTGGAGCAAAGGTAAATACGCTGCTCAGCCGGGTCCAATCCAAAGTATCGGCTCCGCCAGAGTTGGTAATGCCAATATAGTCAGTATCGGAACCGTCACCCTCATAATTAATTTGTAGTGTCAAGCCTAAAACGTCGCTTGCGTTACCGTCGACTTTTACCCAGGCAGACGCAAAATAATGGCTACCGGGCTCAAGCCCAACCTCCGTCAAGTCATATTGTGCGGATGCCCATGTAGCAGCCCTTTCTGTAACGTGTAGACCGTAACGGCCCGAGTAAGCCGCACCTGCAGTGTCTACTGCTGCAATCGCGGCGCCATTGCCGCTCCAGCCTTCTGAATTGCCGGTTTCAAAGCCACTATCGTTTACAAGATTGGCTTTCGCCTTTACTGGAGGAATTTGTGATACCAATTTAAAGCTGTCCAGATTAATGGTTCTCAGCGCATTAGTCGGATAACCCATTTCTGCGATCAGGTTTACCGCTTCCGTACCTTCCGGCACATTGGCTGCGAACGTAATTTCCTGCCATCCACCGGCCAATTCCACGCCAGTTGCGCCACCAGCCGACGACGCCAACTCTTTCGATCCATCTGCTGAACTAACCGTAAGCTTTAAGCGACTGCCTGCCTCGCCATTGACGCGCGCCGAGACGAAATATCGGCGTCCACCAAACACCGGAATATTTTCAACCCCGACCTGCACATCATCTGGTTGGATGATGAAAGAAGTCGGTACTTTAGGGTCCGCTAAATTGGTCGCATTTCCGCTAAAGCTAACTTTCAATGAATTATTCCCGCTGTGCGCAACGTTGGTATCCAAAGCGACAGTTGCAAGATCTTCCGGTGCAATCCAATCCCACCCTTCAGCGGTCGTTGTACTGTCTTCCAAATCGCCGTTACGGACCGGGTTCGGCAGCAGGACAAAATCATCAAGAAAAATGGCTTTGCCCTCATTTTCCGCATAGCTCATATTGACTGTCATATTCAGACGAGAAACGAGGGCGTCATCGGGGAAGCCAGCTTCTTCAAGCTCTTCGGCTGTCAATGTTGGCGCATTGTCTGGCACCGTGAAGTCAAAGCTGACCTGCTGCCAAACATTATTAAATGTCACGACCAGTTGTTCCATTGGGAGCGTGGGTGCGCCTAACAACGAAGACGTAAATTGAGCTTTTGCTCCTACCGCTCCTCTGGCGAATCCAGAGTAAATATAAGTTTGTCCCGGTGTTACATAAATATCAGCCGGACCAGCCTGTATGTCATGTGGATTAGCTGTGGTGGTAGTAATGGACGTTTTTAGAGACTGGTTGCCTTTATTAACGAGTGTTCTATTGAAGTCACCCAGAACCACCTGCATATCGAATTGCGCGACAGCGCCGTTTTGCGTAGAAGTTTCCCATCCCGATATTTCGAGAAGTTCATCTTCAAGACTTTCATTCGTTACGTGATTATATTCAAACAGCACTTCATTTCCGCTCACAGCATCCGCTGCGGGGGGCGCATATGGACATGTATCTGGCGGTATCAACTTGATATTGTCGATATAAATCGTTTTGGATTGATTTTCGGGGAAATTATATTGGGTATACAAACGGACCACCTCGGTGTCCGTAATTTCGACCTCAAAACGAACCTCTTGCCATTCAGAAGTTACAATGACTTCCTGGTCTCCGTAGGTATTATATTCCGTCGGATTCTGTACCAGAAAATTCGCCTTTGCTCCTGGAGACCCTCTAATCCATGCAGAGAAAACATACGTCCAACCAGGAACAACTTCTACACCGACGGGACCAGCCTCAATCGCCCATGCATCACCGCTGCCAACGGTACTATCAAAAACGATCTTGACCGAGTTGTTGCCATTTTGGACGTGCTCTTTGTCAATCGTAAAGGTAACGCCCGCTCCTGACTGAGCCCAAGACCCGTTAACATTAATTGCCGTGTCGCTCTCTTCGAAGTCGGAGTTATTGGCAACGTTATTCTCTCGCCGTGGGGGCAACCTCGGAACGGGCATGGCGACCATCCGGTCTATATAAAACTCGCCTCCAATATTATCGGCAAAGCCCATTTGCACTGGCATATCCACACTGGAGACATTTGCAGGAGCCTGAAAATGAAATTCGACCATCTGCGGCTCGCCGGTGAGAAAAATATTTTCCTCTGCTAGATAGTTCTCAGGATTAGTATTGCCTACGGGGTTTACGATAAACCTTGTCAGCCCGCACGTTGGCCCTTGTACATAGGCCGCCACACCATAGGCTTGGCCTGGTTTTACGGTCACAGCAGATGGTCCTGCATATATATCACCAGGTTCGGCTTCCACTTCCACATTCGCAACAGATGTCTGCAGACTGTTGCCGCCCTCACCCAAAGTGGGTGCCAGGTCAAATGACGCCGACACAGCGCCATCGGTTTCACCAACCTCCGCACTCCAGCCGGTCCATTCGGAGTCGCTTTGAGACAAATCAGCATTAGGAATGATATTGGCAGGAACGCCTGTGGTATCGATTTGTTCAAAGGAAACATCTGCGGGATCGTTATCGGAACATCCCGATAGCACCGCAAGGCCGCCGATCAGTGAGCATAGAATTACGCTCTTGGATTTAAAGATTGACATAGCGTCTCCGAATAGCTTTGTGATTAAAGTGCGTGTTCTTATTGTGTCTTTGAAATGTCTGATAAAAATACGTTGGTTATTCGTGTTTTGAATTTTTCTTCCTATGGCAATAACGAAATTGCATAAACCATGCTTTAGCGACATCCATCGCCAAACGTTGATTAATTCAGCCTAGCACCGGCTGCGCAATTTGCCGTAACAAAAAAGTTGCGATTATCGGGAATTATTTTTGAGCGAATAAGCATTCATCAAATGATGACCGCTCCAACAATTAGCACGCACCCACCCGGTTAAAAAAGCAGTGCCTGACGTTGTCGCCGGCTTCAGTCGGCTGACTTTCTTATTAATTATTAATACGTCGTTTGGTGCTTGGGTCTATTTGCTGTTAAGTGCAAACGGCCGAGACTTAAAAGTACGGTTGTTACCTATAAGGACTCTGCGGCGGCCCCAGATAACTGGGCCGCAAACCGCCAGTGTCAAACAACAATCGCTGCACGGTCACGCCGGAGTCCACCATAAATAGTTTCAGTGTAGTAGGCCCTGGGCGTTTTATCCTGTGTTGACTACGGCCGATGCGGACGCCGTCCTCAACGGTTCGCTCCCAGCGGGCATCGGTATCGTTAAAATCTGCCAAAAAGTCGACAACCTGAGGTTTCTCGCCACCTATGGCTACCGCATAACGCAAGCCTCGACCTGGAACGAATGGCAAGCTCGGTGCTAATACAATATGCAGTTCTACCTCGCCCTCGGAAACAAAAGTCAGCGGATATTCGACGTAGGGTGCATTTGTCAGATCTAAAAAACTGAAATCGGCAATTGGATACGGAGAGATCGAGCTGTTGGTTCTGCCGTGATTGGGAATTTCTTGCCATTCGAAGCCGTCTATTCTTTTGCTTGTGGCAAAGTTCGCCGCTTCTATCGCGATATAGCCGTCCGCTTCGATATAGCCCTTGGCCTGGCGATGCAATTTGGCTGTAGGTTTGTTGGCCGTCACCTCTATTTTGGCGCTTTGCCAGCCAGTGCCACGAATCACGATCGCGCCCTTGCTCACGCCCTCCGGAAGCTTTTGCCAGTCGATGCTCACACTGACGGGCACTTCGGTTTTCACGTTGCCTTTATCCGCACTGAGCCGGATCCACGGATCAGCCGTTGCAGTAAAATCATACGGTAGGCGCCCACGGTTAAACATCACCAATTCGCGGTTTTGCTTACCGAAAAAATCGAAGCGGAATTCATGTTTACCTTTGTGCGGCCACTCTCCCGACACTGCGGCCGGCCATGCCTCGGCAATGCCTTCCAAAGCTATGCCCATTTCCGCGTAGTCACCGGGAATATATTCATACACCACCGGCATCTGATCACCTTCGGGATTTTGCCAGTTGGTGTAACCGATGTGCGGCTGATCCATAAAGTGCCGCCACTTGCCATCGTTGATGCTGTGATAGCGCTCCTTCAGCTTTTTATCCTGCTGAAAAAATTCTTTGGCCCTCTGCCGATATTGATCCGCTGTATTGCGACCCTGATTTGCGTAAAGACGGTTTTTGGCTACCGCGATATTGAGACGGGTGATATTGGCTGTGGCGAGCACTGGATGCATCACCAGTTGAAAAAAAGCGTCGCGTTTTTCCTGAGGAATTTCTGTATAAAGTTGCTCAGCGTCATCGGTTAGTTTCTGCAGCTCCGCCAATACCCGCTCCGCCTCATCATAGTGCAGAACACTGTAGGTTTCCGGCGACATTAATTCCGGCTTGCGTCGCCCGTTATGACGGGTATAACCGGTAATTAATGCTTCTATGCGCTCTGCATATTGCGTCCCAAATTCACGCGCTGCCCAAAGTTGACCGAACTCCTGCAAACGCTCTTTCGGCCAGCGCTCCGGGTTCCACGCCATACGCAGAAAAAATTCGGTGGGAAATTCCATCGGCTTGAGATCACCAACATTGGTGATCCAGATTCGATTAGCACCGTGATGGTAGGCGAGATTCATTTGCTCCCAAATTTTGGCGATGGGAACTGTATTGATCCATCGATATGAGCGCGGTCCGCCAACATAATCAAAGTGATAATAAATCCCCGCCCCACCACTGCGCTTGCGCTCTTCTGGAGTTGGCAGCCGGCGCAAGTTGCCCCAATTATCATCGCTCCACAGCAACGTAATATCATCAGGAACACGCATACCTTTTTCGTAATAGGCCTGTACCTCTTTATAAAGACACCACACCTGCGGAACGCTTGAGACGGGAATGTCGAATGTTTCGGACAAAATCTGGCGCTGATCGCGCACGATCTGCTCCAGCAATTCGATATTTTCTCCTTCACTCATAGGGGCGTCCTCTTGGCCGCGCATCCCCATGGTGAAAAGGCTTTCGTAAGGCTTAGCTCTCTGAGCACCGTCCTGCCAAAACTTGTAGATATTTTTCCGGTTAGTGGAGTACTCCCACTCTCCCTCGCCGTAGCGGTTCCACTCTTTATCTGCACGCATCATCGGCTCGTGGTGGGACGTACCCATCACAATGCCGTATTCGTCTGCTAGAGCCTGATTTTTTGGATCGTCGTCATTGAAAGCGTTGTTCCACATTGCCGGCCAGAGATAATTCGCTTTCAAGCGCAGCATCAGCTCAAAAACTTTTGCGTAAAACTCGTGGTTGTAATTGCCATGGTTTGCCTTCACCCATCCGGTGAGTGCAGGCGCTTCATCATTTAGGAAAATGCCGCGATAGCGGACGGTCGGTGCGTCCTGTTTGTGCGTACCCGCTTTTATATAGATTTGTTGCTTACGTACTGGGGGAACATCTGCCCAGTAGTACCAAGGAGAAACACCGATTTGCTCAGACAGATCATAAATGCCATACATCGTGCCGCGCTTGTCTGCACCGATAATCAATAACGCACGCTTGACGTTAGGTAGAGGGTTATCCACCAACTGGATATGAAATCCATCCCACCGGCCAGCAATTTCCGACACATCCACCGCCCCGGCTTTCACTAGGTCATCCACCAACCCGCCGAGACCGAGCGTGCCGATAATAATTGCGGAAGGGGCTATGTCAGCATTTTGCCGAACCAATTTTGGCTGATAGGAGGACACTCGGTGGATGTCTAGCACCAGGTCGCCCGCTGCGCGAATTACGCCAGAATAATCACTTTCGGAAACAAAAATATTGGCCTTATTGTCAGGACCAACAATAGTCAGGCTTCCTTTCGAGGGCGTTTCCGTGACGTATAAGGGCTCGCCAAGTGCAAAAACCTGCGAGCTGCAGGTCAGCAACAGAACGATATAGATGGTGTGTCGGACGAGGATAATCGAACGCGAGATCAGAGAAGACTCATATTGCGTTTTACGATTAAAAACGGCCATTCTTTCGTTATTGAAATAATGAAGGCTCATTTTGCTTATTTTATTGTGTGCGCCAGAAAAATGAGACTAACACCTACAGAAGTCGGCGCCACCAGCTAGGTTAACCAGTCCATTGTATTTTTTTAACCGTCCCCATCGATTTTTATGCGAAATTTGTGAGTAAATGCGCATGGCATGAGACAAAAGCCAGTGATAGACTGCCACGATCCGTGCCGTGAGTGAGGCAAAAAATGCCTCAATGCCGACGCGACATAGGAGATGCTGTCATTTCGCTTGGGAAGCGCAAAAAGACTATAAGATCAACCGTCTCAAGTTAGCTGTTACGTTATGGAAAAACCCGCGTTCGAAAATGTACAACTTGAAGCCGATGAGTCCATTCGGGTTCTGCAATATTCATGTCCCGCATTCCAGAGTAATCATACCTGGCACTTTCACCCCCAATACGAAATTTCCCTGATATTAAAAGGCAGTGGCAAACGCTTCATTGGGGATCATATCGGCACCTTTTACCCTGGTGATTTACTCCTCATCGGACCCAATATTCCGCACTGCTGGATCAGTGATGATCAGCAGAAAGAAAATGAAATGTTGGTGGTGCAGTTCGACCCGCTTTTTCTGGGAGAAACTTTTTATAGCATTCCAGAAGCCCGGGCGATCAAAACTTTACTGACCGCGACGCGACGCGCGCTCTTATTCTCCCAGGAGAACCTTGGTGAGGCACGTCAGTGGCTGGAGAACGTCCGCAACCATTCGGGCCTGGCCCGTATCGCGCACTTTCTTTTGCTTTTTCAGGCGTTGAGCCAATGCGAACAGGAAGCCCTAGCGAGCGACGATTATGTCGTGGAGCAATCCGTTAGAGGCGTGGATCGTCTAACTAACGCAATCAACTACGTAAAAAATCATCTCCATGAGGAGATCAAACAACCTGATGTGGCGAAATTGGTAAACATGGCGCCGCAGAGTTTTTCCCGCTTCTTCCGCGCCCAAACCGGAAGAACCTTCGTTTCATTTGTTAATGAAGTGCGGATTACCGAAGCCTGCCATCTTCTGGCAACAACTGATCGGGACATACTCGACATAGCGCTGAGCTGCGGCTATGCGAACATTTCTCATTTCAATCGTAAATTTTTGGAGAACAAAAAACTGACGCCGAGCCGTTTCCGCGAAAATCAGCGAATGAAATTCGGCCTGCTAAAAGCAAGCACAGGGTAAAATCTCGGAAAATTCAGTTCTGTAAATCCACCGTAACCCAAGCTTCCGGTCTAAGTCGGCGCCTAACAACCTTCGGTTTAACCCCGGTCTGGTGCGCTTTTAACGCACCCGCTAAAGTGTTAAAAATACGCACAGACCGGGTTAAAAAGCCTGTAGCCCAGGTGTACGCCTCCCCACTATGCTCCTTCGGCTATTCGTGGGCTGCGTACACTCTCACTTCATTTCCATCGCAAATAAAGAGCCTTATATGTATTTTCTAGGCATCGACATTGGCAGCTCATCTGTCAAACTTTCCGTGCTAAATGGCGCGACCGGACGCTCAGCTGCCTCTGCGCAGTATCCGGCAGTGGAGCTGGAAATCGCCAGCCCACAAAAAAACTGGGCAGAACAGGATCCGTCCACTTGGTGGCAGTGTGTAACACTCGGCTGTCAGGAGTTGTGGCGAAAAGGAGGTTTTTCGCCTAAAGACATCACCGCCGTAGGCATCACCTACCAGATGCATGGCTTGGTGATTGTGGACAAAAATCATGAAGTCTTACGTCCAGCAATCATCTGGTGTGACAGTCGCGCTGTAGAGATTGGCGACAAAGCGCTTCAGTCGCTAGGCGGCGATTATTGCTTCGCCAACCTGCTGAATTCCCCCGGCAATTTCACTGCATCAAAGCTTCGCTGGGTTCAAGAGAATGAACCCGAAATCTATCGCCAGATTCACAAAATTCTACTGCCAGGTGATTACATCGCGCTGAAGCTCTCCGGCGAGACATCTACCAGTGCTGGCGGTTTGTCTGAGGGTATTCTCTGGGACTTTAAAGAGTCGACCCCGGCCCATCGTCTGATGGATCACTGGCAATTCTCACCGGATTTCATCCCTTCTATCGAGCCTAACATCGGCGGCACCTTGCAGGTTGGAGCCAAAGCGGCCGAGGAACTTGGCATTTCCGCCGGAATCCCCATCAGCTACCGTGCGGGTGACCAGCCCAATAATGCCTTCAGTCTCAATGTTCTCCGCCCCGGCGAGATCGCCGCGAATGCCGGTACTTCCGGAGTTATTTATGCGGTAACGGATCAACCCATCACCGATAAGGCCGGGCGCGTCAACACATTCCTGCATGTCACTCATAAGACGTCACAGCCTCGCAATGGCGTACTCTTATGCGTTAACGGTACAGGTCGCGCTTACAGCTGGCTGCGTCAAATTCTTTCTGCCAATGGCGCGCCTTTGGATTATGGAATGCTGAATCAGCTCGCATCCCAAGTCGCTATCGGCAGTGATGGCTTACAGTTTGTGCCTTTCGGTAACGGCGCGGAGCGCATGTTCCAGAACAAAACGCCGGGCGCTCACATTCGCAACATTGACCTCAATCGCCACTCTCTTGGACATCTCGTCCGCGCAGCTCAGGAAGGTATTGTATTCGCGCTCAACCGCGGCTTTGACGTTATCAAGGAACTGGGTGGCCGATGCGACATGGTGCGGGCGGCTCGCGGCAACATGTTTTTAAGCGACGTCTTCACTCAAGCATTCGCCAATACCACCGGCAGTACTATCGAGCTCTATGAAACCGATGGTGCAGAAGGTGCGGCACGTGGCGCGGCATTGGGTTGTGGTTACTACCGCTCCGAAGAGGAAGCCTTCGGTGGCCTCGCTCTTATTGAGCGGATAGAACCAAACCCACAGCTGCAGGACCAATACCGGGCCGCGTACCAAAAATGGAGCGAAATGGTACCGAGTACCGTTTAATTTTATATGACGACACTGGATTACACCGCGCACACCTTGCGCACCAATAACGGCTGCCTGCTGGAGCTGGTACCGGAATTTGGCGGTTTGACCAACCGCCTGCAATTCGCAACCGACCAAGGGCCGATGGATGTTATCGCCGGCCTGCCTGACCGGAACGCGATGGAGACCGACAAATATTTTCGCGGTATCCCCATTTTTCCGGTGGTCAATCGCCTGCGCGATGGCCGGTATCGCTTTGAGGGGAAGGACTATCAGCTCCCAATCAATGAAACGTCACGCCATAATGCGCTCCACGGGCTGCTACATCATTTAAAGCCAAAAGTGGAAATAACCAATGGTGAAAACGCCAGCGAAGCGAAACTCACATACACCTATAAAGGTGAGGAAAAGGGTTATCCGTTTCCGGTTGACGTTACTATCCGTTATCGCCTGAATGCCGATTCTTCTTTAGAAACGGAAATCACGGTGCATAACCACCATCACGCGCCCATTCCGGTAGGAATCGGCTGGCATCCCTGGTTCAGTCTGTCGCAGCCCCTGGATGAGCTGCAGCTGAAACTGCCGAAAGTTAATCGCCTGGCGGTGGATTCTCGCTTACTGCCAACTGGCGATCGGCCGGATGATCCCACCTTTGACCAACTGCATTCGTTGAACGGTATCGCCTTGGATGATTGTTTCGCCGTTCAGCAAAGTTCGCAGAGGGAAACCGTCTCTGTGATTTTATGGTCTGAGAAACGTAAGTTAGGCGTGGAGATGTGGCAACAAACAGGAACGCGCGCTTTTAATTTCATTCAGGTATGTACTGCGCCGGATCGCCAATCCGTCGCCATCGAACCCGTCAGCTGTGGCATTGATGCCTTTAATACAGGTGACGGATTGATTACGCTGCCAGCGGACGACAGTTTTACGGCTCGTATGGGAGTTCGGCTAGTGACTTCTGTATAACCCCAGCCCCCACCAGGAACACATGTATCAAACGACGTTTGTGTCATTAACAAAAGGTAACACACGATGAACATAGTAATTGGAGATCATGAATATTTTAAAGGCGTGGGCAAAATTGCCTATGAAGGCCCTGAGTCTGACAACCCACTCGCCTTTAGATATTACGATGCCAAGCGCGTTGTCGCTGGCAAAAGCATGGAAGAGCATTTCAAATTCGCCACCTGTTACTGGCACAGCTTCTGCGGCACTGGCGCTGATCCTTTTGGCCCGGGCACTCAACGTCGCGAGTGGAATGAAGGCGCTGACGCCATCACTCGCGCCTATAAAAAAATGGACGCAGCTTTTGAGTTTTTCACAAAAATTGGCACTCCGTATTACTGTTTCCACGACATCGACTTGGTAGAAGAAGGCGCGAGCCGCCACGAAACCCAAGAGCGTCTGTTCACTGTTGTTGAACGCGCTAAAGAGAAGATGAAGCAGTCCGGCGTTAAGTTGCTGTGGGGTACAGCGAACCTGTTCTCTAATCCGCGCTATATGAATGGTGCTTCCACTAACCCAGATTTCAACGTTGTCGCTTATGCCGGCGCGCAATTGAAAGATGCCCTGGATGCAACCATTGCTTTGAACGGCGAAAACTATGTGTTTTGGGGTGGTCGTGAAGGTTACATGAGCCTGCTGAATACCGACATGAAGCGTGAACAGGAGCATTTGGCTCGCTTCCTGACTTTGGCTCGTGATTACGCTCGTGGTCAAGGCTTCAAAGGTACATTCTTCATTGAACCTAAGCCAATGGAGCCATCCAAGCACCAATATGATTTCGACGCCGAAACTGTCATCGGCTTCTTGCGCTATCACGGCCTGGATAAAGATTTCAAATTGAACTTGGAAACTAACCACGCCACTCTGGCCGGCCATACCATGTGTCACGATATGCAGGCAGCGGCGAACGCCGGCATGCTAGGCAGCATCGACGCAAACCGCGGTGACTATCAGAACGCTTGGGATACCGACCAATTCCCATACAACATCAACGAAACCGTGGAAATGATGTTGGTTCTGCTGCGTAGCGGCGGCCTGCAAGGTGGCGGAGTCAACTTCGACGCAAAAGCTCGCCGCAACTCCTCCGACCCAATCGATTTGTTCTACGGTCACATCGGCGGGATGGATACTTTTGCCCGCTCACTGATGATCGCCGATGACTTATTGCGCAATTCTCCGCTGGAAAAAATGCGCAAAGAGCGTTATGCGACTTTCGATAGCGGCAAAGGCGCAGAATTTGAAACTGGCAAATTGACGCTTGAGCAACTGGCGGAAATCGGCAACAAAAATGGCGAGCCGACACAAACTTCTGGACGTCAGGAACTTTACGAAAACATTATCAACCGCCATATTCGTTAATTAAGGCGCTGTTGTCGTCGCAAAAGGCTGGTCATGTAAACCACCTTCCAAGACGGCCAAAAGCAAAAACCCGCGATCGAAAGGTCGCGGGTTTTTTATTTTCAGCAATCCATATATTTACGAAACTGTTTAACGAAGCCACCGCGCACAAATCCAACGCTAGGGCGATACGGCAAATTTTATTTCGGCCAATTTACAATCATTATTAGAAGATCAAAAGTGCCAGGCTATATTCGGAGCGAAAGGATAACGCAGAGGGAAAAGATAACTCAGAGGGAAATATAATTCAGAAGAAAAAAGAGCCTTGCCCGCAAACGGGGCAAGGCGAGAGAGGGAATTAATCCGCGAACTGCACGCCTTTCAGCACGATTCGACGAATCAAAATACCATCAGATGCAGATAAATTTGATTTGGTTTCAAAAATAAATCTATCTGCAACTTCGGATGCTGTGTCCCAAGTTGCTGGTGTTTTCAGACGAACCAATGTGCAGGTTTTGGGTACCGTCGCAACGTTGCTGATACCGGCATCTTGCTTACTGGCGTCGTACATCCAAGTGGTGCTCGGATCACCACCCTGATTTTGTTGCTCGCCGGGGAAAGTAATGCGCATTCCAAAGGTCACTTGCTGATTACTCGCCGCGCCCTGCTGCATCTGCATCCAAATATCCATGCCTTCAATCTTAAATGGCCTGAGCGCACCACCGACTTTAGGAGGTGCAATTTTGAAACCCTGATATATACCGGCGTTGCCGAATTTCAATGCAGAGCCCGTGCCGGCGTCGATAATGGAAAGTCCCATTGCATCATTCCAAACATTGAAGGTGGACCACTTACCGTGCAGCTCAATTTCGCCCGCACCGGGGCTGAATTTGCCGCCGTCAAACAAGACAAAATCGTTTGCGCCCGCCATCCCAGCGCCAGAGCAATCCGCAGGAACTGGATCGTCACCGACTGTGCCCTCCGTTACGGTTGGGTCACCCTCTTCAGCATTGCCTTCAAGACCGCGAACCACGATGGCGGCAACATTTGCTTCATTCATTGACGCGGCGAAATCTAAGGTCAGTTCACCATCCGTGACTTCGATATCGTTAAGTTTGACGACCTGCGCTGTATCATGCCCCGCCGTCAGCGGGTTGAAACCTTGCACCAAGGTCTCGCCTTCGACTTCGACATTAAAGACCCGACTGCCTGCCTGTGCCGGACCGTACCATGCCTCCACCATATGCAAATCGACATCGTAGGTTCCCGCTTTTACCGGGAAGTGATAGCTGAAAGTGCCCCAGCGTTCGCTTTGATACAGAGTGTCATCCTCGGTCTGCGCGATCGGGTCCGTTGCGCTTCCTTCCGACCCACCCACGAAATAGCGGTCGTAGGAGTACATGGTGCCGTCTTTCGCTGCATAGGCTAATCCGCCAGCATTCACCGCGAACAATACGACGTTGTCTCCACCAGAGCTTGAGGACGAACTTGAGGAACTTGACGAGCTGGAAGAGGAGCTGCTTGATGAGCTCGACGATGAACTGCTGGAGCTATTTGAAGAACTAGAGCTATTTGAAGAACTGGAACTATTCGAGGAACTGGAACTGCTGGATGAGCTGGAGCTGCTGGAATTTCCAGAACTGGATCCGTTTCCACCGCAGGCAACCAGTGCCGCAGAAATTAGCCCCAGAGCAATGATTTTCTTGATGCTGAATGAGATTGAAGCTGGCTTATTGATTTTCATGATGTCCGCCTGTAGATCAAACAAAAGAGACTTCAATCCGCAGACCATTTGCGCTGCTTTAACCCGCGCCCGGCTTATCGTTATATGCATATTGGTGTGAGGACTAGAAGCCTGCGCAGTGTACCGACTTTTGTGCCTGGACGCCGCGCGGCAAAACACAATATGCCCCGGTTAAATGTNNTACGTGTAGGCGTTTCGATAGTACGCGCGCGCAATACCGCGGCGCTATCTTCTACCAATACCCCCAGCCTGCCACTTGGATCTACAGAGTTAGTGGTGGCGATGTAACCCTTGAAGAGCAAGGTATCACCGATCTTGACTTCATCTTTTGCAAGAGGAACAAAAGTCGTGGCCCAAATCGGCTTTATATCTTTTTGCGGCAGCGCGAGTTTGAGCACCTGGGTGTTGTCCGGCGACGTTTTGATTTCCAAAATTTTGGCCTCAATGTTCGCGGCTCGACCGTGAAAACCCGGGTTCAGCTCACCAGCGACAATCACACCATCTCTCAATAATTCCATCGACTCTTGTGCCGCACCAACCGCGCCTGTAAGCAGAAGAAAAAAAATTGCAGCCAGCGTTTTCATTTTTCACCTCACCTAATTCGAGCAGAGAAAGATAGCCACCTGGCGTCGACAGGTGGCTATCGCATTAAGGTTGCGAAGTGGGAGCCGGCGCGCCGTCCAATATCCACTGGCGCAATGCACTCAAACCCACTTCGCTCATCCCCGGCATCGGCTGCTTACAGGTAGACGCAGCGGACTGGTTACAGGTGACACTTGCGCTTTGGCTGGCGCCGGAGGCCTTTTGATATAACCAGCTGGCATCCGGGTTGCCGGGCACCACCAGTTTGGTGTTTTGCACATTGCGCGCGTCGACATTAACCAAACGCTGAACAATCTCCGCTGACGACACCTCGTAACCCAGGCGCAACCCGGCGGACTCTCCCGGCCCATGACAGCCGGTACAACCGCCCTGCTCCAGTGCTGGGCGCACCATTTCGTGAAAATAACCGGATTCTTCAGGACCCTCGTTGGGATCGGGTTGCGCCAGGCTAGGGTCAATCTGCTCGGCCCAAAAGTGGTGCTCCTGACACTGCTTGATTAATTCCGCCTGCAGCTTGGGTTCATCCGGCGTCAAACCGACTTTATTGCGATATTTCTCCCATACCAAGTCGATCCAGCCATGCAGTTTCCAGAAGGTATAAGAGTCGAGATTGCGACGTTGATTAGCGACGCTGTGAGCCTGATTGTTCGGCGGATAGGCATTGAAGTGCAGCGCGCCGTGCAGGCCATTCAAACCCAGACCGCCCTGTAGAGTGCCGCACTGAATCCATTGACCAAAATGGCCTTCGGTGGGCCATATGGCCAGCACCTCTTCTCGGGTCATCTGATCAATGCGGTCCGCACTTGCCGCATCGGATAAAACGCCGCTAGCCCAGGGCCGGAAGTACTGACGGAGAATATCCGGGTAATCCGTCTGCGCTGGGAACTTGTCCCAACCATCAAACTGATCCTGCATGCTGGGCCACAGCTGCTTCAGGGTATGAATCATATGGCGATGCATCACCAGAAATTCATAACCATCCTGCGGACCGGCGCATTCATTCTGCTCGGGTTTCATATCGGTGAAGGAACACGGATCGACGCCGCCATTACCACCGCCACCAAAGCCCCCGCCAAAGCCACCACCGCCGGGCGAACATCGGCGCACCTGGTGCCAGAAAAAATGGCTTTCCTGCCAAGCGTGAGAGTCCATCCAGGCGATAATTTCTGGGCGCAAAGTCGCGTCGGTTTGTCCGTTTTCTGTGTATTCGGCAAACCGATCCGGCAGCGACCCATTAGTCGGATGCGGATCAAATCCATCTACACAATGATCATGGGCGTGGACCATACCCGTAGAACTGCTCGAAGAAGACGATGAACTAGAACTGGAAGACGATGATGATGTAGTAGAGCTCGATGAACTGCTCGAAGAACTGCTGCTGGATGAACTGGATGGCGAGTCATTTCCGCCACATGCGGACAAGGCCGCCACTACCAAAACCGCACCTGCAAGCCGCACGCAGCCCGCGGGCAATAAAGCCGCTGATATATTCATGATTCCCCCTGACCTGATGATTTTTTATGAGGTGACGGACGGCCCTGAAGCCGCCGTCAAAAGCGATCACACGTCCAGAATGACGGACCGGTAAGCGAGCATGGAGCCGTCTTCATTACGGCGGGTGTTCATGACCCAATTGGCCGACGAGCCGCCACCGCCTCCGAAACCACCACCAAAGCCGCCGCCAAACACGCCATCCCGCGCAAGCGGCGTATCCTGGACCCGACCGATGTATTCGGGGTGATTAACGTGAATGTCGTTGTTTAAAGCGTCTTCGAATGCAAATTGCGTCGCCAGCAGCGTGTTGTCGTTTTCGACAAAGCGCAGATGGATATGGTTGGTACGGCCCGCATACCAGCCGGGAAAACAAGATTTAAAGTAGGCAACACCTTCGGCGTTGGTGATTTGTGCGCCGCGATGCCAGCGAGAGGCCATAGCGCGCTGATTATCGTTGGCGCAAAACGGTCCATCCCAATCTGGAGAACTCATCTCGGCTTCGCTGTTGTCCGCAGAATAAAAACCCTCACAGTTGGTATGCCAGATATCGACGATCACACCCGACAATGGCCGACACTGACGGTTGACGGCCTGAATCGCAAAAATGACCGGTACTCCTTTTTCGCCGTCGGAAATGTCTTCACGGAAATGATCGAGAGAGAAAAAACAGGGACCCAAAAGCAAATCACCGGTCGGTGCGCAGGTTGTGCTGCTGCCAGGAGTAAACGGATTTGCTGGCGGAAAGGCCGTCCACATGGCAGCGGTGCCGCCGGACGCCCATCCTTCCACGGGTGCCCCACTGCTACTTGAGCTTGAACTGCTGCTGGAGCTGGAACTGCTGCTTGAACTGCTAGTGGAACTCGAACTGCTACTGGAGCTACTGCTCGAGCTGGAGCTGCTACTACTTGAGCTGCCACCCGTCGAGCCACCACCACAACCCAACAGGCTCATTACAGGAACCGCCACCACCGCGGAGCCAATCGCCTTGACCAATTTACGCCGCCCCGCTTCGGTGGAACTGAGAAACTGGTCGCCTGGATGTGTTTTTTTCATAACGGATGCTCGTTGCATGTGGGGGTTATTTCCCCAATTCTAGAGATGCCGTCGAGCTAAAAGTGCGATTCAGTTGGCGAAATTCAGGTTTTTATTTTTTCTGCCACAACGTTTTGCTAGCGAGTTAGCAAAATTCGCACAACGAAAATTAAATTCCAACGAGTGTTTTGAAGCGGAGTCAGCGAGAAAAAATCAGCAGGAGAAAAAAACACCAAAATACACGCAAAGACGGAAAATCTTATTTTTCGTATTAATGAATGAAGAGTTTATTTTTTGTCATGAGCATTGAAAACCCATTAATAAATAAATACGTAAAACCCGTCCTCAAATAAAATGAGCAGCACCGCGTCATCGTGGATCAGCAGTCACATTACTGTAATAAAAGAGTCATATTTGCTGCGCTTTTAGGCAATTTCAATATGCGGCATCTGCATGCCAGTTATTTTTGCCCTCCACGCAGCCACGGCCACCCGCTGCGCAAGTATGGCGTAGCACTGAGAAATATCGGACATCGGATCGCGAGCGACGCTGGGTATGCCGCTGTCCAGATGCTCACGAATTTTTTTATCAAGCGGTAAGGAACCGAGCATAGCGACGCCATAATCCTCTGCCATTTTTGCTGCCCCGTGGGCACCAAAAATATCCTCTTCGAATCCGCAGCGCGAACACACATGCGTCGCCATATTTTCTACTATACCAAGCACCGGGATGCCGACTTTATTGAACATTTCCAAACCTTTTCGCGCATCGATAAGTGCTACCTCCTGCGGCGTTGTCACCACCAGAGCAGTAGCCCGCTGCAGCTTTTGCGCAAGGGAAATGTGAATATCGCCGGTACCCGGTGGCATATCGACAATCAAATAATCCAAATCACCCCACAAGGTTTGCTCCAATAATTGCTGCAGTGCCTTAACCGCCATAGGGCCGCGCCAAATCATTGGCGTTTTATCCGGGGACAAATACCCGACCGACATAGTCGCCAAACCGTATTTTCTGATCGGCTCCACGTACTTTTCATTAACCAATACAGGCTTTACCGACTCGGGCACGCCGAGCATGGTGCGCATACTCGGACCGTAAATATCCGCATCCAACACGCCAACCGACGCGCCTTCAGCGCGCAATGCCAACGCCAGGTTCATGGCGGTGCTGGACTTGCCCACACCACCTTTTCCCGAGGCCACGATTAGGATATTTCGCACCCGCGCGTCCGCGACGGAAAAATCGAAGTCTTCATCCGATGCATCGCTATCTATAACAACCTGAACGCCATGAATACCCGCGCCTTCTAAATGGTTTTGAATCATTAGCACCAACCGCCCGTGCAGTGAGGCCACCTTTGCCGCCAAATATAAATGAATTGTCACCCGACCATTTTCAATGTGAATTCGCCGAACCGCGTCCAAATCAATGAGGCTCTCACCAAACACCGGAAAAATAAAATCCCGCAGAGCGGAAAGCACATGCGCTTCTGTAGTGCTTTGCCTGGCTTCATTTAACATAGAAATCATCTCCACTCACTGGCAAATCAAAACAGCAATCGCTCTTACAATCGCCAACTTATCTATAAACCAATATCAACGATAAAACCGCCAGAAAAATCGTGTTCAGCAGCAATAATAGGAACGGGCTTTTTCCCATGCGCCACATTTCCACCAAGTTGGTTTTTGCTCCAAGCGCGGCCATGGAGAGCCATAGACAGAACTGCGATAACTCATTGACCGTTGCGATTGCCGGTGCCGATAAAGCGCCGGTGTTAGCCACCACTACAAAAGCAATAAATGCCAGTAAAAACGGCGGGATTATTTTGTGGAAGTTACGCTCGCTGGCGTCCCGTGTGCGACACATAATCGCCAACACCATAACCACCGGAATCAACATAGCCACGCGCAACATTTTTGTGTAGGTTGCAAGTTCTGCAACCTCCGGCGAAATCATCTGTCCCGCACCGAACACCTGTGCGACATCGTGAATACTTGCGCCGAGAAATAAACCCATTTGGTAGGAGTCAAGTCCCAACATTAATAACAATCCAGGGTAAACAATCATGCAAACGGTACTGATGCCGGTGATGCCCACCAATGTGCAAAGCAAGTGACCGTCCACCAATTTATTTGCTGATTTTTCCTGCAACACGCTGGCCACAGCCATGGCCGCAGAGACGCCACAGATGCCTACAGCGGCACCGGCAATAAGTCCGGCTGTTCGATCCATTTTAAGTTGACGCGCGGCGACAAGACTGAATAGCAGCGTCGCCACAACCACACACCCGCCTATCCATAGCGGCCGCATCCCCAATTCGGAGATCTGGGAAAAAGTAATGCGCGCACCCAGTAATACGATGCCGATCCGCAACATGGTCTTTGCACAAAACTCTATACCGGCCGTAAATTCCCGGTAACCGGAAATACTATTAAATGCCATTCCAAGCAACAAGGCCCCGAGAATTTTTGAGCTGCCGTAGTGTTCGCTCATGTAACTGGAGGCAAGCACCACCAAAAGGCAAAAAAACACGCCGGGCGCTCTGACGGAAACAAAACGTTTGGTGCGCACGGAAATACCAGCGGCTCCCGCCAGCGAGAGAGCTTTAAGCATTTAAAAATTCCTGCACGCGACCCGTCGCTATGGCATTCACATAGGGCCAAGGGAAAATTCCCCGGTCATGGCCATCGGCGAACACCACCTGCAAAGCGGTGCTGCCGATCAGATTGACGGTGGCGATCTCTGCACTTTCCGTTACCAGGCGCACACCAATTAACTTGCGGGAGCGACAACTGGAACATGCGCAATAGCGCCGTAATTCATCGCAACTGATTTTAGCAATGTCGCCGTTTTGCCAAATAATTTCCAGTTCGCCAATATCCTTCTTCAGGCGGACTTTCTGCGGAGGGTAAAAACTCATGCGGATTTCCTCTGTCACTGGATGAATATTCCAACCATGGTGTTATGGCAAACCTCGGCGACCCATAGGAATTAAACCGTCTCCAGCAGCCATTGACGTTTTCCCGGTTCATCCGCCCACATGTCAGACTCCGGCAACGGCTCCCTGCGCTCATTGAGCTGGGGCCAAAATGTTGCGAGCCGCGCGTTTATTTCAATAAATTCCTGCAACTCGTCGGGCAAATCATTTTCATCGTAAATAGCATCCACCGGGCATTCCGGTACGCACAACGCGCAGTCGATGCAAACTTCCGGATCGATCACCAAAAAATTCGGCCCTTCGTGAAAACAGTCCACAGGGCAAACTTCGACGCAGTCAGTGAATTTGCAGCGGATGCATTGTTCAGTAACAACAAATGTCATATTGCATTCCCCAAGAGGTGAATTAATTGGCGGATTCAATACGCTCCTTTGCCCAGCGCGCCAGCTTGCGCACATCGGGATCGTTGTCCTGAAGAGCGACCGCCACTAATGCAAGACCATCCGGGTGGGCAATTTCCCCCGCTGCGGCAACCGCCGCTTTGCGTAAATTACTAATGGGATCTTTAAGGCAATCCGCCAACGCGGGAATCGCTCGCACGGCGCCAAGTTTGCCGATTGATTCTGCGGCTTTTTCCTGCACCTGCCACATGGCATCGCGGGTGGCAACGACCAAAGCATCCACCGCATCCTGAACATTTAAACGGCCAATTCCTTTAGCCGCCTCCACGCGTACCTGCCAGTGTTCATCGTCAAGACCATGTATTAATGCTTTACCAACCTGCTCCGCACTGGCGTACACCAGTGCACCTATAGCAGTGCGCCGAACCTCCGGATCGGGATCTTTAGCGGCAATGGATTTTAATTGCGGTAGATTTTCCGGCTCCTGTAAATAACCCAGCAAGCTCACCGCCTCACGCCTTACCCGCTCGTCCGGATGGTGTAGCAGCGCGATCGCATGCACCCGAGCAGCCTTAATACGCAACTGTTTAAGGGAGCGGAGAATCGCCGCCAGCACGAACGCATCATCTTCCTTGAGTGCCTCAATCAGTGCTGGCGCAGCAGCGGGATCTTTTAAGTCCGCCAGAGCGTTAGCGGCAGCGTTGCGCACGTTTTCATCCGGTGATGTTAATGCGTTAACCAACGCATCCATCATGTCCCGCGGATCAAATTCATCGATAACTTTGGCGGCCTCCATGCGCACCGAATCGTCACTATCGCCGAGCGCGCGTATCAGCAGCTCCACCGCTTCCGCCTCGGAGCTATCCACCAATTCCATCACCGCCACTCGGCGAATTCCCGGATCATCATCGCCAAGGCGCACAGCAATGGACTCCAACAAAGGATCGGCAAATTTCGTCACGGTGCACCTCAGCTTAATAAATAAGGGATATTGACGGTCACCGCGTTGGTGGGGCAGTCGGCCTCACACGGCATGCAGTACCAGCACTCGTCGTATTTCATGTGTGCCTTGCCAGTATTTTCGTTAATCCACAATACATCGAGGGGACAAACATCAATGCAGGTTCTACAGCCTTTATCGGCGATGCATTTTTCTTCATCGATAACAACGGGAACCATAGTGATCTGGGAAGCCGTGGGCATATATCGTCTCCTGATAAATGAGATTGGCTGGGCATAGCAACAGAGGCCATTAATTAGCCGGCGCGCTTTACTCGCAATTGTTGATAGGCAGATTTCTCTTGTTCATCCAACTCGACTACGTAAGGCTCGATCGCCATTTTTCGGCAGCTCATACGATTCTGCTCATCTTTAAAAAGCTGCACATGGCAAAACCAATTGTCGTTATCGGTTTGTGGGTGATCCACATAATTGTGATACAACCCCCAGCGGCTTTCCTGCCGATAAAGCGAGGCAAAGGCCGCCATTTTTGCGCAATCGAGAATGTGCTGAGCTTCATTCGCACGTAATAACTCGTGCGGGTCTCGGGCATAGAGATACGGAATATCCGCTTCCATCGCGTGCAAACGCGCCAAACCGATATCCATTTTTTTGGTGATTTTTGGCGGCTGTAAATAATCGTTTACCAAACGCCGAACTTTGTATTCAAACTGATTGGGCGGAATGCCGTCACTGCGTTTAAGCGGTGCCAAGATGCGTTCCCGCTCGCGAAGAATGAATGCCTCATCCAGCTCCGGTAGCTCACGGTTGCGGGCAAATTCCGTGGCGTTTTCACCGCAAATCTGCCCGTATACAAACGCACCCAACATATAGCTGTGAGGAATAGATGCCATATCACCAGCACCATAAAGCCCTGGCACCGTGGTTTCACCCTTTTCATTAATCCAAACACCGGACGCCGAGTGACCGGCGCAGAAGCCGATTTCAGAAATATGCATTTCCACCATTTTGGTGCGATAGTCGGTACCCCTGCCATCGTGAAATCGCCCCCTGCTCGGGCGCTCATTGGTATGCAAAACGTGCTCGATTTCCTGAATCGTTTCCTCTGCCAAGTGATCGAGCTTTAAAAATACCGGACCATTACCTCCCTGCAACTCATTGTAAAACTCCATCATCATTTGCCCGCTCCAATAATCGCATTCGATAAAGCGATCGCCTTTCGCGTTGGCGGTATAGCCGCCGAGCGGGCCCGTGACATAAGCGCAGGCAGGGCCGTTGTAATCTTTGAGCAACGGGTTTATCTGGTAACACTCCAGCCCAGTGAGCTCCGCGCCTACGTGGTACGCCATTGAGTGGCCATCGCCGCAATTCGCGGGGTTTTCATAAGTGCCAAACAAATATCCTGAGGCAGGAAGGCCGATTCGGCCGGCAGCGCCGGTACACATGATGACGGCTTTGGCGCGGATCACGATGACCTTGGCGTCGCGCGTGGACAGTGCAATGCAACCGCAGACAGCGCCGGATTTATCTTTTAATAAACGCACTGCCTGGTAGCGGTTTTCCACTGTCACCCGGTGACGCCGCAAACGTCGGTAGAGAATTTTTTTAATATTGTGTCCCTCCGGCATAGGCAAAACATAGGTGCCGAGGTGATGCACTTTTTTCATGTCATATTCGCCGGTCTCGTCCTTTTGGAAATACACGCCCCAGCTATCAAGTTTTTGAATCATTTCAAACGACCGCTGAGCGTAAGCCATCACGCCTTTTTGCAATACTATGCCGTCATTGGCGATGGTAATTTCCTTCACGTAATTTTCTGGCGTGGAATGGCCAGGAACGACCGCATTATTAAGTCCGTCCATACCCATGCTGATAGCGCCGGAGCGTTTGACGTTGGCCTTTTCCAATAGCATTACTTCGGCATCGGGATTCTGCTCTTTGGCAGCAACAGCGGCCATAGGGCCAGCGGTACCGCCGCCGATGATCAAGATGTCGACATCAATTACAGAAATATCTTCGGGAAGTGCCATGCTTAATCCTCTCTTTTGGCCGCGTGCCGGGCGGGATCACGCGCGATTTGGAATCGGTATTTGTAAGAGTCACCACGAAAGGCGAGGTATTCAAAATCGATGGGCTTATCATTGCTATCGCGGGTGAGCCGCTCCACCCACATCACCGGGCTGCCCGGTTCAAGTTTTAAAAATTTGGCGACTTCGACATCCGCCGGACGCGCCTCTAAGCTGATAGCAGCGCGGCCTAAAGTGATATTCAGCTGATTTTCCAGAATGGGAAAAATATCCACACTGAGGTCCCGGGAAAAAAGCATCTGGCCAATATTCATGGGAAAATATGAACGGTCGACCGATACCGGCTCCCGATTCAGGTAGCGCACGCGAATGACTTCCACCACTCGTGCTTTCGCATCCAATGCAAGGCGCTCCTGAATATCTTTATTGGCGGCAATTTCGCGGATGCTCACCAAGCGCGCAGAGGTTTCATAGCCCTTCGGCTTCATCGCCTCATCGAATCCCTCCAGATGCTGCACATCTTGCATCGCTTTAGGTTTGCTGGCGAAAGTACCTTTCCCCTGAGATGAAAAAATTAATCCTTCCGTATGCAGGTCCCGCAGCGCTTGGCGCACGGTGATTCGGCTTACGCTAAACATTTTCATTAGATCGCTTTCCGAAGGCATTCGCTCATGGGGCGCATATTCGCCTGCAAGAATCTGCTTTTTAAGCGTCTCCTTGATCTGCAAATAAAGTGGTTGATGCGACATATTCAGCGAATTTTCCAGACTCATAATCACCAGCTCTCAATGTAAATAATCGTACTTGTCATAACATGTTATATCAATAAATAAACTGAATTTTTTTAGATAATTAACTTATTGCATACATTTTAAAAAGCAAATTATCAGCAGATAAATTATTAAAGCGTGTTAATTTCGACTTATTCGCTCGGACTCAACAAATAACGCAATCGCTTCTCGGTCAAAGCTCGTCAAATTTGCCGCAATGGCCGGCATTTTTCCAATAATAAAATCGCGACGATTGCCATCACGAAAATCTATTAGCTGCTTCTCGATGTAGGCGCGATGCTGACCATCTAACCAAGGTGCTTGGGAATTTTTGTCCGCATGACAAACGACGCACGCGGGGACATTTTTGTCGCCTTGATAAAACAGTTTCCTCCCGCGTTCAACCCGAATAAGATATTCCTCCGGCGGGAATTCCGCTGCCAAAATTCCCTTATCAACAGGATCGCGAACAGGAAGCTCGGCAAAATAACGCGATATATCCGCCAGATCCCCAAGCTCAACCTCGGCGCTGATCGTTTGCATTTGTCCACCATCATTCATCCGCTCTCCATGACGAAATCGTAGTACTTGGCTCTCGATATAAGCGGCTTTCTGTCCAGCCAGTTTGGGGAACTTAGGCATTACACTTACACCATCCGCACCGTGGCAAAGAGCACAAACTTCCCACGGCGCCATGCCAGTTTTGTCGAGCATATCCGCGTTGCTGCTCACCGCAACAAAAACCAGCACCAACACACAACATCCTACCCCACGATTATTCGTCATCTACATTTGCCAGGCTTTGCGCTTCGGCGCCCGCATGGAGTTGTGACTTTGCACTGCGAATTAGGTTGACCAAAAATTGTGTCATCGGCGCTACTGCAAACGGCGGATTTAATTGTGCTATCAATTCGCCCTGCGGATTAACCAGATTGATTGCGGAAGAATGAAGCACCTCGTAATAATCACTTCCGGGCTTTTTATCAACAAACCGATAGGCCGCTCCCAATCCCTTGACCAATTTATCGATTTCCGACTTTGCACCGGTAACACCAATGTTAGAAGGATCAAAATTGGCGAGATAGTCTTTCAGCACCGGCTGGTCCCTGGCCGGATCCACCGCAAGGAAAACGATTTCCGGAATTTTATCAACGCCGATGCGCAGGCCCATCTCTGCGCGCAGCGCTTCGAGTCTTCGCAGAGTCATGGGGCATACGTGAGGGCAGCTAGTGAAGCCGACAAATATTAAAGACCATTGATTCGTGAGCTGCTCACGCGTAAATGTTCGACCGTGTTGATCCACGAGCGAGAATTCCGGTAATGGCTTTGGTGCGCGCAAGACGGAAAAAGAGCCTTCATCTGCGTGCGCGCCGTGTCCGGAGTAGCCCGCAAGAAGTGCTATCACCAGAGAAAACAGTCGCAGAGCAATGGCGGAGCGGCGAAGCCTTATGACTGCCGCGCGATAACCATCGAGAAAATCTCGCTGAACATCCATCAGTGGTCTCCTATGGTCTCGAACGCCTTTAAGCTTTCCTCGCGGATATAACTCAGGCACTGTTTTTTTAACGCAATAAATTCCCCTGCTGTCGCCACCTCTGGTGCGCGCGGCCGGGGAATATCCACTGATAAATCAGCAATTACCGATCCCGGGCTGGCACTCATTACCAAAATGCGATCTGCCAGGAAAATGGCTTCGTCAACATCATGAGTAACAAATAAAACGGTAATGCCGAATTCGGACCATATATTTAACAGGTTTTCCTGCATGATCAACCGGGTCTGTGCATCCAATGCACCGAAGGGTTCATCCATAAGCAACACACTAGGATAATTGGCCAGCGCCCGCGCAATGCCCACACGTTGCTGCATTCCGCCAGAAAGTTCGCCCGGCAATTTGTTGGCGATCTTGCTCAGGCCGATCATCGATAAAAAAGTGTTGGCGATAGAATCACATTCCTGCGGACTGTGACCGGCCAGTCGCGGACCAAAGGCGATATTTTGCCGCACGGTTTTCCAGGGAAATAACGAATATTGTTGGAATACCATTCCGCGATCTGGACTGGGTTTCACCACAAGCCGACCGTCAACCAATACCCGTCCGCTGGTGGGTGTGACATATCCGGCCACCGAGTTGAGCAACGTGGATTTTCCGCATCCTGATGGCCCGAGAATACATACGAATTGTCCTGGCGGAATATCGAGAGTAGTAGTTTCCACCGCGAGATTCATCTTCGCACCGCGCCCGAAACTAATCGTTACATCCTGAATTTCGATATGGCCACGGTCGTTTGAGCGCATCCCCGCGCGATATGGCTTTAAGTCCTCTTTGTTCACATTTACGCTCAGTTGCATAACCACCTCGGAAATTCGGACATTTCAGCGCTTAAGCTTGCTTCTGTTACTTAATCTAAATTTCGCTTACTTAAGATTGACTCCGATTATTTAATCTTGAACAGCTTGGTGCGATTCCCTTGGTTGCGGCGAT
>DJFQ01000038.1:3750-19795 GCA_002432095.1 Marinagarivorans sp. UBA5868 | reverse complement strand
GTCCACTGCGATGACGCTGTTGAGCGTCGTGTCCAGAACCAATAAGCGATTGTTGGATGGATCATCCACAACCGCGGCGGGGGCGGTCATGCTAGCGGAGCGGTCGACAAAAATACGGTCGATCTCGTTAATGCCATCGGCGGTTTCTTCGCTAATCACCAGTTCGTTCACTCCGGCTTCTAGCGTGGCCGTATAGGTCCAGGTAGTTAAATCCGCCGCGGTCTCAGCCGGTTGCCCATTTACCAGTACGCCTTCGACGCCGTCTGGATTGATGACGATTCCGCGCAACGAGATGGTCTCGTTATCCACTCGCGAGTAGCGGGGTGGGAAATGTACCCGCACATTGCCTTCAATAAGAATTCCCGAAGAACTGGAGCTGCTGGAGGAGGAGCTTGACGAACTGCTGGAGCTCGAGCTGCTGCTTGAACTGGCGCCGCTACTGGAAGCGGCGGAGGAACTCGAAGTCGAGCCGCCGTTATTAGAGTTTTTATTGTCGCTGCCGCTGTCGCAGGCCGACAGCAATACCAAGGAGCCGAGCAGTGTTGCCAGGGCGAAATAAGAGGAAAACTTGCGCATTAATTTACCTTTGGGTCCGTTAAGCAGCTCTGGGGCGGCGGAAATTCGGGAGTGATCTCGTTGTGCCACGGTCACTCTTTTGTCATTTTGCGTCAGGCGCATTTGGTTATGCGCGCTTTGCCGCTCCTTTGGCAAATCCTGGCTATCCCGGTGGCAGGAAAACCGAGGCGGCATTGTACGGGGTGGCGCCGCCACAACCAAGACCCGCAATCAAGCGCTGAATCGCTGAGGTCAGCCCGTTTTATAAAGTGCCGGCAATTCGGTAGTGGCGTGATTTGCCGAGGTTCCACGGCTGAGATGTTCCGCAGTGCGGGCCAGCAACGGGTAGTCCACATTGTTATCCGCTCCGGCAAAAAGCACTGCTTCCAGTTTGGTCAGTTCGCGTTGGACGTCAGCAGAGCCGGCGGCGTTACCAATGTCCTGCAGCCGTCGATGCCCCCCCCAACGCACTTGCGCCCATTCCAACAGCGCTAGCCGGGTGGTTGCGGCATCTCGTCGTTCGCACGCCTGTCGCAGCCGTCGCAGCGCATCTTTCAAGCTGTTCGATGACTCCGTTACAGGCGTCTCAGCAGCCTTCTTACGGCTTTGCGCCCACAGTAATAACAGGGTGACCAGATTGCAGAGCAATAACAAACCGCTAATCCACGGCCAAATATCCGAGCTGGCGGGGGCCGCTTGTGGTGACGTAACTGGCCCAGGCGATGGGGCATCTGGTTCGGCCAATACCGCCTCCCGCTCTACGGTTGTTTGAGGCCGGCCCTCTGCAGCAGCGACTCGCAGGGTACGCGCGGGAAGCGTCGCTTTTTCCAAGCGCTTTTCCACGGTGTTCCACCAGGAGACACTCACCGCCGGTAGCGTGATGTCGCCGGTGCGGCTCGGCACTATTGCCACACTTTCCTGGCGTGTAGCGTTGACGCCTTGTGCGCTCAGGTGTTTGTCCTGATCCGGTTTGTCTGGGTAAAACTTTAATTCCTGGGTGCCGTTGCCATTGAATAAAGGGGGGAGTTGCTCAGGACTTGCGCCTTCTGCATGTATGGTCACCGTGCGGGTGATGGGCTCGCCAACCCGGAATTCGTCCGGTGACCGACTCCATTGCTCTTCCAGCTTCACGGACTGAGCCGGCAACCATGGTTGGCTGGCGGGGAAGTCGGCCGGTTTTGGTTCCACCGTAATTGCAAGGCTTTTGGTTTTCACCCGATGCAATTTGAAGCGCCCGCCGCCAAAGCCGAAGCGGCTCATGCCGGGCTGATCGGTGGTGCGAACAGTCCAGGTTTTTTCAGGGATATTAATAACGCCGCTGGCATCCGCAAAAACCGCATAACGAAATTCCGCCACGCCGTAGGCGGTGTGGCCAACGGTGGTCTGATAATCCACCCGTGGCAGTTCTTCCACCCGCGCTTGGGAAATATTGAATTGCCCGGTGTCGAGGGAATCGACGCTCTGGTTGAAATGCAGGCGATAAGTGACGATGAACTGTTCCTGGACGAACACCGTGGATTTATCCACAAAGGTCTCCAGAAATACATCTTCTTTCCCGCTGATCGGATCTTTCGCCGCCTCGCCAACGGTTATGGTGATGGCCTTGCTGTGTTCACCGTGAAGGCTCAGCGGCGGAATCAGCAGTTGTCCGGTATTGCGCGGCGACAGGGTGATGCGCCATTCCGTGAAGGCGCTGATATTGCCGTTGATGATGGAATGCTGGGTGGATTTGTTGTTGGACAAAATATCGAATTGGTCCAAGCCGGAAAAATCTGGATCGCTGGCAACCTGCCGGCCTTCGTAGCGAACTGTCAAATTTAACGTTTCATTGAGACGTATCGACTGACGATCTACCTGCACCATCAAAGCGTCTGCCGTCGCTTCACCCACCAGCGCAAGACTCATAAAAAGTGCGGCCAAGAGCGTCAGAAAACCCGCTCGTACGGGTGACAGATTAAAGGTGTCCGAAATAGGGGGTTGGCTCATAAGCATTACCAGCGTTGCTCCGCCTCATTGTTCGAATTGTTGCCCTCACGCAGGGATTGTCTGCGCTGCATGTATTGGTAGCGGAATTTATTACGCATTAGTCCGCTGGGATCATCCGGCACCTTCCGCAACCACTGTTCCAGCATTTGTTGCTCTTCCGTCATAGGCTCCGGCTGTGCTTCCACCATAGCCTGCTGGGGCTCGCCGGGTTCTTCTTGTTGCTCACCCTTTTCACGTGCCTGTTGCTCTGCATTTTCCTGCTGCTCGCTTTGCGCCTGTTCGGCAGCCTGACTGTACGGGTTTTCCTCGTCACCTGGCGGCTGATTGGCCATTTGCTGCTGTTGGGCTGCCCGCTCCCGAGCTTCTTCTTCCGTCATTTCTTCCGGGCTTTGCGCTTGGCCGTTCTCGGATGACTCGGAAGAATTTTGCTTGTTATCGGCATTTTGCTGCTGGCCGTCCCCTTGTTGAGAGTCGTCTCCGCTTTCGCCGGATTCGCTTTGTTGCTGATCGCCCGATTGTTGCTGGTCTTTTTGTTGTTCGTTGTTTTGCTGTTTGTTTTCTTGCTGCTGTTCTTGTTGTTTTTGCAGTTCGGCCAACTGGTTGGCAATTTCCCGATTGTCACGAGCTTCGGCAAAATCGGGGCGTTGGCGCAAGGCCTCATCGTAGGCTTTTACCGCTTTGTCGAACTCGCCGGCGCGGGTCAGAGCATTGCCCCGGTTGTAGGCATCAACTGCATCGTCACCTTTTGCGAATTCTTGCGCAGCTTCCCCGAATTTCTCCTGGTTATACAAAGCAGTACCTCGTCTCTCCGGTGTGGTGAAACGTGTTGCTGCCTCCTCATTCCCTTTTTGCAGATCTGCCTGGGCCTGTTGGTCCTGGGTCGACCAAAGATCGCGCCATTCCAATGCCTGAGCTTGTGGGCTGTAGCCAAATGGTAAAGCGGCGAGCAGCCAGATACCGACAAGCCAGCCGCGTCGGAATAGCAAGGCAACAAAAGGCAATAGCAACAGCGCCAGATATTGGCCGTGCTCAAACCACTGATCGAAGGTGCGGTCGGTGCGTTTTGAACTCTGCGCATTGGGGGAGAACAATTGCTGCAAAGTCTCGATGTCGCTGTTGGTAGTGACCATGGGAACGTAGTAAGCGCGCTGTTCCACGGCGAACTGACGTAAACGATCTTCGTTCAGCCGGGCGACAACGATCTCGCCCGCATTGTTTTTGGCAAAACCGCCTTCGGGCAGTGGGATCGGCGCCCCTTGGTCCGTGCCTACGCCCCAGAGCGTGAGCTGGTGGGGTGTACGCGAAAGCTCGTCCGCCATGCTGGCAAATGCGGATGGATCGATTTCGTCTGTGAGAAACAGAATATTGCCGCGACGGATGCCGCCGTCTTTCAGCAGTTGCAGCGCCGTCGTCAGCGCCATTTCTGGATTGCTGCCCACCGAAGGCAGAGTGGTGGGACTCAGCGCCGGCAGCAAGTTAATTAAGGTTTCATGGTCGTCTGTTAGTGGGGTGACCGTGTAGGCCTCTGCCGAATAGGCAATCAGCGCAATCTGCCCATCCTCGCGGGCGTGTAATAAGTCGATCAGTTTCAATCGTGAGCGCACCAGCCGTGAGGGTTTGACATCTTCTGCCAACATGGACGGCGACAAGTCCCAACAAATCACCAGTGCTTCGGTGTTGCGTTCCACCGGTTGGGGGATTTTCTGCCATACCGGACCGGCAAGCGCGACGATAGCGAGAACCCAGAGCCCCAGCAGGCCGAGTAATGGCCAGCGTTTCCGTCGTAACTGTACTTGGTCCAACAGGTAGGGCAGCAGGTTGGGCGCCACATAACGCATCCACTGCACACTCTGGCGCTGACGCAATAGCAGCCATATACACAGCAGCAACGCCGGAACCAGCGCAATAAACCAAAGAGGACGGAGAAAATGAAAATCCTGTAGCAACGTCATGCGATTTCCCCCCTGCGACCGGCGAGCCCAGCGACGCCAACTCGCCCTAACGCCAGCAAAAAGCTGAGCATCAGCGCGGCGGCAAGTGGCCAATGGAACAGCGCGCTGATGGGGCGAAACACTTCATCATCCTGCTCGATAGGTTCAAGGCGATCCAACTCGGCATAAATTCGCACCAACTCTTCCGGATTGCGCGCGCGGAAATATTGACCGCCAGTGTGCTGGGCGATATAGCGCATGGTGTCCTCATCCAGATCTGCCGAGGGATTGATCCGCCGCCGCCCAAATAGCGTCTGTTGAATCATCTCGTCCGCGCCCAGGCCTATCGTGTAGATTTTTACTCCCGCAAGTTTCGCCAGATCTGCCGCCTGCCGAGGGTCTACTTCGCCGGCGGTGTTGGCGCCATCGCTCAACAGAATCAACACCCGGCTCGATTCCGGGCGATCGCGCAGGCGTTTGATCGCCAGGCCAATGGCGTCGCCGATAGCGGTCTGCTGTCCGGCGAATCCCAACTGCGCTTCCTGTAAGAGGGTTTGCACTGTGGTGCGGTCGAACGTGAGTGGCGCCTGGAGGTAGGCATTTGAGCCGAATAAGATCAAGCCCAGGCGATCATTTTCGCGGCGTTTGACGAAGTCGCTCACGACAAATTTCACCACATCAATGCGCTGCAGGTTGCGGTTCTGCACCACCATGTCCGGAGTTTCCATGCTGCCGGAGATGTCCACGGCCAAAAGCAGATCACGCCCGGTTGCGGGCAATTGCACAGGGTCGCCAACCCACTGGGGTCGAGCGGCGGAGGCCACACACAGAAGCCATATCAAACCAAGCACGATGCGCTGCAGCCAGTGGCGAGCGGTACGGTTGCTCCCGGATTGCTGCAGCCCGGCGATTTGTTGGAAAAAGGGGACGCGCAATGCCGCTTCCTGACGTTGCAGCGCAGGGGTCATTAAATAGATCAGCAATGGCAGCGGCAGCGTGAGAAAAACCAATGGCCAGGCAAATTCAAACACGTGCCGCTCTCCCGTTCACCGTCGGTCGGCGTTTGTGGTCGAGCAACCAGCGGCGGGTGCTGGTCAACAGTTCTTCCCGTGGGCAGGGCGTTGAAGCGCGATAACCTCCGCTGGCTAACGCCTCGGCGGACGCGCCGACAAATGGCGCCTTGCCGCAGTGGCCATTTAGCCAATCCACCCAAGCGTCGCCAAACAGCTGATTAATGCGCGTTCGTTCACCGGGAAACGCGGCCAGCGCCACTCTTTTCAGGAGACGGTTCGTTTCACCGGGGAGATCCGGGTCCGCACAATCGCGCAATTGGTCGAGCATACTCAGTGCAGCGCGTTTATAGGCGGTGCGCCGTCGCTGGCGAAGCAGAGCAACAATCAACGCGGTAATTCCCGCGATCAATAAGACGGTCAGAACCCACCAACCCGGCGCCGGCGGCCACCAGCTCACTGGTGTGGGTGTGATGATGCCGTGCATTTCCTGCAGAAGCTGCTGCGCCTCTGGCGGCATTGGCGCCGATGCTGGGGTCATGACCGACCTCCATGGCGGGTTTTGCGACGGGGGCTGAAAAGATCCCGTACAAACGTTTCCAGCGATTGATTAACCGGTGCATGAACGTATTGCACGCCGGTGTTATTGCAGTTTTGGCGCAGATCGGTCTGGTGCTGGTCGAAAGCGCTCTGAAACTGTCTTGCCAATGTCGCCAAATTCAGCGTCAGCCGGTCAATGCCATCGGACACCGTCAATTGCCCGGCTTGGGGGAGTTGGCGTTCCAGAGAATCGTAGACGTGCAGTGCCATAACATCGGAGCGCTTGGCGAGCTGGCTCAACGGTTCGCGGCAATGGGTATCAAAATCGTGAAAATCCGACAGCAGAATTACCAAACTTCCGGGGCGGGCAATACGGCTCGTCTCCGTCAGCATTTCGAACAACGAAGTTCCACTTTTGGCAGGTACCGGACCGGCCAGCTCGCGGTTGAACTCCACTAATTGATGCAGCAGGTCAAGCACAGCATGTTTGCTGCGTTTTGCGCGGATATCGCCTTGTCGGTGATCACCAAACACAAGGGCGCCGATGCGGTCGCTATTGTTATTGGCGATCCATGCAATGACCGTTGCTACCCGGGCGGCGAACACCGATTTGAAGCACGACTGGCTACCAAAGAACATTGGCGAACGTTGATCCACCATCACAAAGATCGGCCGCTCGCGCTCCTCTTGGAACAGTTTTGTATAAGGCGCCTGCACCCGGGCGGTAACACGCCAATCGATGGTGCGAATGTCATCACCCGGCTGATAAGGGCGCACCTCGGAAAACTCCATGCCTCGACCGCGATAACGGGTGCGCACGGATCCTTCGAGCAGCGCCTGGCTCCTTTTTCGGGTAGACAGGGTGAGATCGCGACTCAGGTGGCGCAAACCCAGCAACTCGTCCACGGATACGTAGACGCCAGGAGCATCCGCTGAAGCGGGCTTATTGGTGGTGCGAGGATTTTCAAGCATCAAAGGACGGGCACGTATTCAAGCAGTTGATCTATGACCCGGTCGGGATTTTGGCCGCTTGCTTCGGCTTCGAAACTGAGCAGCAGACGATGGCGAAAAACGTCGTGGAGAACCGCTTGGACGTCATCGGGACTCACAAAATCTTTGCCCGCGAGCCAAGCGTGCGCGCGTGCGCAGCGATCAAGACTGATGGTCGCCCGCGGGCTGACGCCGTATTCAATCCAGCGGGCCAGCTCCGCACTGTAAACCTCGGCCTGGCGAGTAGCGGCGGTAAGCTGCACGATGTACTCCTCCACCGCTGGCGCCATATGAATCGCCAATGCCTCCTGCCGCGCAGCGAACAATATTTCCTGAGTCACTTCTGCTGGCGGTTCCGGGCGCGCTTGTCGGGTGTTGGCCTCGGCTCGGGTAAGACGCAGAATTTCCCGCTCTGCCTCCACACTGGGGTAAGAGACTCGCACATGCATAAGAAAGCGGTCGAGTTGCGCCTCGGGCAGCGGATAAGTGCCCTCCTGCTCAATGGGGTTTTGCGTTGCCATCACCAAAAACAGGGCTGGTAATTTATAAGTCGCCTTGCCTACGGAGATCTGCCGCTCTGCCATTGCCTCCAGCAACGCGGACTGCACCTTGGCGGGTGCGCGGTTAATTTCATCCGCCAATACCAGATTGTGAAAAATTGGCCCTTTTTGAAATTCGAACGAGCCGGTTTCCGGTCGATAAATGTCGGTGCCTGTGACATCCGAAGGCAGCAAATCGGGAGTGAACTGTACCCGGTGAAAATCACCCTGGATCACGTCCGCCAGGGTTTTGATCGCTTTGGTCTTGGCTAGACCGGGAGCGCCTTCAACCAGCAGGTGACCGTCGGCGATGAGAGCGATCAGAAGTCGGTCGATAAGATGGGGTTGGCCTACGATTTGGCCGTTGAGCCAGTGCTGAATAGTGGAAACTGCGTCGCGAGATGTACCCATATTGTTTTCCGTATGTCGGGTGCAGGCCCTGGGACCTGCGCTTTTTAAAGCCATAAAAACAACAAGACCGCCGTAGACTGCGGTCCTGGTGATGAGTTCCGGTTGCCCGTTGAGGCAGATATTCGCCGGCGGTCTGGCGGGCGAATTTGGCTATGCTTATGTAAGGGCATAATAAAGGACTTCAATAGAAGCGGTGAACCGGCGCCGGGACCGAGGTCAGACGCATAGCGTCTTAGCAGAGGGGTTCACCATGACGAGCAAACATTCGGATGCCGGCGACATTATCAAGCGGCGTCTTCTTGATCAGGTTTTGCACCACATCGACAACCACCGGGCAGAACAGCCCGACCGGCCTCTATTTCGCACATTTGTGCAGATTTTCTGGGCGCAACTCAACCTTGAAGATTGGCAATGGCGGGAAATTCCTGACATTGCCGGTTGCTGCTATTCACTCTGGCTCGCCCTGCGCAATTCCAGTCAAACAACCTATGTCAAAACCTTCAACCCGACGCTGGAAGAAGACGGGTGGTTGTGTAATGGGTCGGTGATTATCGTGCGCCAGCGGGATATGCCATTTTTGGTGGACTCGCTGCGCCTGGAGCTGAACCGTCGCGGCATGACGTTGCATACCATCAAAAGCACCCTGGTAGATGTAGCGCGCAACGAGCACGGCGAGCTCATGAGGGTCCAGGCCATTGCGCAGAATCGGCAAGCGCAGGACGGCCATGAATGGCAGCAGGAAGCGGTGATTTTCCTTGAAGTCGCCGCGATTGCCTCTGAAGAGGAGCGTCTGGAGACGCAGAGCGCGATCAAAGAGGTGCTGGTTGAGGTGGCGGTAGTGGTGGCGGATTATCAACCGATGCTGGATGGCATTCGGGAGGTCAGGCAGAGCCTCACTTATGCGTCCGATAAGTCCCCGGCGTTCGATAAGTCCCAGGTGGAGGAATGTCAGGCGTTTCTCGATTGGCTGGTAGACTCGCATTTCACCTTTTTGGGGTTGCGCACCTTGGATTTGCGTGAGCCAGCCAAAAGTCTGCAATTGCACGAGGATCCCGCGACAAGATTAGGCGTATTTCGTCGCACTCCATCCGATGGTGAATTAATCGGTGCCGAAGAGTTTTATGCGGGGACGGACCTGATTTCTTTCAGCAAATCCGCCACCCGTTCCACCGTACATCGCCGGGTATACCCGGACTATGTGGTGGTGAAGCGATTTTCCGCCCAGGGTGAAGTGGTCGGCGAGATGCGCATTCTTGGACTGTTCACTTACGCCGTTTACAGCCTCAGCCCCAGGTCCATTCCACTTTTGCGGCAAAAAGTAGAGCGAGTTATGGCGCGCTCAGGGCTGGCCCCGGTGAGCCACGACGGCAAAAACCTGGTACGGGTAATCGAAAGTTTTCCGCGGGATGAGCTGTTCCAATCCGACCCGGAAACGCTTTACCAAACCATTATGGGCATTACACGCATTAACGAGCGCCGGGTCGTGCGTTTATTTATGCGCAACGATCCATTCGGAAAATTTGTTAATTGCGTTGTTTATGTGCCAAGAGATATTTACAACACGCGGGTGCGGCAGAAAATCGAGCGCTTAATCGGCAGTGCAATTAATTCCCAGGAGTTGGATTCCACCACGCATTTCTCCGAATCTATTCTTGCGCGCGCGTACATGGTGTTCCGCCTGCCCGACGGAGCCACGGCGGATTACGACGCGAATTATCTGGAAGAAGGCATCATCGAAATCAGCCGGGGTTGGGACGACCGTTTTGAGTCGGCTTTGGTGGAGGCTTTTGGCGAAGTACGCGGATTGCAATACCACCGCCAGTACACCGGGGCATTTGGGGTGAGTTATCAAGAGGATTACGACGCGCGGGCCGCAGTGAAAGACATTCAGATGATTGAATCGCTGAAGGTATCCCGCGATGTGGCCATGTTGTTTTACCACCCGGTGGGCACGCCAGACGACCAGATGCGTTTTAAAGTTATGCAGTTGCAGCAACCGCTGGAACTTTCGGACGTAATTCCGGTGCTCGAACACCTCGGTTTGCGAGTGCTGGGCGAACACCCTTACAAAATTCAACGCGCCGATGGCGCAGTCGTGTGGATGCACGATTTCACGCTGACTCTCAATCTTTCAGTGAAGCTTGATGTGCAAGCGGTGAGCAAACTCTTTGAGCAGGCATTCGCCGCCATATGGCACCGACAAACGGAAAATGATGCATTTAACCGGTTGGTACTTGGCGCCCGCCTAAGCTGGCGCGAAGTGGGTATGTTGCGCGCTTATGCTGGTTATATGAAGCAGACGGCATTCACTTTCAGTCAGGATTACATTGCTGAAACCCTGGTTAATCAATCCGATATTACCCGCAATCTGGTGGCGTTATTCAAAGCCTATTTCGATCCGCGGATCAACGCCGAGCAGAATAAACCTGAAGCGCGCGTGGAGCGCCTGAGGGAAAAAATCCTGCAAAGCTTGGAGGCTCTGGAAAATCTTAACGAAGACAAAATTCTGCGTCGCTATTTCGAGCTGATCAACGCCACATTGCGCACCAATTTTTATCAGAAAAACGCCGCAGGCGAAGACAAGGATTATGTGTCTTTCAAATTCAGCCCTCGGGACATCAGCAATATCCCTGAGCCCCGTCCACTGTTTGAAATTTATGTGTACTCGCCGCGAGTGGAAGGCGTGCACCTGCGCGGTGCCAGGGTTGCCCGTGGAGGGTTGCGCTGGTCCGATCGGTTGCAGGATTACCGCACGGAAATTCTCGGCTTGGTGAAAGCCCAGCAAGTAAAAAACGCGGTGATTGTGCCCAACGGTGCCAAGGGCGGTTTTGTCGGCAAAAAATTACATTTATTCAGCTCTCGCGACGAAATTCAGGCGGAGGCGATTGAATGTTACAAAATATTCATCCGCGGACTTTTGGATTTAACCGATAACTATCGCAATGGCGAATTGGTGCGGCCGACGACGGTTATTTGTCGCGATGAACCGGACCCCTACCTGGTGGTGGCGGCTGACAAAGGCACAGCGACGTTTTCGGATATTGCCAACGCCATTTCCCTTGAATACCAGCATTGGCTTGGCGATGCTTTTGCCTCTGGCGGCAGTCAAGGGTACGACCATAAAAAAATGGGTATTACCGCAAGAGGTGCGTGGATATCTGTGCAGCGGCATTTTCGTGAGCGCGGCCTGAATATTCAGGAGCAGCCGTTTACCTGTGTCGGCGTGGGCGATATGTCTGGCGATGTGTTTGGCAATGGCATGTTGTTATCACGCTGCACCAAGCTGGTTGCTGCTTTTAATCATCAACACATCTTTATCGACCCGAGTCCAGACCCAGAAACTTCGTTTGCGGAACGCCAGCGCCTCTTCAATTTGCCGCGCAGCACCTGGGCTGATTACGACAGCAAACTTATTTCACCCGGTGGAGGGATTTTTTCACGCAGCCAAAAGTTTGTGGTGATCACCCCGGAAATACAGCGATTACTCGCCATCGAAGACAAGCGCTTGGCGCCCAGTGAGCTGATTAGCGCTATTTTAAAAGCGCCGGTGGACTTATTGTGGAATGGCGGCATTGGAACCTACGTAAAATCTTCTCAGGAAAACAATAGCGATGTTGGCGATAAAACCAATGATGCGGTGAGAGTGAACGGTGCGGAATTGCGTTGCAAAGTAGTGGGGGAGGGCGGCAACCTCGGTATGACGCAAATGGGGCGAGTGGAGTACGCGCTGCACGGTGGCGCGTGTAATACCGATTTTATCGATAATTCCGGAGGCGTCGATTGTTCGGACCATGAGGTAAATATCAAGATTTTATTGGACGAAATGATTGCTGAGAGTGACCTCACCCGCAAGCAGCGCAACCAACTGCTCAGTGATATGACCGACGCAGTGGCCGAACTAGTGTTGCTCGATAATTATCGCCAAACGTTTGCGCTCAGCATTGCCCAGCAACAAGCGCTTGGGCGTATGCGGGAATATGGCCGATTCATTCATTTTTTGCAGAGCCAGGGTCTGCTTAACCGCAAGCTGGAATTTTTGCCGAGCGACGAACAATTATCTGAACGCCTACATAAATCCCAACCTCTAACGCGACCGGAATTGGCTGTGTTGTTGTCCCACGCCAAGGTCATGCTCAAAGACGCATTTGGAGCCGAAAATATCGCGGCAGTGCCATATCTGCAAAAAAGTGTCGAAAAGGCTTTTCCCGAACTTTTGACCAATCTTTACGGTGAGCGCGTTTATCGTCATCGGTTGATGCGCGAAATTGTCGCCACCCAAATTGCTAATGACCTTATCAACGATTTGGGCATTACTGCGGCTTTCCGTCTGCAAAGTGCGACGGGCGCATCGCTCAAGGAGATTGCGCTGGCATTTGTTATCGCCCGCGATGTATTTCGTTTGGAGCAATTTCATCAGTATCTGGCGGAGGTGGACAATCGGGTATCCGCGCTGACCCAGGCGGATATGATGATCAATATGGAGCGTCGCGTGCGGCGTGCTACCCGCTGGTTCCTGGCGCGCCGACGTGCGGCGGATAAAGAGCGTTTGCCGGATGAAGAAGTAGCATTTTTTTGTGTTGGTATCCAGCAGGTAAATCGCCAAGTCGAAACATTATTGGTAGGGCCTGCACGGGAGACTTGGCAGGGCCGTCGTGAACAATATCGTGGGCTTGGAGTTGATGATTCTTGGGTATTGCAGTTAGCCATGCCGGACAATCTGTTTTCGGGCCTTTGTATTATCGAAGCGGCGCGTACCACCGGCTCGGGGATTGAGGACAGCGCACGGGTTTTTTATGCGTTGCACGATCGGCTGAGCATGGATGCCCTCGCCACGCGACTATCCGATGCGGTGGTGGAAACCCATTGGCAGGCAGTGGCACGAGAGGCATTTCTTGATGACTTAGAGTCCCAATTACGAGCGATTACCGTGGCTATCCTACAAGCTGGCCCAGCGAGCCAGTCTATAGCTCTTATGGAAAGCTGGCTGGCCGGCAACGCACAGTGGCTGCAACGCTGGCTGGCAATGGTGAATGAAATTCAAACCACTCAGCCCGCAGATTTTGCGTTGTTTTCAGTGGCGATACGTGAACTGACGGGTTTGGCGCATTTACACCGGTTAACGGTAAAGTCGGATGGTAGCTGAACCATTGCAACGTATCGTTCTTCCCATTCATCTGTCGGCGGAAGAATATTTAAAATATTACCGCGGCTCGGCGCGCAACGTTTTCGCCCGCGACTTGCAGGGGCGGGTGGTGCAGTTCCCCGCCAATCTGCTTCAGCGATTTGTTACCAAAGATGGTGTTGATGGCCTGTTTGAAATCACTGTGACTGCCGCGGGAAAACTGGTAGACATCCGACGCTTAGAGGCAAGGAGCGAGTGACGGCACTGTGGCTCTCGCGCCCTGTCTCCACTAGAATTTGCGGTTTTCCACCTGTTGCGAGCGTTTTATGTACGGACTAGCCAGAAAAGTTCTTTTTGCCATGCCCCCAGAGTTGAGCCATGAGGTAGCACTTGATTGGATGGGCGCCGCACACAGGCTGGGACTGCTTAAACTGTTTGCCTCACAACCACAGAAACCCGTCGAGGTAATGGGGCTGAATTTTGCCAATCCCGTAGGAATGGCGGCGGGACTCGACAAAAATGGCGACTATTTTAATGCCCTGGGTGACTTAGGCTTTGGCTTTGTGGAAATTGGCACAGTGACGCCGAAAGCGCAGAGTGGCAATCCTCAACCCAGGTTATTTCGTCTGCCGGAGCATAACGCCATCATCAACCGCATGGGATTTAATAATAAGGGCGTTGATCATTTGCTGGCACAGGTAAAAAAACGCACGTACACCGGCGTACTTGGCATCAACATCGGTAAAAACAAAACGACACCTGACGCTGAGGCGCTGGATGATTATCTTAGCTGTCTGCGTGTGGTCTATCCCTATGCGGACTACGTAACGGTGAATATATCCTCCCCCAATACTCCCGGTCTGCGCAGTTTGCAGTTTGGCGAATCCCTGTCGCAGCTGGTCGCGGGCGTTAAAGTAGAACAAAAACGTCTTGCAGATCAGCATGGTCGTTACGTTCCGATCGCAGTAAAAATTGCACCGGATATGAATGATGATGAGATTCGCTCCGTCGCCGCAACGCTGCAGGATCACCAGATCGACGCCATCATCGCCACTAATACGACGCTGTCGCGTCAAGGGGTGGAAACGTCTCCTTACGCGGCTGAAAGCGGCGGGCTAAGCGGTGCGCCAGTTAGAGATATGTCCACGCATGTTATTAAAGTGCTCGCGGATTATTTGGAAGGCAGCATTCCAATCATCGGTGTGGGGGGAATCCTAAGCGGGGATGACGCCAAGGCGAAATTTGCAGCGGGAGCCAAACTCATACAAGTCTATAGCGGATTTATTTATAGAGGTCCCGAACTTGTTAGTGAATGCGTCAATGCATACAGCTAAATTCGAAGGTGATAACGGCAACACTGGAATTGTCATAAACGTAGCCGCAGGAAAGACAAAATGAAAAAAGCGCTCTTGGTGTTGCTTCTGCTGATGGTGGTTGGCGGTGGTTACATAGCCGCAGGTCCCTATATTACCGTGGCCGCCATAAGGGAGGGGATTGCAGACAATGACGCAGAAAAGCTGACCGAAAATATCGATTTTCCAATGCTTCGGCAGAATATTAAAGATCAGCTCAATGCTTCCGCAAAAGCGGAAAGCGAAAGAAATAGTGAAAACAATATATTTTCGGCGCTGATGAGTGGTTTCAAAACCAAACTCATCGACAATATGGTGGAATCCATGATTACGCCGGAAGGTATTGCTAATCTTATGGCAGGTAAGAAAAGCCTATCTCCGCAAGAACCAACGTCGGCGCCATCTCCATCTCCATCCCCATCTCCATCGCAGGAGCGTAAAGATGTCTTCAAGGATGCACGTTTTACCTATGACTCAATCGATAGTTTTTCTATTTGGATCCCCAATGCAAAAAATGGGGAGATGCGTCTGGTGCTGCAGCGACGTGGCGTAACATGGAAGTTGGTTAACATGTCGCTCCCCCAGGCTAAGCCTAACTGAGTGAAGCATTCTCGATCTCGTTGAATAAATGCGTCCGAAAATTGCATTGTGTGATTTGTCATTACGATAAATAACCTCAATGCCATTTAAGGAGACGCTATGAATAGTCAACACGATTCTGCCGGTATCGCTCATGATGATCTGGACGGGCTTGATGCCCGAGAAAAGATTCGCGAACTCATTAATAACACCTCCAACTGCTTTTTTGTGACACGCACAAGCTACCCTGGCTCCACCAATGCGCGACCGATGGCGGTTCAAGAAATCGATAACGAAGGTAATCTCTGGTTTATCAGCAGTTCTGACACCCATAAAGATCGAGAGCTGCAAAACAATCCAGAGGTTTATTTGTATTTTCAGTCCTCCAGCGGAGGTGAGTTTCTGGAAGTGCTCGGGCGCGCTTCGATCTCTCAAGATCAGCAGCGAATTGAGCAGCTATGGAAGCCGGAATTTAACGCTTGGTTTGAAATGGGAAAGGAAGACCCAAAGGTTTCGGTAATTAAAGTGGCTCCCAGAGAAGGACATTATTGGGATACCGAACACGGCGGCGTGGCCGCAGGCGTGCGCTCAATCTTGAATAATTTCTTTTTGCAAAAGCCGGAACATGCAGCCTCCGAAGGACATCTGCGGCCGTAGGTGTGGCATATGGCTGCAGCTTTTGTTTGGCTTGTTATTGCCACGGTTTTTGTTCAGGTGCCGAACCTGCTGGGGATTCACGATCGCCAGCAGGATGGCGCACTTGATGTATGGACTGCCCTAAAAATTGCGATATTTACAATCCCGTTAACCATTGTCGCCACTACAGGCTTTACATTGTATTACGGACGTGCAGAGCAAAATTTTAGCTACCCTGCTATGGTCATATACGCCCATATCGCCTCCTTACTTATGGGTATCATTATTCAAGTAGGCATTTTAAAAAGTAAGGAGACAAATGTGCTGGAAATCGCGGGTTTATGCATTTGTATGCTTGGCTTGGCATTGTCAATCTACAGCAAGCCGATCCTGT
>DJFQ01000038.1:3394-3640 GCA_002432095.1 Marinagarivorans sp. UBA5868 | reverse complement strand
GATGAATATGCAAACTCATGATCGAAGCGAAGACGTAAAATGCCTCAATTTGTTTTTGAAAAATGAGCTCTCTGCGGTGGAGACATATGACCAGTGCATTCGTAAAATTGACGATGCAAAAATTGCGTCTGGTTTGGCGGATTTACAAAGCTCACACCAACGACGGGTGCAGCTGCTCCGTCAAAAGATCTCCGAATTGGGTGGCCAAGCTGAGGACTCCTCTGGTATGTGGGGCAGTTTTGCGAA
>DJFQ01000038.1:0-3360 GCA_002432095.1 Marinagarivorans sp. UBA5868 | reverse complement strand
TCTCCAGAAGTACAACGTTTTGTCAATGCGGAGTTGTTGCCTGAGCAACGCCGCAGCCACGACATGTTGAATCGTATTCAACAACTCGTGCATTGATTTAACGGAGATTGATTTAACGGAGGTTGCAAGNNTACGCGTATAGATAGAATTAGGAGTGTAGAGATAAAATTTTAAATAGAGCAAATTCCATCTGCGCTACTTCGCAGATGGAATGCACGGATTAGCTATTTGGCTGCTTGCGAACTTTATAAAAGCTTTCGAAAGCCAAATACAATGGGAGGCTAATTATCAACGGTGCGAGATAAAATACGCATCGATAGGCGAATACACCTGCAATCAATTGGTACTTGGGCACATCTCCAGCCAGTAAGGCGACAAAAACCGCTTCCAAAACACCAAGTCCGCCTGGCACATGCGATACGGCGCCTGCGACGCAACTTACCAATAACACGGCATAGACGGTTGGGAAGCTCAGCTCCTCGGGCATAAATTGATAAATGGTGGCAGCCATAAGCGTCCAGTGGACGCAGGCGACGCCGAACTGCAGGAGCACAATTTTAGTAGGTGGCAGGGTAAAACTCTTACTTTTTATCTGATACTCACGTTTTTTCGAAAAAAAGCACAGGTACAAATAGGTTCCTACCACTAACAACAGCGACGCCCCAATTATTTGTAAAGCAGTTTTGCCGATGGCCCAGCTACCTGGTGGTTCAACACTGCCAGAAGCGAATAAACCGCCTGCCAACAAACAATAGCCCAACCAGTTACTAGTGACGCTGATGCCTATGATTTTAGTGACATCACCGCTGCTGACGCCTAGTCGTGAATAAAGACGATAGCGAAGTGCGACGCTTCCAATCACTGCGCCCAGATTAAGGTTGCAGGCGTAACTGATCCATGCAGCGAGCATTGTGGACACGGCAGACGTATGCAGCTTAAGTAGATGTCGCCCAAATAAGTCATAAGCCGCATAAGCGGTGTAACACAAAAACCCAATAATAAATCCGGTCAGGAGAGTGCGAATGTCCGTTTCACGCATGACCTCAAAGACTTTTGCCCACTCGATTTCTTTCGCGTGACTGACCAGCAAGTATGCAATCGCGCAGAAAAAAATTATGCCTAACGCTTTTTTTAATCCGTTGGAGTGATCACCCATCCATTGCTTTATGCTACCCCAACTCTGTTTACCCCAATTGAGCGCCATTTGCATATCAAACCTCGCTCAAGTTGGTGTGATCCGTTTTTTGCACTACCTTATGCATGTTGTCGGCTTCTGGATATTCGTCATTGTTTACTTGGTCTCGTAGGGGCTTGTCATCCATATCCGAACGCGCTTTGATTTCGCGGATGACGGGAGTATGTGCTGGGAACCAGCTGGCAAGTGAAGGCCAATGGCGCATAATATGATAGGAGAAAAAATTCTTCATCAAGTGAACCCTGCTGCGCTGTTCGAGCCAACGGCTTTCAATCAAGCGACTGGCTTTCACCAGCTTGTTCATTTCCCCAAACAGTTCCTGATTGAATGTGGGATCCAACACAACTACATTGGCTTCGAGATTCAAAGCTAGGCTTAGGGGGTCCAGATTGCTCGAGCCGATGGTTGCCCACTCGTCATCGATCAGGGCGATCTTCGCATGCAGCGGACGTTCAAGATATTCATAGACTTTTATTCCATCACCCGTCAATTTGTCGTACAGACAACGAGCGGCGCGCAGCGCGAGGGGAATATCCGGCTCGCCTTGGAGTATCACCACCACCTCAACGCCACGTTTTGCTGCATTTCGCAATGCGTGAAGGATGCGGAAACTGGGAAAAAAATAAGCGTTGGCGATATAAATACGTTTGCGTGCCTTACGAATTCCCAGAAGGTACGCTTTTTCAATATCATTGCGAAAACGACGATTGTCACGTGCAACAAATGCGATGGAAGCATCACCCACTTTCGCCGGTTTTTCCAACCGCTCAACCAACTCACCGAGATGATGATCTTGTGCATCGGGAACATAGGCTTTACACAGCTCACGAATGATAGGTACTACGGGTCCTTCAATTTCTACCGCATAATCCTGTTTGGCGGTGGGACCATGTTCTGTCATGTGCTCGTGGCTTAAGTTGATGCCGCCGATAAAAGCATAACGACCATCAACCACTACCAGTTTCCGATGCAGGCGGCGGAAGAGTTTGGGCCGAGATTTCATCCAGCTGGGCTGCGGGTCAAAAATCTGAAAGACCACACCGGCTTCAGTTAGCGCTTTTATGTATTCTGCATCAAGGAAAAATGTCCCATAACTATCGGCGGTAACGCTGATCCAAACGCCGCGCTTGGCCGCCGCGATGAGTGCTTTTTGCAACGCTTTGCCCACCCGATCTTCGCCTAGAATGAAAGTCTCGATAAAGATCTCTTTTTCGGCACGGTTAATTCGGCGAATCAATTGGGGGAAGAAGGTCTCACCGTTTTCCATCAATTCAATACGATTTCCTTCGGTAAAACGCTTTTTGCCTTTATATAACTCGAACATGGACCATCCTCAGAAATTAATTTCAGCAAGTAACGGTTTGTGGTCGGAAAGATGTGACCAAGGTTTATTCGGTAGTACTACGGGAGTAACCGAGCGCGCAGACCGGAAATAGATACGATCCAGACGTAATACCGGAAAGTTTGCGGGGAATGTGCGAGTAGGTTTGCCGCCGGTATAACTGAACGCTTCCCGCAGACCCAATTCATTCTGGATGTAACGATGGCCTTGCAATAGCCAATCGTTGAAGTCACCCGCAACAATTAGCGGAGCTTGTTGTGGAATACTTTCAAGCAACTCTTTGAGCATTCGCAGTTGTTGCTGGCGATGATTTTCCCGCAGACTCAAATGCACGCAGATCGTGTGCAACTTTTGACCGGCGTCGGGCAGCTCCAATACGCTGTAAAGCAATCCACGCCTTTCTATTCCATTAAGAGAGATATCGCGGTTTTCCCAACTATGAATAGGGTATTTGCTCAGCAGCGCGTTGCCGTGATGGCCTTCTGGGTATACGGCATTGCGCCCGTAAGCGTAGGAGTGCCAAATCGAATCTGCCAGAAATTCATATTGAGGTCGATGAGGCCAGCGCTCGCGATGTCGTTTGGACCAAGCATGATGTTCACCTAAAACCTCTTGAAGAAAAACCACGTCTGCAGACAAAGTGCGAACTGCATTGCGCAACTCTGGCAGGATAAATCGGCGATTAAATGTGGTGAATCCCTTGTGCGTATTCACGGTCATCACCTTAATCGAAAAATGATTCTTCTGCTCCGTCATTCTGCATTTTTCTCCTGCAGTTTTTACAATTCAAAGACAACTTTTGCTGTCAATTAGGGGATTGACG
>DJFQ01000130.1:4681-4848 GCA_002432095.1 Marinagarivorans sp. UBA5868 | reverse complement strand
GCATCCAAGGTTTGTTGATCGAACACGGTGTAGGTGTTGCGATTAAAAATGCCGGACGAAAAATTTCCTAAACCACCTGCATCCCAGTAGAAGGGCAGGATCCCATTAGCCAAAGACTTTTGGGTGACGTACCGATGGAAGTAGGCGCGGGATGCGAGATGCAGGTC
>DJFQ01000130.1:0-4652 GCA_002432095.1 Marinagarivorans sp. UBA5868 | reverse complement strand
GCCGAATAGGCGGTCTACTTCATCCTCTTCTCCCCAGGTGGCGTTGCGCTCTGGGTCCGTAGTGGAATGAAAGCCATTACCCCAGTAGTAGAACTGCTTGCCCCAATCGGCGTCCTCACTCATTAGCGTGAACTGGTAAGGCGTGTAGAAGTGCAGCTCCGCCATAATGCGATTGGGTAAGGTATCGACCGGCAGTTGACGCATCAGCTGGTCGGTCAATTCGATATCTGTGCGTGGTCCCTGAACCACCAGCACTCGATATGCATTCTTGCCACCGGTACTGCGTACCGCATCGACAAAGGTTTGAAGATAAGAGTCCAACACGGTCATCTGGCTCGCGTTGTCCACATTCGGCTCATTAGTGCCGGCGAACATTAAATGTTCGTCAAAGTCTCGCAAATGAGTGGCAATCTGCTGCCAAAATGCTTTTTGCTTATCATTGTTTTCTGCCTGCTTAGCCGGTGTTACGTTGTTTTCCAGCCAACCTTCATCCCAATGGATGTTCACAATCACATACAGTCCGGCGTCCACCGAGTATTCCACCACCTGGCGAACCCGGTTCAGCCATGCGGCATCTATTTTTGCGGTGGTCTGATCCGCGTACTGATTCCAAGACACCGGCAGACGAATCGCGTCGAACCCACTTTGTTTAACCAGCTGAATCAGCTCTCGCGTGGCCGCGGGATTTCCCCAATTGGTTTCGCCGCCGATCGCTTCCAGTGAGTTACCCAGGTTCCAGCCGAGTTTGATGCGACTGGCGATCTGAGTTGCAGAGCTGGTCATGTCCGTCATATCGGGCGCGATGGGGCTAGTGTTGTAGTTGGGGTAGCGGGAGGCGACCCCCGAGGATGTACTGGAGCTGCTAGATGACGAAGAACTGCTAGATGACGAAGAACTGCTAGAGCTGGACGAGCTTGAACTCGAGGAACTTGAGCTGCTGGTGGTCGACGAACTGCTCGTGGATGAGGAGCTGCTGGAGGAAGAGCTGCCACCCGAGGTACCGGGCCCGCCCCCGCATGCCGTCAAAAGCAAAAGCAGAGTGACAATAGGTAAAAGGCTCGCTGCGCTGTTTTTCATTATGGTATTCACCGTTTGTTTTTGTGGTGTGGATACAAGGTCACTTCTCGCGATGTTAAAAAATCGCCTGTTTAAAGGCGAACTTCCGAATACAGAATTCCGCACGAAAACTGGAAATTTTGGTGGAGCGCGAAAATTTGAGGTTTTCTTGTGATGAGCTTCACGCTGACCAGATGCTGTGGGCCGTGTTTATTTCACAGTCGGCAAGCTGCCGTTAAAGCTGAATGTGGGTAAGCGCACGACCTTTCAAAGGAAGAGGCGATAGCGTTTTATAGGCCCGGTTGGCAGGCGATTATCTGCGGTGGGTTTGCATACAGGAGCTTCCATGAGCGAATTTCGAATCGGCATTTCCGGCTGGCGTTACGCGCCGTGGCGCAAGAACTTTTACCCAGAAGGTTTAACCCAGAAGCGGGAGTTGTATTTCGCGTCGCGATCTGTGAACAGTATCGAGATCAATGGATCTTTCTATGCCCTGCAGACACCGGAGCGTTATCAGAATTGGCACGATGATACGCCCGATGATTTTAAGTTCAGCGTAAAAGCTCCACGGTTTATCACGCACATTCGACGCCTCAACGATGTCGAGCATCCGGTGGCCAACTTTTTTGCTTCTGGTGTACTTCATCTGAAAAAGAAGCTCGGACCTATCCTCTGGCAGTTTCCGCCCAGTTTCAAATTTGATGCGGACCTATTTGAATCTTTTCTACACCTTTTGCCACATACCGCCAAGCAGGCGACCGCAGCGGTGCAAAAGTATCGTGAGGANNGCGTTTATCGAGCTATTGCGTGCTCACAATGTCGCCTTTGTGGTAGCGGACTCGGCGGGGCGTTTCCCGTATGGGGAAGATATAACGAGCGACTTTGTTTATATGCGCCTGCATGGTGACACGGAGTTGTACAAAAGCGGTTATACGGATGAAGCGTTGGGGCGCTGGTTTGAGCGGATGCAGATATGGAGTAAAGGTGAACAGCCAAAAGACGCGAAACTTATCGCAGAAGCTGCCCCACGGGGTTCGAAGGACGAGCGGGATGTTTTCTGCTATTTCGACAACACCGATAAGCTGTGGGCGCCTTACGACGCGCGAAAAATACTCACCAAGTTAGATCTGTTGAAAAACTTACCGGCCGAGCCAGGCAAGTTAATGGATGAGTAGATTCATGGAGTGTGATTTTGCGCTGGAAGACACGCATTTTGTGGCTGCCAGTCTCTTCCAGTTCCGGCATATGTTTGAGGCAGCGATTTTCTCGCACAGGGCGGCGCCCTGGCCGCCGCCGGCAACGTTACCGAAGCCACCCGCATGCTTGGCATGCATCGCAGCAAACTCTATCGGGTGATGGGACGGGATTGATCCGCCATACCAGACCCTCTGCGGCGACAACCAGATTACAAAACCGTATAGTGCAGTCCAGCGGGATGCGATTTGGTCTTTGTTATAAATATCACCGTGGACAGCAAAAGCTGTCGCAACAACAAAGACTGATCTGGAGACTTTTTATGAAAAAATTAACGAATACTGCTGTGTTGTCTGCCGCTCTTGCAGGACTTTTGTTTTCTGGTGCGGCTTTGGCGGACCGCGATGATATTCGCTTGTTGGGTGAGACCAAAATTAACCTCAGTGAAGCCATTGCGATTGCGGAAAAACACCAAAATGGCCGGGCCTATGAGGCGGGAATTGATGATGATAGCTTTTCGCCCGTATATGAAGTGAGTGTGGTTACTGCAGATGAAAGAATGTTTGAACTGGATGTGGATGGTGTGACAGGCGAAGTGAGCAATGTGCGGGAAGAAAACGATTAATCCTGCATAGAATAGCCGCCCTGCTAGGGCGGCATAAACGGGGCGCATCAATTCTATGAAGCTTCTTTTGGTGGAAGACGACAAAACGACGGCGGATTTTATTGTGCGTGGCTTAAAAGAACATGGCCACGTTGCGGATCATGCTGATAACGGTTTAGACGGACTTATGTTGGCGCAGGAAGGATATTACGATGTGCTGATTTTGGATCGTATGTTGCCGCGTCTGGATGGAATTACGTTATTGCGTACCTTGCGCGACGCTGGAAATGCAACACCGGTTATTCTACTGACTGCAATGGGTAGTATTGAGGACCGCGTTCAGGGGCTAGGGGCAGGAGCCGAGGATTATCTGGTCAAGCCTTTTGCGTTCGCAGAACTTTATGCGCGAATAGGCGCGCTGGCGCGTCGGCCGCCACTGAATAAACAAGTTACCACTCTGGCGGTTGCTGATTTAGAAATGGATTTGTTAAAACGGAAAGTTACGCGCGCAGGAAAGGTGGTCGATTTGCAGCCCACCGAATTCAAATTACTGGAATTCTTATTACGCCACGTGGGCCAGATCGTTACCCGCACGATGCTTTTGGAGGGCGTGTGGGATTTTCATTTTGATCCGAAAACCAATGTGGTGGAAACTCATATCAGCCGCCTGCGCGCCAAAGTAGATCGAGATTTTGACTCCCCCCTCATCCAAACCGTGCGCGGCTCTGGATATCGAATAGATGCATCCCCTCAAGCGTAGGTTCTTTCACACTGCGACGTTTCGCCTTACGGGACTTTATCTGCTGCTGTTCTTTACATCCGTGGGAATGCTGGTTGCATTATTGTTTTATCAGGTGCGCGAGACCTTGCAAGCTGAAGCGCGCACGCAAATTTCCAACGAAGTGAATTTATTGTTATTTGAATTTCGCGAAGATGGCCTGGATGAGTTGCTGGAAGAAACCGAGGAGCGGATTGAAAAAAACCAAACCCGAGACCGGTTGATATATATGGTGCAAAACCCCGCGGGGCGAGTTGTTTTTGACCGGATCGCAAAAGTCGAGCCGCCTTTCGGCTGGCGTATGCTGAATGACGATAGCCCTGCGCTTTTTTTCTTTGAGAAGCTGGACAATGGTTACGTGCTTGGTGTGGGCAAAGATATGTCGTCGCTTGCCGCCACTGAACGAGCGATGGGGCGCACTCTGCTATGGGCAATTCTGGCGGTTTTGTTAATGGGTAGCTGCGGTGGTGTTTTTCTCAGTCGCCGTACATTAGCGCAACTGGATTCCATCAATCGAACGGCACAAGCCATAGGTGGCGGTAGCCTTACCCAAAGAATTCCTCTGCGAGACACGGGCGATGAGCTTGATGAGTTGGCGCGGACTCTAAACCAAATGTTTGATCGCATCGAAAATCTCGTGGCGAATGTCCGACAAGTTTCCACTGGTATTGCTCACGACTTGCGTACACCGCTGGCGCGCTTGCGCAATCGCCTGGAGACTTTTCAGACGGAGCATCATCGATTAACTGAAGAGGCGATCGCGTCCGCCATCGCCGAGGTCGATAATATATTGCAAACATTTGCCGCGCTGTTGCGACTGGCGGAACTGGAAACTGGCGTACTGAAAGAGAGATTTACGCCAGTGGACCTAACGGCCATGGCGAGTCAAATTTTGGAAGTCTATAAACCAATTGTGGAGGATGCGGGCAAACGTTTGAGCAGCCGTGAAATGAATATGGCGGTGATAGCAGGTGATAAAAATCTGTTGCAGCAAATGCTCGTGAATTTGTTGGAGAATGC
>DJFQ01000217.1:3289-3597 GCA_002432095.1 Marinagarivorans sp. UBA5868 | reverse complement strand
CGGCGCGCGCGCCCTTGTGTTCGGTATGCACAGCGGCTTGCATGATATCGTTTAAACCCTTCGCATCACGCAACCCGAATTCGCCGATCAGGTACACTTTTTTTCCATCAATCGCTTGTAAATCTTTTAAGACCTGATCGGGGTTGTTGTTGCCGTTGGTGGTATAGAAGTGGTTGGAGATGATGTCGATGTTGGGATCGTCCAGCGCGAATTTATTAACGGTCAGGTAGGTGCCGTCAATCACCAGATGATTTTTATCCAGTGACTTGATCAGTGCTGCGGTCTTCTTCAAAAAAGGTTCAGTGGAT
>DJFQ01000217.1:0-3140 GCA_002432095.1 Marinagarivorans sp. UBA5868 | reverse complement strand
TGCGGTCGTAATGCACCATGGCCGTTTCATTCAGGCGCGGCAATCCATTGGGTGTGGTCGGTTTAAGAATGTGCGTCTCCCGCTCGCAAGCGGCATCGTGCTCGGTTTCTACCGAGAGCACATAAACGCGCATCGCCTTGTGGCCGGTGTACACCAATGCCTTGATCCAGTTTTCCTGCTCTTCGGCAGTGGGCCATTGGAAGTATTGGCCCCAGCCGCGTGGGTCCGCTTTGCAGGGGCCGCGGGCGTCATCTTCAATACGGTGTAACTCCGGGGCGTGGATGCCGGCAAAGCGGAATTCCTGCGCGCCATCCAGCAAGCGGTGGCCGTCGCGGGTAATAAAATGCTCGAACGCCAATACGGGTAAGGCGAGGGCTGTGCCCAACACAAAGGCTAATAAACGCAAGGGGGTCATGGGTGATCCTTATTATGATGAAGCTTTTTATGGCCTCGAGTGTACATCTGGTGTAACCGGTTTCATCCGGAAGCTTAGCATCCATCCTCGCAAAGGCCTACCACTGCTGCTGAAAGAAGTGTAAAACCGGTGCACCGATAACTTATTTGGGGATTACAGGCCATGCATTATTCGCGTCCTGCCTGTGCGGCATTGCGGCCTTTCGTAAAGCGCCTGTGGGTGTTCAGTCAAACCGCGAGCCGGCCCGCCTGTGAGCACGTGTTGCCCACGGGCGATATGCATCTGGTTTTTCGCTTGCGTGGAGCCCCCTTGCGGCTGATTGATCCTGGTCGGCTTGTTAGCGAAGCCATGTCATTGGCCGTTATCGGCGGCCCCCGCACCAGGTTTTACGGCAAATGGATTGGTGATGCGGTGTATTCCGTGGGCGTGCAATTTTATCCCGGTGTCGCTGAGCCATTATTTGGTGTACCGGCGGATGCTTTGGCTGAGCGCCACACGAACCTGGATGCGGTATGGGGGCAGTACACCGAACAAGTTTTGGAACGATTGCTGGCAGCGACCACCCCGGAGCAACAGCTACGCGTGCTGGAGGCGGTCTTGCTGGCACGATTGCCGAGGCTATGCTTTTCGGCCTTGCCGGGCAATAAGTCAATGCACCCGGCTATCGCGTTTGGGCTTAGCCGCTTTGCTCAGTGTGCCACAGTAACCGAGGTGGTTCGGGAGAGCGGTTATAGCCATCGCTACTTCAATGCGTTGTTCAAACGTGCCACTGGTCTTTCTTCCAAGGCGTATTGCCGTGTGCGGCGGCTGCAGCAGGTGCTCGCGGCGCCGCGCGATAAGGCATTGGCGGAGCTGGCGCTGACCGCCGGCTTTGCTGATCAGGCGCATTTGCAACGCGACTTCCGCGACCTGGCCGGCGTAACACCCTTGACCTATCGGCATCTTGCGCCACGCTTCGCCCACCATCTGCAGGTCAACTTTATTCAAGATAGTGAATGAAGAATGCAGCAGACTGCACTTTTTGGCTAAGGAGAATTCCCGATGATTCATGAACTGTTTCCCTACTTACATGTGCACGATGCGTCTGCCGCCGTGGAGTTTTATGGCAAGGTCTTTGGAGTTAAGGAGTTGTTTCGCTTGACTGAACCCAGTGGCCGGGTGGGGCATGTGGAACTGGATTTCAACGGCACCATTTTGATGTTGAGTGAGGAATATCCCGAATGCGACATCCTGAGTGCGCGGACTATCGGTGCAACACCGGTAACCTTGCATCTGCATGTGGACAATGCCGATGCCCTGGTGGCGGCGGCGGTTGCCGCTGGTGCGACTCTGGAGCGTGAGCCTCAGGATGAATTTTATGGGGAACGTAGCGGCGTCTTTCGCGATCCCTTCGGCCATCGCTGGAATGTTGGCCACAGTATTGAGAAGGTTACGCCGGAGGAAATGCAGCGACGTTACGACGCGATGTTTGAATCGTGATGGCGGCTGTCATCCAAAACATCACGAAGCTGTAACATCCCGGTCATAGACTCGCGGCGAATCCCAGATAGGAGAAACCGCGATGAAAACACCAATAACGTTTCTGTTGACCCTTTCGCTCGCTGCCCTGCTGACGGCTTGTGGCGGCGACGACAATGATGACAATGAATCCAGCTCCAGTCTCTCGTCTTCCAGCGTGTCCAGCAGCTCAAGCTCTGAATCGAGCAGTTCAAGCTCTGAGTCCAGCAGCTCAAGCTCTGAATCGAGCAGCTCCAGCTCTAGCGCACCCGTGCTGGAAAAAATTTCCCTGAATTATCTCGGCCGTTACAGCAGCGGCGAATTCGACGAAGCAGCCGCTGAAATCCCGGCCTACGACCCAGCCAGCCAGCGCGCCTTTATCGTCAATGCCCAGCAAGGCGTAGCCGACGTGTTGGATATGAGCGCACCGGCAACGCCTGTCAGTTTGGGCGCCCTGGATGCCAACGGTATCGCGGCTGGAGCGGTGGTTAATAGCGTCGCTGTCCGCGACGGCATTGTGGCCTTGGCCATTGAAGCGGCGGTGAAAACTGATCCGGGTTATGTGGCTTTTTACCGCGCTGACGACCTGACTGAAATCAGCCACGTCACCGTGGGATCACTGCCGGACATGCTCACCTTTACCCCTGACGGCAACTATGTGCTGGTGGCCAACGAAGGTGAACCGAGCGACAACTACGAAGATGATCCGGTAGGCTCCATCAGCGTGATTGATGTGACCGATATTGAGAACCCGGTTGTCGCCACCGCTGACTTCGCCGCTTTCAATAACCAGGCCGCTGAACTGCGCGCCGNNGACAGCAGCACCGCCTGGGCTACCTTGCAGGAAAACAACGCGCTGGCGAAGATCGACATCGCATCCGCCACAGTCACCGATATCCTGCCCCTGGGCTTCAAGGATCACGGCGTGGATGGCAATGGTATGGACGCCACCGATGAAGACGGCCTGATCAACATCGACACCTTTGCCGGAGTCCGCGGACTCTACCTGCCCGACGCCATGGCTGCCTATGATGTTGAGGGTGCCACCTTCCTGGTCACCGCCAACGAAGGCGACGCCCGCGCTTGGGGTGAAGACAATGACGCCTACTGGGCGGTGGATGGGGAGCCCGACCAAGGGTTTGTCGAAGAATTCCGCGTTAAACATCTGGTTCACAGCAGCGGTTTTGATCGTCGCGCTGGTGATGACCTGCCGCCACAACTGCGCGAA
>DJFQ01000033.1:16682-25336 GCA_002432095.1 Marinagarivorans sp. UBA5868 | reverse complement strand
AGGCCCCGCGCCGCGACTGCCTATAGAAATCCACTTTTACTACTCGTCCACCGCCCATATTTCCGGGCATGGAGACGCGCAGGTTTATATCGGCTCGTTGACGTTGACCACCTCCGGCCCTGGGGGAAATGCCAATTTCGACCAGACCTTTGCCGTCGCTGTGCCGGATGCGAGCTATATCACCGCCACCGCCACCAATGATCGCGGCACCTCGGAATTTTCAGCCAATGTGTTTCTCGCCACCGGCAACGTGCTCAATCAGCTGCCCACCGGGGAAGTCACTATTACCGGTAACTTGATTCAGGGCGCGTTGCTCTCCGCCGCCAATACGCTGGTGGATGGCAATGGCCGCACAGGGCCGATCAGCTATCAGTGGCAGCGCAACGGCACCGCCATAAACGGCGCATCGGCCAGCACCTATACCTTGAGCCAGGAGGATGTGGGCGCGGAGATCACCGTAACCGCCAGCTACACCGATGATGACGGTTTTGCCGAATCAATCACCAGCGAGGCATACGGCCCGGTGGCCAACCTCAACGATGAACCCACCGGTGAATTAACCGTGGTCGGCACGCCGGCCCAGGGACAAACCCTGAGCGTGCAAAACACCTTGACCGACGCCGATGGCGACCCCACGGCCTTTACCTACCAATGGCTGCGCGACGGAGTTGCGGTTGATGGTGCAACCGGCACCAGCTACACCCTGACCCAGGCGGATGTGGACGCGGAAATCAGCGTCACCGTTACCTACGAAGATGGTCTGGGCACCACAGAATCCGTCACCAGTAGCGTTACTGGGCCGGTGGCAAACCTCAACGATGCACCCGCCGGCGGCGTTGCAATCGTCGGCGACCTTGCGCAGTACCAAGAATTGAATGTGGACCTGGCGTTTACCGACGCGGACGGTGTGCCGGCCAATCTCACCTATCAATGGTTGCGCAATGGTGAGGCCATCGCCGGCGCCAATGACACCACCTATACCCTCACCCAATTTGATGTTGGCTCGCGGATTTCGGTGCAGGTGACTTACACCGATTTGCAAGGCACCGAGGAAATTTTGCAAAGCCCGCAGAGCGCACCCATCGCCAACGTCAACGACCCGCCCACCGGCGCACCGGTGATTACCGGCGGTGCAGTGGAAGGCACCACACTGAACGCCAACCCGGAGTTTTCCGATGGCGATGGCTTAAACGGGCAGTTTGTATATCAGTGGTACCGCGATGGTATGGCCATTGAGGGGGCGGATCAGCAAATTTACCTCTTGGCTCAGGCGGATGTGGGCCATCAAGTGAGCGTGGCGGTATTTTTTGACGACGCTCAGGGCACGGCGGAAACCCTGGTGAGTGAGCCGACGGCCATTGTCGTCAATATCAATAACGCACCTACTGGTGCGGTGGCGATTGAAGGGGAGCTGCAGTTGGGTGAGGTGCTGACGGCAAACCCGACTATTGCGGATGCGGATGGACTGCCGGAGACCTTTTCCTATCAGTGGTATCGCAACGGCGTAGCCATTGATGGTGCTACGGCGGCCAGCTACCAATTGCAAATGGCCGACCTGGGTGGGCGCATCAGTGTGCAGGTGAGCTACGTCGACGATTTTGGTGCAGAGGAAAGTGTGCGGAGCGCCACCACCGCCACCGTCGGCCATACCAATGCGCTGCCGGTGGGCAGCTTGCAATTGGAAGGTGCGCTAGTAGAGGACCAAACTCTTACCGCGGTACACGCGTTTACCGATGCGGATGGCTTGCCGGACACCTATAACTATCAGTGGTATCGCAACGGGGTTGCCGTCGCTGGCGCCACCGCCGCCACCTATCAACTGAACGATGTCGATGTGGGCGCGAGGATTCATGCCGAGGTGATCTACATCGACGGCTATGGCAGCACGGAGGTGGTAATCGCCGCTTCCACCGCGCTAGTGAGCGGTATCAACGACGCACCCGCAGGCGGAATAACCATTGGCGGCACCGCTGCTCAGGGCAGTGTCTTGACGGCCAATTCCACCGTAAGCGATGCCGATGGCATGCCGGGTATTCTCAATTGGCAGTGGTACCGGGACGGCGCCGCCATCGCCGGGGCTACTGCGGCCACTTACCAGTTAACCGATACGGATGTGGATGCGCAAATCCATGTGCGCCTGACGTATGTCGATCAACAGGGTACGAGTGAGGCGGTGGACTCCATGGCGACCGGTCCGATTGCCGCCGTCAATGCACCACCTGCCGGAGGGGTCGTCATTGCGGGCGATCTGTCATTAGGGCAAACCCTAACCCTGACGGCTAATTTGACCGATGCCAATGGCCTGACCGGCCCGATCACTTATATGTGGCAGCGCGACGGAGAGCTTATTGAAGGCGCGACGGGCAATAGCTACCAACTCACCGCTGCGGACAGCAGCACCACCTTGTCGGTGCTGGCGACCTACACCGACGATCGCGGCTTTGAAGAAGCCGTGCTGAGTAATCTGTTGGACATCCCCGACCTGACCGTGCCTGAGCCAGAGCCCGAACCAGAGCCAGAGCCAGAGCCAGAGCCAGAGCCTGAACCTGAACCTGAACCCGAGTCGGCACTCGTTCCTGCGCCGGACACATTGCTACCGGTGGAGACCACACCACCGGAGCCGTCGATGGCACTGCCCGAGGCTGATCGGTCATCCGATGGAACGGAAGCGGGCAAGGAGGAAGAGGCTGCTGCTGAGTCCGATCTCGACACCACATCTGCAGATTTGGTGTTCTCCGCCCCGGATCGGACCATCGACCCGACCGCGTCATTGTTTGAAGGCGGCGGCAGCCCGGTGGACGGCGGTGGTTTCACCATGTTCAGCGGCGAATCTCAGCGGGAGCTGCGCGACCGCTTGGACGGCATGACGCAATCGTTGGCGGCGAGTGTGGAAAAGGTGCTCTACAGCGCGCCCATGCAAAGCGTGTTTCCAAGCTTGCAGGAATCCCTCGCATTGCTGAACGACGCCCGTTATTCCAACAATCTCGCCGACGCCGTACAGGGTATTCAGAATGCCCGCCCCACCCTTACCGCGGCGATCGTTGGCGGCACAGCGGCGGTATCCACCGGCTTGTCGGTGGGGTATGTCATTTGGACGTTGCGCAGCGGAATTTTGCTGACGGGACTGTTGAGTTCACTGCCCGCCTGGCGTTTTATCGATCCACTGCCAATATTAAGCGGCAGGGTCAGCGCCGACGACGATGAAGACGAGGAGTCCCTGGAATCTTTAGTGGCGGAAACTGGCCACCCGCAAGAGCGCAGCGGAGCGCATTAATTAATGTCGACTTATTCCCGAGTCAAACAGCTTTCTACCCGCGTTAAACAAAAGGGCACGCAGTACCGACTCGCATTGGGGCTTACGAGCATTACCGTGACCTTGATGCTGATTGGCAGCTTTATTGGCTTGCTGCCCGACAGTCAGCGGCAACTATTGGAAAGCCGCGCTCAAGTGGCGGAAGTCATCGCCGTGAATGGCACCTTGCTGCTCACCCATGCGGACGCCGCGCGAATGGAAGCGGTGTTGCATCATGTGGTGCAGCGCAATCCAGATATTCTTTACGGGTTAATCAAGCGTGAATCCGGTGAGGAAATTGCGCGCATCGGAAAAGTGGATGCGCCACCGGCGTCAGAGACGCAGCAATCCATGGCGGATCGGGTGTCGGTGCCGATCTGGTCCGGCGAGGAAAAATGGGGCTCTGTCGATTTGTATTTCACGCCGGCTTTTGCGCCGGGGGTCATGGGATTTTTACAGCAGCCGCTGGTGCGCTTTATTACCTTCGTCAGCGCCATCAGCTTTTTATTTTTCTTTTTTTACCTCGGCCGCATGCTGAAATTGCTGGATCCCTCCCAGGCGATTCCAGATCGGGTGCGCTCGGCGCTGGATACCATGGCGGAAGGTTTGTTGGTGCTCGATGCGCGACAGAATATTGTGCTGGCCAACCAAGCGTTTGCACGAATTCTGGCGCGCAACCCGGCGGATCTTGTCGGCGTTAATTGCCGCCGGTTCCGTTGGTCGAATGTGGATGACAGTGCTTTTGTCGCCAAACAGTCGCCCTGGGGGCGCGCCATCGAATCGGGCAATGCGGTGACCAGTCAACGCATACGCCTGCAATTGGAAAACGGGCAGATTCGAACGTTTATGGTGAATTGTTCGCCAGTACTCGCCAATAATGGTAAAGCCGGCGGTGTACTAGTGAGCTTTGATGATGTAACCGTCCTCGAGCAGAAAGAAATCGAGTTGCTGAAATCCAAGGAAGACGCAGAAATTGCCAATCAGTCGAAAAGTGTTTTCCTGGCGAATATGAGCCACGAAATCCGCACCCCGATGAACGCCATTATGGGTTTTACCGAGGTTCTGCAGCGCGGTTATGGAGAGGGCGAAAATTATCGCCACTATCTGGACACCATCGCCAAAAACAGTCGTCATTTGTTGGAATTGATCAACGATATTCTTGATCTGTCCAAGGTGGAATCCGGGCAGATCGACGTGGAAAAAATGCCGTGTCCACTGCACGATATTATTTTGGATGTATTGGAAGTGCTGGGCATTTCGGCGCAAAACAAAGGTATTGAGCTCGTTTATAAACCCCTCACCGAATTGCCAGCCAAAATACACACGGATGCCGGGCGAGTGCGGCAGATCGTGACCAACCTGGTCGGCAATGCCATTAAATTTACCCCCAGCGGTAGCGTCACCATTGTCAGCCGCTACGATAAAAATGCCCGGGGTGATAGCAATGTCTACATCGAGGTGATCGATACTGGCATTGGTATGAACGATGCGCAACTGAACAAAATATTCGACCCTTTTGTGCAAGCGGATAGTTCCATTACCCGCCGATTTGGCGGTACCGGTCTGGGGCTGACCATCAGTAAAAAATTCGCCAACGCTTTAGGCGGCGATATTTTTGTGGAAAGCGAGCCGGGCAAGGGCAGTCGCTTTACCTTATCGCTCGATCCCGGTGATTGCCGTGGTGTTGCGCTACTCAATCCCAAACAGATTCTCGCTGCGCGCAGTGAGCAGCAACAAGAACAAACCGATTGGCAGATGCCGAACGCCCATGTATTGGTGGTGGATGACAGCGAAGAAAACCGCGATCTGATTCGCCTGGTGCTCAATCACCAAGGTGTAACGGTGACCGTTGCCGGCAATGGTATGGAAGCGCTGCAGATCGTCGGTAAAAACACCTATCAATTAATTTTAATGGATGTGCAAATGCCGGAAATGGATGGCTATACCGCCGTTGGCAAAATGCGCGAACTCGGTTTAAAAACACCCGTGGTGGCACTCACTGCGCACGCTATGAAAGGCATTGAACAAAAATGTCTGCAGGCGGGTTTTGACGGTTATTTGGGCAAGCCCATTAAAATCGACAATCTGTTGGAAAAAGTCGCCAGTTATATCGGTGGCAAGCGGGTGGAAAAATCCACCGCCGCCATTCCGGTGCTGCAGGATAGAGTGGCAAAAAACAAAGCTGCCGCGCGGACGTTAGGCAAACGTCAAGACGAGCATCTCCAGGAGAGTAAAGCGCCGGTCATTTCCATTTTGCAGAACAACGAAAAATACCGCCCCATTGTCAGCAAGTTTGTTATCAAACTGGAACAGCAGTTGGGTGAGATCAGCGCGCTGCACAAAGCGGGGAATTATCACGAGCTTGCCGTGCTTGCGCACAAAATCAAAGGTTCGGCGGGAACTGTTGGATTTTACGCTTTTACCGATCCGTTCTATAAATTGGAAACCGCCGCGCAGCAGCAGGATGACAGTCGCATTCTGCAAGCCGTCGGTGAAATCAACCAATTATTTCAGCGTATCGACCGCTCGCTGTTGCAGGTGGAGCACAACTCATCTGTCGGACATCAAACCGGTTGAACGCAAACTATTGTCGAAGTATCAGCAGTTGGCGAGGTGTCGCTGCGGAATATTCAGGTAAGTTATGAACGATACACCCAAGCAGGAAACGCCATTTTACGACGCCGTGATCATGATGATCGACGACGAGCCGCTGGTGATGGATGTACTGCAAACGTGTCTGGAAGAGCACAATTATCGGTTTTTTATCAAAATCGAGGATTCCACCAGCGCGGTGGATGCCATTTTTAATGAACGGCCCGACGTGGTGCTGCTGGATTTGAATATGCCCAATGTGGATGGCTTTGCCATTCTCAAGGCCCTGCGCGAAAACCCGGAAACCAAATTTCTTTCCGTTATCGTGCTCACCTCGTCCAACGACTCCAATACAAAATTGAAGGCACTGGAGCTGGGCGCCACGGATTTTCTCGCCAAACCGGTGGACCGCAGTGAATTGGTACTGCGAATCAAAAATACCTTGACGGTAAAAGCCTATCAGGACCAACTCGCGTATTACGACACGCTCACTCAGTTGCCCAACCGTAAATTATTTCTGGATCGCCTGGACTGGGCAATCAAATGCGCCACACGGGAAAACGGCCAGGTGGCGGTGCTCAATATCGCCATTGACCGCTTCCAGCAGGTCAATGAACTATTGGGTACCCAAGCTGGCGATGAGTTGTTGGTGGAAGTGTCCCGCCGCTTGCTAAAAAGTCTGCGCGAAACCGATACCATCAGCCGCGGCGGACCGGAAGCGGCGTGGCGCAATATCGCGCGGCTTTCCGGTGATGAATTTTCCATTTTGTTGACCGATCTTAAAAGTGGCGGTCAGATTGTTGCCATCGCGGAACGGTTGCGTACCGGACTGCGCGATCCGTTTCATATCCGTCAGCGGGAAATTTACATCACGGTTAGTATTGGCATCGCGTTATTTCCAAAAGATGCGGATACCACCGATACATTAATGAAACACGCGGGTGCGGCAACCGCCTATGCCAAAGAAAAAGGCCGCGATTGTTACCAGTTCTTTTCCGCGGAGATCAACGCCGTTGCGCAACAACGCATGAATGTGGAACACAGCTTGCGACGGGTGCTGGAACGTAACGAATTGGATTTGTATTACCAGCCGAAAATCTGCGCGGCGAGCGGTGAAGTCAAAGGTGCCGAGGCATTGTTACGCTGGCGCCACCCCCAGCGCGGATTTATTCCACCTTATGAATTTATTCCTGTCGCGGAAGATTCCGGCATGATCATACCCATTGGTGAATGGGTTCTGCGCCGCGCCTGTGAGCAAAACGTGCAGTGGCAACAGAATGGTCTGCGCAATCTTAGTATGTCGGTCAATGTATCGGCGCAGCAATTCCGCGATAACCGCTTTCCGGCTATCGTGCAAAAAGTGTTAAGTGATACCGGAATGGATCCAGAATTGCTGATTCTGGAAATTACTGAAGGCGTGTTGATGGGCGACCGCGACCGGGTGGGCGATCTGCTCTTCAAAATCAAAACCATCGGTGCGTTGCTATCAATTGACGATTTTGGTACTGGCTACTCGTCCCTCAGTTATTTAAAAACGTTTCCTATTGATGAATTGAAAATCGATCGTTCGTTTATCATCGATACCCCCGCCGATGAGGATAGTGCCGCCATTGTCCGTACAATTGTTGCCATGGCGCGCAGTCTGGATTTGCAGGTGGTGGCCGAAGGCGTGGAAGAGGAAGCTCAGCTGCAATTTTTGCGTGAGCTCTGTTGTGATCAGATACAGGGTTATTATTTTGCCAAACCCATGCCGGCGCCGGAATTTGAATTGTTCTGCCAACAGCGCGCGCTGCAGCATAAAAAAAGCGGCGCCAACCGGGCATGACCCCAGAAAAAGAAGGTTTTTCCCTCGTTCCGTAATCCTCTACTAGACTTTATTCGATACCCGATTTTAGCCCGACCGGATTCAGCACCCGGCGGCTTTTTTGTTCTAGCTTACGCTGCGGATGACTTTATCCATGACCAAAGCAACACGCATTTCCCGACTGGCTCTGTGTATCCGCAGGAGTTTGATGGCTGCAGCCCCGCTGGTGTTGGTGGCGTGCAATCCAGATTCGTCCGAGACAAAAGAAGTCTTTATCGAGGCGGTGCCGGCGAATGTTTCACTGTTTTCGGGCCAGGCGAGTGCAGACCGTGGAAATGGCGCTGCGCCGCAGACAATTCATCTCAATTTTGACGAAAGTGCCTATTTTGTCGGCCCGGACAGCAGTCTGCTGTACCGCGGTGAATATCTGACCTATGTGCGCGACCAAGGTTATTTCAAACCGGGCAGCATTTTGGTCACCAACCGCAAGGCGACTTGGCACGGGCCTATGCTGGTGCTGCAACCGCTGGAGCGGGGCCGCGCCTATAACGCCTCTGTGTGGATCAAGCTGCTCGAAACCGACCAACCATCGACGGCGAAACTGAATTGGACTCAGGTTTCCGAAGGCGCGCTCACCAGTTTGACGCTCGCGGAAATCCAGGCGGAGCCACTGGCATGGCAAAAGCTTGAAGGGGAATTTATCGGCAATCCCCAGTCCGACAGCGATATCAATGCGCTGACGATTGAGGTGGATAATGCAGAAGTGAAATATCTAGTCGATGATTTTATTGTCACTTACGCAGAATTATCGGCAGAAATGCAGGCCGCCGCAGCCGCAGTGAAATCGCAGACTCCGAACCTTATTGTCAACGGCGGACTGGAGCTGGGTTTGGAACCCTGGACGCACCAGGGCGGCGTTATCAGCCGGAGCTCAGCCCATGTGCATACCGGCGAGTACAGTTTGTT
>DJFQ01000033.1:0-16575 GCA_002432095.1 Marinagarivorans sp. UBA5868 | reverse complement strand
CTCTGGCTCTGCCACAAATGCCTCCTGGACGGAAATATCCGGGACATTTACTGCGGGTAATATCAGCCAATCCGAAAGCGTGTACATTTACCTGGAAGCCGAGCATCCAACCGTCAGCTATTTTGTCGATACGCTGACTGCGGAACAGGTTCCCGAAGGCTGATTATAAAAATGTCTTGTTGCGCTGATGGGATTGGTTTGCGTCGGCGCATTCCGAGCATCCTTCGCGCCCATAGCAAAATCCTTTAATCCGTTCGCCGACCAAAGCGGTGCGCTAGCTTGTGCAGCGTTGGTTGTCTGCTTATTTTTGTCCGCGCACTTGGTCCCGGCCATTTTTCTTCGCTTCGTACAGCGCTTCGTCAGCACGTCCGAGTGCCTGGCTGAAACTCTCGCCCTGGCGAATGTTGGCAACGCCGAAGCTGGCGGTAATGGCGAGATCGGGAGCGCTGAAGCGCAGATGCTTGATTTCAGCGCGCAGCTTTTCCGCCACACGGACAACGCCCTCCGCATTGGTTTTTGGACAGATCACCACAATTTCTTCGCCGCCCCAGCGCACCGCCGCGTCGCCTTCACGCACCGCGTGCTGCACCACCGCGCTGACCCCTTTAAGCACTTCGTCGCCAACTTCATGACCGTGGGTATCGTTAACCTGTTTAAAGTGATCGATATCCAATACCACCAACGCAGTGCCGGTCAGGGAATTGTGTTGCGCAAATTCTTCCACCAGATCCAGGGCTGCGCGGCGGTTCAACAGGCCGGTCAGCGGGTCGTACATGGAAAGACGTTTGAAGTGTGCGGACTCGGTATCGGCCTCCTGCAATTTTTTCAGCAGGCCGAACATCTCGTCGTGGCGTTCCTTGAGCTGGATTCGCAGACGGAAAAAGTTGTACAACAGCCCCGTCACCACAAAATAAACCAGTGAACCTATGGCCCACCAAATCCTATTGGCTTTGCCCAGCCAGGGGGCCACGACGGTGAAATTTGTGGCGTGGAAATAATGCTGGCCAACCGCCATTGGAGTGCCGACATCAAAGCCGATATGAACGACGCTGTCGCGGGAGGGGACGCGATGTTCCGGCTCATCTGCCAGTTGCTGACTCTCGACCCACCAGGCGGCGACGTCAAAGGTATCGAAAGGAATTTCGTAGATATAAGAGCCTTTGCGAACGGGAATAGTGACTTCGTGATACTTGCTGTCGTTAATGTTTGGATCTTGGATACCGTTGCGGTAATACACGCGGAATTTTTCCGCAGGTCCTCGATATTCCACTTCCAGACGCAGTTTATTGAAATCGCTGAAGTCGATGCCTTTGCGCACGCCGTCGCCAAGCTGCACGTTCATACCGCAAAAACGAATACCGGTGGATTGAAAAAGTGTGCAACTAAAACCCTGTCGCCGTTTATCAATCCAGTTAAGTGCCGTAGCGGCGCCGCCGTCATTGTAAAGAGAGCGCATGCCGCCATCTTCCATCAACCGATACGACCTTTCAGAAAGTGCCGCGATGGTTGTCGCACCCACCCAAGCGATTAACGCCAGAACTAAAATAAAAGTGGAGGATTTCACAGATTTTTATAACTCCGGTCACAATCCACGGGCAGGCCGCCAGCGGAAAAAGGTGTATTCACGAAGTCTAGCAAAGGCTGAGCGGTTCGCCTTTTTAGATGGTTTTGATTCTGTAGCGGGTAGTGGAAAAAGCGGAAAAAGCCTATGGCGTGGCGAACATGAATCACATGAGCCGATTAGCGGCCGTATTCGGCTCATGTGGTGAGCCGAATACGAGTGGTGAGCCAAACACAAATAGTGACGGTGCCGAAGCTCAGAGGGTATGAAAGAACCGATCGGCGCGGGGGATGTAGTAGTTGTCGTAATTGAGCGACAGTACGACGCTTCTGGAGCGTCCGACGATTTCGTTGCGCGGCACAAAGCCGATGGCGCGGGAATCAGCGCTCTCATCGCGGTTGTCGCCCATGGCGAGATAGTGTCCCTCCGGCACCTCAATGCGAGGGAAATTGGCAAATGGCGAGCCGTGCAGATGCGTGCGCACCTGGTGGCGGGTGCCAAGTAGATCTTCCTGTTGGAGCAAAGCGCCGTCGGAGATGACGGGATTGTTGTAGGCGAGCGGTTCATCGTTGATGTAGAGCATGTTATCGATCAACTCCACGGTGTCGCCGGGAATGCCGATCACGCGCTTCACCAGTCTTTTATCCGACACTTCCGAATCAAAAATAATAATGTCGCCGCGCGCAGGATCAGCAAGTTTTACCAGGGAAATATGAGTGAAGGGAACGCGCAGGTCGTAAGCCAGTTTGTTCACCAATATGCGATCACCTTCGACGATGGTGGGTTTCATGGAGCCAGTGGGCACTTCATTCCAATCCGCTACCGCGCTGCGGAAAACAAACATCAGCAGCAGAAAAAACACCAGAGAGCGGTTTTCCCGCCAGATTTTATTGAGTCGGTTTTTCACTTGGATTCCCTTTGCGAACGTTTATGGAGAAGGTGAAAGTTTATGGAGCAAATTTTGTTTAACACCGGGCCACTCGTGTTTGAGGATGCTGTAGATCACGGAGTCGCGCACACGTCCGTCGGGCATGATTCGGTGGCTGCGCAATACGCCTTCCTCTTTGGCCCCCAGGCGCAATATGGCGCGGCGGGAGTTGCTATTGAGGTAGTCGGTGAGCAATTCCACACGATTCATTTCGAGGACCTCGAACGCGTGGGTCAACATCAGCAATTTGGCTTCGGTATTCAGAGCGGTTTTTTGCCAGGAGGCGCCGAGGAAGGTGAAGCCGATCTCCACGCGTTTGTCCGCCGGACTCGCGCGCATAAAACGCGTTGAGCCGGCGATTCGACCGCTGGCGATGTCGATGGTTGCGAAGGTAAGACCGTCGCCGGTGAGAAAGGCGGATTCCGCATCCGCCAGGAAGGCGTCGAGTTGATTGGGGTGCGGAACCAGAGTGACAAAAAGCTTCCAGAGTTCGCCGTCGCGTATGGCGGCGGCGAGGCCGGTTTTATGGTTTGCGGTAACGGGTTCCAGGCGTGCGTATCGGCCCTGCAGGGGGCGCTTTTCGAATGGCATGATTCGGTCCTTTGGCCACAGGCTTGAGCGGGCCGCCAATACTAACGGAAACCGGGCGTTGTTTGAGGGCCGGTTTGGCGGGCGGACCTTTGCGAACCCGCAGCATCCGCGCCAGAGTTTCATCCCGATCCAGCACGTGGTGTTTCAACACCGCGCCAACGTGCATAAAGATGGTGGCGGCAACGGCATAGGCGAGGAGCTCGTGCGTCATGGATGCGAAACGGCTGATCAGTTCGTTATCCCCTTGAGCGGGAACAATGAACAGGCCGAAGACGTTAATGGCCCGTTCGCTATACAGGCTTAACAGGACGCCGGACACCGGCATGGCGATCATGGCAAACAGCAGCACCCAGTGCACAAGCTTGGCAGAAAGGTGTTGCCACGCCGGCATATGCACCACGTCCTTGGGAAAACCCTGGCTAAGTCGCCAGCTCACTCGCCAGAGGCCGAACATCAGCAGAATGAAGCCCCCGGCTTTATGCGCCTCCATCCAGGGGCCGCGCAGGGCGCGCCCATCACCAAAAAAATCCAGCAGGAAACCCAGCGACAAAACGCTGATAAAAAGAATGGCCATGGTCCAGTGGTTGATGATTGAGATCCGTCCGAAATGAAAACCGTGTTTCTCTTTCATAAGTACTGCCTCTTTAACCCGGATCTGTCTCTTTTTTTCGACTGCCTTGTCTTTTGGTGCGCAATCTTGCTCGTGTTTTGTACAGATTCCTAAGGTCGGATAGTGCCACAGGCGATGTATGCGATTCCGTGCAGGCTCCGCAAAAGTGCGTACTTAACGCAATAAGAGAGAGGTTGGAAGGAATCAGTTCTCAGAAAAGCTAACGATGCCCTGCGGCGCAGGATGGCGATATGCAGCGATTTGAGTGTTCGGATATTGCTTCCGCGAATTGAAACTAGACTTAACAAAAGACAAGTCTAGGGATAAAGACGGATAACTCACTACAGCACCAGGGGCGCGGAAATTTTGCTTACCAATATCCAACTGCGGGGGGATACCCCCACTATTGTGCAAACTGCGTCGCGCCGGTGGACGGCGGTATTGGCGCTGGCGGTGTTATGCCTGTTAAGCACTGGCAGGCAGGCCTATGCGGAGGTTTCCCAACATCTGGTGTTTCGCCACATATTGCAAGATCAGGTGGAGTCCATCGGTCATATCAGCGATATCGTCCAGGACGCCAGCGGGTTTATGTGGTTCGCCGGTTCCAACGGCCTTGCGCGCTACGATGGCTACGAACTGAAGATCTACCGCAATGACCCTTTGGATCCCGGTTCGCTGCCGGCCAACTATCTGAACGATCTGCTGGTCGCCCAGGACGGTGAATTGTGGATCGGTTCGCGAGCGGGACTGCACCGGTACGACGCCAAAATGGACCGCTTCGTCAACTTTGCCTACCAGGGCAATACGCGGGAATCGGACGTGGTGAATTACATCTGGCAGGATCGCAAGCAGCGATTCTGGCTGGCCACCGGCGTCGGACTGTTTGAGTTTTTGCCCGAGGGCGGCGAATTCCGCCGAGTGCCGATGGAAATTCATCCGGCCGCAGACGGCAATGCCAATCTTTGGACCATCGCGGAAGATGCCTCCGGATACCTCTGGCTGGGGCAACAGACTGGCGGCGTGTGCCGGTTCCACCCGGATAAAAACACTTTCACCTACTACCGTCACATCCCCGGCGATCCCACCAGCGTGAGCGCCAACGACGTGCGCGATATATATGTGGACCGGCGCGGCCGGCTTTGGCTCGGCACCTATGGCAGTGGTTTGAATCGCTACGATCCCAATCGCGATCACTTTATTCGTTATGCCCACGATCAGAGCGAAAAAGGCGGCATCATTTGGGACATCCTCGAAGACGAGGAGGGCCAGATGTGGATCGGCGATGGTCAGGCGATAAGTTTGTTAGATGAATCCACGGGCCGCTTCACCAGCTTCCGCTATTTGGAGGGTCAGTTGGAGACGCCGGGCAACCACGTGGTCACCAGTCTGTTTGAAGATCGCGCCGGCGATATCTGGTTGGGGTTTTTTCCCTCCGGTGTGGATATGGTGGATGCTCGCTCTTCGGTCTTTCACAACTATCGTTACGACCCGGTGAACCCGAACAGCATTACCGATGGCGGAGTGATTTCCTCCTTTGAAGACAGCCGCGGCAACCTGTGGATCGGCACCGGTTTCGGCCTCAGTTATTTCGATCGTCACCAGGATCAGTTCACACGCATCAAGCACGTGCCTGGCGACACCTCGACTCCCAGCGGCAGTACTATCCTGTCGGTGCTGGAGGATTACGAAGGTGTGCTGTGGCTGGGCATTTGGTCTGGCGGGCTGAACCGCCGCGACCCGGTGACCGGCCGATATGTCTACTACATGCCGGAGCCGGACAATCCCAACAGCCTGTGGGGCCGTGAACCCTGGGATGTCTTTGAAGACAGCCGCCGCAACCTTTGGATTGCCACCGAATTGGGGCTCAACCGCTATAACCGCGCCACCGACGATTTCACCCGTTATCTGCCGCCGCCGGAGATCATGGGGGAAGAAACCACGCTCTATTCTCGGGTGGTCTACGAGGACAGCCACGGCAACCTGTGGTGGGGCACTGCTAACGGGCTGTTTCTGCTGGATCGCGACAGCGGCACCTTCACTGCCCACTATCACCACGTAGACGGCGACCCCGGCAGTCTCACTGCGGATTTTGTTACCGCCATCTATGAAGACCGGTATGGCCATCTTTGGGTGGGCACCGAGGGCGGCGGAGTGAGCTTGATGGACTACGAAACCCGCAAGTTTCGCACCTACACGGTGGCCAATGGGCTGGCCGATGACACGGTGACGGGCATTCAAGGTGATCGTGAGGGGTTCGTTTGGCTCAGCACCCATAAAGGTTTGTCGCGTTTTGATCCGGCGACGCAATCTTTCCGCAATTTCGATAAACGCCACGGGCTCTCCGGCAATCTGTTCAATCGCAACACACCCTTGTTGACCCGCCGGGGCGAACTGCTGTTTGGCAATAGCAAAGGGTTTTCCCTGTTTAATCCCGCGCTGCTGGCGGATAACGATTACGTGCCTCCGGTGGTGTTGACGGATTTTCAGGTATTCAACCGTTCGGTGACGGTGGCGGAGAAAAACTCGCCAGTCAGCAGCGCGATTAGCACCGCAGAGCATATTGTTCTTCATCACGCCCAGTCGGTGTTTTCCTTTTCCTACGCGGCGCTCAATTACCGTTCCAGTCAGGACAATCAATACGCCTATCGGCTCATGGGATTCGATCAGGGCTGGAATGAGGTTGGCACCCGGCGGCTCGCCACCTACACGAATCTGGATCCCGGCGAATACTTCTTCGAGGTGAAAGGTTCCAATAACGATGGGGTGTGGAATCAGGACGGGAGACGTATCCGCATCACTGTGCTGCCGCCGTTGTGGCGAACCTGGTGGGCCTACACCTTGTACTGCATCGCACTGGCGCTGTTGGTGGGCTGGTTCATCTATACCCAGAAAATGAAGGTCGCTTACGAGCGCCAAAAAGTGGAGCACGAGCGCGCGGTGGTGAAGAAACTCAAGGAGGTCGACCGTCTTAAAGACGAATTCCTGGCCAACACCTCCCACGAATTGCGCACGCCGCTGAACGGCATCATCGGCCTCGCCCAATCGCTGATGGATGGTATCAGCGGCCCGGTGAACGAGTCCGCCCGCCGCAACTTGCATCTGATCGTCACCAGCGGTCGGCGTCTCGCCACACTGGTGGACGACATCCTGGATTTCTCCAAACTCAAAAACAAAGGTCTGCAACTGCGCCGCCGCGAGGTGGATTTGCGGGTATTGGTGGATGTCGTGCTGGCGCTGACCAAACCCTTGCTGGGCAGCAAATCCGTCAAGCTTCATAACGCAGTGCCGGAGCAGGTGCTGGTGTACGCCGACGAGGACCGTTTGCAGCAGATCCTCCACAATTTGCTGGGCAATGCCGCGAAATTTACCGAGAGCGGCGATATCACCGTGACCGCCAATTGGCGCGGCGACGAGTTGGAGGTAGCCGTTAGTGACACGGGTATTGGTATCCCCGCAGAGCAATTCGATACGATTTTTGAATCGTTCCAGCAAGGCCAGGGGTCGGTGGAGCGGATGTATGGTGGCACCGGCCTGGGGTTGTCGGTCACTCGCAAGCTGGTTGAATTGCACGGCGGCAAAATCCAGGTGACATCCCAGGTTGGCGAGGGCACCACGTTTAGTTTTACCCTGCCGCGCGTCGCCCCGGAAAGCGTACCTGTGTCCGCATTAGAGGAACCGCCCGAGGCGGAGGCCTCTGAGCAGTATGGCTCGTCTGCAAATGTCGCCGAACCAGTTCTTGAGCCGGTGCGCTACGGCAGTGAGCATAATCACGGCAAAGGTGCGCACATTCTGATCGTCGATGATGAGCCGGTGAATCTGAAGGTGCTGCACAACATGCTGGTATTGCACGGGTTCCGGGTGACTCAGGCGGATCAAGGGGTGCAAGCGCTGGCGGAAGTAGAAAAGGGCGATGTCGATCTGGTGATTTTGGACGTGATGATGCCGCGCCTGTCGGGCTACGACACTTGCCGTCAGATCCGCCAGAAGTACACGTCTCAGGAGCTGCCGATTATTCTGCTCACCGCGCGCACCCGCACCGAGGATCTGCTCGCGGGTTTTGAGGCCGGCGCTAACGATTACCTCACCAAACCGGTTAATAAAGAGGAGCTGCTCGCGCGGGTATCCACCCATCTGCAACATTTGGAGATGCACCGACTGCTGGACAAAAAAGTCGCCGAGCGCACCTATGAGCTGCACGCGGAAACCAAGCGTCTGCAGGATACCCAGGAGCATCTGCAACAAGCTTACCGGCGGCTGGAGGAGTACAGCGTTACCGACCCGCTGACCGGCTTGAAAAACCGCCGTTTTCTTACCCAAACCATCGACCGGGACATCCAGTTTGTCGCCGAGCAATATCGGCTGTGGTTGCGCCAACCGCACAGCCGGCCGCATAACCACGACTTGGTGTTTATTCTGCTGGATGTGGACTTGTTCAAACCGGTGAATGATAGCCATGGGCACGGCGCGGGCGACCGGCTGCTGGAGCAATTGGCGGTGCTGCTGCAGAAAACCCTGCGGGAATCCGATTATCTGGTGCGTTGGGGCGGCGAGGAGTTTTTGATTGTCGCCCGCGCCACGGCCTGGCGGGAGGCGGCGGATCTGGTGGAACGGCTGCGCGCAGTGGTTGAGCGACACGCTTTCCATATAAGTGCGGACTTGGTGTTACACAAAACCTGCTCGTTCGGTTTCGCCGCTTTCCCGTTCTACCCGCTGTATCCCACCGCGTTCAATTGGGAGCAGGTGGTGGACCGCGCCGATCAGGCGCTCTACGTCGCCAAACGCTCTGGCCGCAATACCTGGGTAGGGCTGCGCGGCGCGCCGACCGGCAATCCGGAAGAGGAAACAGACCTCCCGATCAAACAGCAGGTTCAGCAGGGCAATTGGGTGTGTNNAGGTGCCACGCCGGGCAACCACACCCGGCGGCTATTATGAGAAGGGATCTTTTATTAGAACGGATCTTTGGCGGTGGAGATCATCTGATCGTCGTTGCTTTTGGTGCGCACGTACATCTTTGGCTTTTCGCCGTTCAGATCGTAATAAAACACATAGGGGTCGGAGTCGGATTTTGCCGGGAACTCTCCGCGGTAGCGGCGTTTGCGCACATCAAAATAAGCGCGACCGGGCTCAACGTCCACCTCGGCACGATAGAGATTCGGGCTCACCGGCACCATGGTCACCGGGGTGTCGATGGAGCGGCTGCGAATCGTCACTTTGATCGTGTCTTCATCCTGATAAATCGGCTCTTCCCCTTCCAGCACCACCTGACTCAGGTCTGGCGCATCATCCACTTGGGGGGCTTGTGCGGTCTGGGTGGGTTGAGCTGATGGCGCCGTTGTGGCGCTTGCCGCTGACTGCTCAGCGGCGACCTGCGCTGCGAGAGCGGCGGCTTGTTCTTCTGCGCGACGCAGTGCTTCCTGTTGTGCCAACTCTGCCTGCCGTGCAGCTTCTTCGGCACGGCGAGCTTCCTCTTCCATGGCGATACGCAGTTGTTCGTTTTCCTGCTGCAGGGCTTCGAGCTGCTGCTGCATGGCGCGGTTACGCGCCTGGCTTTCCGCGTCCTGACGGGCTTTGACAGCGGCGATTTCTCTTTGGGTTTTGGCCACGCCATCACGGATGGTCGCTATCGCCGTCTGCAATTCCTGCTCTTTGCGCTCCAGCCGTTCGATAGCCGCAACGCGGGATTTAATGCTCAGCTCGGCAAGCGCGATGCGTTGCGCCTCATTATCCAGAGCTTCCTGTTGCGCGGCACTGGGTTCGCTGCCCATCTCCGCGCGTAGGCGCACCAACTGCACTTCGCGATCTTTGAGCTCAGCTTGTAATTGCTGAAGTTTGTCTTCAGTGGATTGGCGTTTGTATTGGGTGAATTCAACTTCCTGCTGCAGCTTCTGCAGCTCGCCAGCATGATCTTGCAAGCGGGTTTCCATACGGGAAATGGCGTCCGTAGCGGCGGAGGCCGCAAACGGGGTGATAGAACTGCAAAGCAGAACGCAGAACGTGCGGAGTAGGAAAGAATGCAAACTCATGGCCTGACAGTTATCTCTTTTTTTGGCCGGGCCATTATCCCAGAAGCTGGTGGCTTTTCAATCAAGCACACTGGAAAACTGTGGATAATGCCGGCTTTATGGTTCGATTCAGTGGGTTTATGCGACGCCGTTCCCTTCGGTCTAGGTCGCGCAATCCTGCATAGACGCGGGGTTCGACGCCACTTTGGCTTCAGCGGTTCCCCCGCACACAAGTCGGATGGCCTAGACCATCCGGTCCGACCAATTCTACGGCTTGCCGCTGCGCAATGATTTCTGAATACTGCGCGCACCCATCAAGGACACATCCCATGCTCAGCTACCGTCACGCCTTCCACGCCGGCAATTACGCCGATGTCCTCAAGCATGCCACTCTCGTGCAAATTCTTCGCTACATGACGCAGAAGGATAAGCCGCTGTGTTATCTCGACACCCACGCCGGAGCGGGGTTTTACAGCCTGAACAGCCCAGAGGCCGCAAAAACCGGGGAGTACCATCAAGGCATCGAATTGTTGTGGCAGGCTCGCGGATTGCCTCCCGCATTGGCGGATTACCAATCTTGTGTTGCGGCTGCCTGCGGCAAACATCTCACCGCCTATCCCGGCTCGCCGTGGTTTGCCCAGCATCTCCTGCGACCTTTTGATCGGTTAGAGCTGTGTGAGCTGCATCCTGCCGACCGCAAGCAGCTGGAACGTACGTTTAGTAGTGGTGCCAATGTGCATTGTTATGCCGAGGATGGTTGGCATAAGAGCATCGCCCTAACCCCGCCACCGGAGCGCCGCGGTGTGGTGCTGATCGACCCGTCGTACGAAATCAAAGAAGACTATTTCAAGGTTGCGGATCATCTGGCACTGCTGCACCGCAAGTTCGCCACCGGCGTCTACGCGGTCTGGTATCCGATAGCGGATCTGTCTCGTACCGAAGTACTCCTGCGCCGCGTACGCAACAGCGGAGTGCGTCGCATTTTGCAGTTGGAGGTCGGCCTGACTTCCGACCATACCCAGCCGGGCATGACCGGAACGGGAATGCTGGTGGTTAACCCGCCGTGGAATCTCGCCGAGGTCATGCAGCCCGCGCTTTCGTGGTTTGCCGCTCGCCTTGGCGAACACGCCTATGCCGAGGTAAGGGAATTGGTGGGGGAATAATCTGAGGTTGGCTATGTGAAGGTTGGTTTCAAGTGACAACCACCCCGCCCTAGCGGGCACCCCTCCGGAGGAGGGGAATTATCCGGCAGCACATCAAAGCTTCCCGCGAGAGGAAGGGAATACTCCGAGCCGCACACCGGGCTCGCCGCCAGTAGAGGCTCGGCTGCCACATTCAGCTCCCTGCAGAGGAGAGGATTTGCTGGGGAGTACACTAATTCCTTTACTTGGAACTTGGCACCACACCTAATTCCCCTCCTCCGGAGGGGTGCCCGATAGGGCGGGGTGGTCCTTTAAAAACCCAACAACACCCTGCAAATTCTCCAACACGTCTCTCGCCAAAATCCGAATCACACTTAACCCTAAGCTATTTAAAAATTCATCTCTCAGAGAATCCTCGTCTTGCTTACTATCGTGCGAGCTGCCGTCCACTTCGATGACCGCCGATTTTTCGGCGCAGTAAAAATCCACAATGTAATTGCCAATGATTTTTTGTCGATCAAAATCCAGGCCGTTTAATTTTTTATTTTTTAACTCAAGCCAAAGTAATGCTTCATGCAATACCCCTGCTTTGCGCAGAGCTTTGGCTCTGCCTTTTAGTGCTGGGTTAAATGGAAGTGACTTGTAGTTTTTGGTGTTGCGCATAAAAAACGTCCTTGATTTGTGCGAGCGGTTTCCTTTCTTTGAAAAGGTAACATGTGAGGTCTTACGGGATTATTCCCATTCGGGGGCGGAAGGCCAAGCCTGGCAACGGATTATCCCCCTCTTCCGGATAGGAGGCAGGCAAAGCCTGGCGGAGATTATTCCCCTCCTCCGGAGGGGTGGCAGGCAAAGCCTGACGGGGTGGTCAATGGAGGCGGAGATCACGGTGTTACCACTTCACCACCCCGCCCTTCGGGCACCCCTCCGGGGGAGGGGAATTTTAGTAGATCGCGTCTAATCGAAAATAAGGCCGGTACGCTCTGTGAAATGGCGAGAAAAAGCGGACGGGGGGCCCGCACTCCTAGGAATTCGACCCACTTGGCATTTTTGTCCGACTTTTCCCGGTAAGCTGCGCAGACCAAATTGGCAAGACCAAATAAAGCCAGTTGGTAACCAAGTCGGTCGTCAAGTCCGCGCGCACCCAATTATCAGGAGGTTACATGTCACACCGGGCCTTATTTTCCGGCGCAGTCTCACTGCGCACCTTGTCCGTCGCCGCAGTTGTATTCACTCTCGCTGCCTGTGGCGGTACGGGTTCATCCAGCGGTGGCTCGTCGTCCAGTTCGAGTTCCAGTTCCTCATCATCGAGCAGCTCCAGTTCGTCTTCGTCCAGCTCCTCATCCAGTTCATCTTCATCCAGCTCTTCTTCCTCCAGTTCCAGCTCTTCGGGCAGTTCGGGTAATGCGGGCATATCTGCAGCGTGCTTGGACCTGGTAAATAACCCCGCAACGAATTGGCGTGAATCAGCGTTGCAGTCCGATCAAGAAATCGTTAAATGTTTGGCAGACACCCTCGGTCGGCCAGTCGGTTATGGCGAGAATGCCCGTGGCGGCTACGATCCCAATGGCAACAGCCGGCTGACGGTGATTTCCACCAGCGCCGGGGTATCGGTTGAGCAACAGTTGCTGGATGCGATTAGTGGAGATGAGCACAACTGGGTGGTCTTCGATAAAGACGACTTTAGCGACGACGTGGAAATCGCCATGTATCGGCTTCAATGCGGCAATTCCGCAGTGCTCGGCAAGCTTGGTGCAACGGAACAGCAGTGTGTGGATTTTCGCCAGTGGTGTAGTGCCAAAGGAGTTTCTGCCGCCAACTGCGATCACCAGTTTTTCAATGTGACGTTGGACGACGCCAATTTGCCGATTCGCAATGTGGTCGTCGGCTCCAACACCACCATCGACGGGCGACAGGCTAAGCCGATCATCCGCTTTAACGGTTTTGCCATCGGCCGAGACAGCAGTGGTATGCCGACGCAAACCGCCGAAAGTGTGATTCTCACGCATCTGAGTTTTCGCGGTGCGGGCCATGTGGAAGATCACGGGCTGGACCCGGATATGATCCGCTCCACCGGCGCGTCCCACGATATATGGATTCACAAGAACGACTTCTTTTACACCGGTGACGCCGCGTTCGATGTGAAAGTTGGGGCTTATTACATCACCCTGTCATTCAACCGCGTATTGGACGTTAAACGCGCGAGTCTCCACGGCTCCAGCGACAGCCGCACCATCAACGAACAGATCACCACCACCTTCCATCACAACCTGTTTCTCACCAGTGAAAGTTTTTACGACGAAGGCCGCAGCACTGCACGCCGTGTGCCCTTGCTGCGCCGCGGGTCATCACACATGTTCAACAATGTGTTTATGAACTACTACAAGGATTTTGCCAGCGTGCGGGTGGGTGGAACGCTGTTGTTCGAGGACAACGTGTTCCTTGGCGGCACGCCCATTCAGGATGAGAAAAGCGATCTGAATGCATCGTTTACCAGTTGGGTAACCGACAACCTCTCGGATGCGGTGGTGGATGACGGTAATTTCACTACCACCGGTTCATTCGCCTGGTTCGCCGACGATGACTGCAATATCAATCCATCATTCAAGGCGCAGGTTTTGGGTGGCGGCGGCACTGCGCGCAATCTCGCCCAGGATTATTCGTCCGCAAGTTCCAATGTGATTGCGGGGCAGAAATTCGCCGCCGGGCAGGAGCTGGTGGACTATGTGAACGCCACCGCGGGCAAGGATGGCGCTGTACCTTTCAACTCGCCTCTGACCGCAGGTAAGCAGGCCATTCTGACGGCAAGCCTAGCGGGCTGTTTGCGCTGATTGATGAACGCAGGGACGCTGGCCATTAAGGCGGCCAGTGTCCCCAGCGTGCCGGCGCGCCGCGCACGTCGATATGAATAAAAGGCCCGTGGGCGGAGGTGCTGGTGTATTCGCCAACGCCGCCGATTAAATCCGGACGGTTGTGGCGGGTGGCAAAGGAATCGGCCCATTCGTACAACAAGGCTGCGTCCGCCTGATCCAGCTTGCCATCCCGATTGATATCGTCCATCAACCCGTCGCCATCCACGTCAATGTAGATATCCGCCGCACCGCCGTAGATGTGGTAGCTGTTGGGCACATTCTTGATCGCCCGGTTGTAATAAGGCGTACGGTACCCGCTCATCACCACAAAGGTGGGGGTGCTGATACCACGAGCGTTGACGTCCAACAGCAGCTCTTCCAGTTTGTTCAGCAGTGCCGGCTTGAGCGCCACATATTTGGGAAAGCTGCCTTTTTGTTTGCAGAGGAACTGGCTGAGGGTGAAGTTCGGCGAGATGCGCAAGTTCTGATTTTTCACGGTCACTTCGATAAACCCCTCCGGCGCTTGGTAGGAGCTGAGATTATTCAACGCAGGTGGATACGGGCCGATTCGGTAGCCGTTGAGGTATCCATTGCTGATGCGTTTAGCCGGAACCATAACCAGCAGCTGCACGTTGATGGTTTGATAACCGGTGACCGCCGCATCGGCGCGCAAATGGACATCGACTTTATGCACACCAGGATTTTGCGGGGCGCGCCAAATGTATTGCCCATCGCGCGGAGCGAGATTATTGCCGTCGATCTGCACCGCCAGACGCGGCGCGAGATGGGATGCAGTGGCGAAAACGACCTGCTCGCCGGGCATTACTGGTTCAAAATTGATGGCGTAGTGCAACGAGCGGCCGTTAATGCTGAGTGGAAACATCGCCGGCGCCACCCGCGCGGATTCCGCCTTGGCGCCACAGGTGAAAATCTGGGCCAAACACAGCAACAGCGTGAGCAACAGAAACCGCAATGGGGGACGATCAGTCGGCATAGAGAGGCACTGCGAGTGCCGCCGCTAACGGCGGGTCTCGTTCGTAGATGTCGCTGCGGAAGTTCACTTGCGCGGAGCTGTCAATCCATGCAGTCCAATATTCGATATGCACCGGCACCGGGTTTTTGAGAAACACAGTGCTCAACTCACCTTTAGCAAGCACCGCTTCGATTTGCGCTCGGGTCATGCCGTTGTCCTTGAGTAATAGCTCCGCCAGATCCAGCGGCTCCGCCACGCGGACGCAGCCGGAGCTAAAGGCGCGGTCGGACTTGCTGAAGAGCTCGCGGGATGGGGTGTCGTGGAGATACACGTCATAAGAGTTCGGAAACATAAATTTGACCTGGCCGAGGGCATTTTGTGGGCCAGGCGCTTGCACTAAACGATAGTTGAAATTGCGCTGGGTGATATTTGCCCAGTCGACCTGCGCCGGATCCACCGCTTTTTGCTGTTGATCAAACACGGTAAAACCCAGCCGCTGCAGGTAACTGGGATCGGCCTGTATGTCCGGCAGTTTGTCTTTTACCGCTAGCTTGTGTGGCACAGTCCAGGTGGGGTTGAGCACCAGATAACGAATGCGATCACTGAACACCGGCGTGCGGCGGTAATGTCGACCGACGATCACCGGCTTGCGCATCACCGTTTCGTTATGGTCGATCACTTTCAACTCAAAACCGGCGATATTCACCAGCACATGCTTTTGCCCAAGATCTTCCGCCAGCCAGCGCCAGCGCTCCAGATTAAGCACAACTTGCTGACGCCGCTCCGCCGGCGTGACATTGAGTGCTTCTAAGGTTTTGGGGCCGATCACCGCGTCTGTGTCCAAACCGTGGCGGGTCTGAAAGCTGCGCATGGCGGCTTGCAACTCGGCGTCGTAAAAGTCCGGCTCCTCTGGAACGGCGATGGAAACCAGGTCGCCCCAATAACGCAATCGCTCGCGAATGGCCGGTATGCGGGCATCGCGACTACTGGGTTTGATCGCGGAGTGGCGGGCCAGCGCGGGCCAGGCGGGAGCGGGTTTGGCATCCAACTGGTCCAGTAATGTTTGCAGGCGGGCGTAGCGGATTTGCTGTGGTCGCAGCTGTTCCAGCCGGTCAGCGACACTGGCGGTGGTGGTCAGGTCCACCATCACATCCACCAAATCCCGCTGGCGGGGTGTCGCCTTCCAATCCGGCGCGATGCTTTCCGGATGGACTTTGCCCATCAGCAGATGACGGCTGAGATTGGCGACCGCGTCCGACAGCAAGAGGTCGAATTCCACATGATCCTTCGGTGCCGCATTGGCCAAGCCCTGTAGGCGGCGAAAGTGATAATCCTGGGGCAATAAGCCGTCGCGTCCCACGCGGGCGATTTCGCTCACCAGCGCCAATGCTTGCGACGTGGGCCGCCCCTGCTGGTCATGCCATGCAGGCTGAAAATTCCGCTCCAAATAAAACTCCTGCAACACCACAGCGGCTTTGAGTGGAACGCCAAATGCGGCTAGCGGGTAGTCGGCAGTGCTGCCTTCGATATGCTGGCGCAGGCTCAGCAGGGGGGCTTCCAGCTGAATATTCGGCGGGTTTAAAGAGCTGTTTTGGGGCTGGGAGGGGTGTTGGGCGCAGCCTGTGAAGGTAATCGTCACACACAGGGCGACAGCGAGGGGATGCAGCAGACGTTGAGGCATGGGATTGTTTAAGTCGGTAGTGAACAGGGTTTGAATTTTAGCCCGAACAGAGGGGCAAGGAGGAACATGTAGGCAGGACAAAGAAGGACATATGGTGACAGCGAAGCGCACATCCTTGTGCGCGGAAAAAACAAGGATTATTGAGCATCACCTTCGCGAGGCTGTTTCTGAGCGAATACCCAATCCCAAAGCCCAGGCTCCAGAAACGCGCGCTGCCACAACAGATGGCCGTGCTCCA